>DASYFF010000342.1:0-5907 GCA_036498605.1 Acidimicrobiia bacterium | reverse complement strand
GCCGGACCGGCGTCGCGGTCGTCGGGCGACGCCCCCCGCAGGAGGTGCTCGGCCACCCGCTCCGGCGGCGCGTCGACCGAGATCAGACTCCGGGCCACCTCGAGGTGGAGGTGGTTGCGCAGCGGGCCGGGCATGTCGAGGTAGAGCGCTTCACGGATGAGGTCGTGGCGGAACCGGAACCGGTCCCCGGCGTCGTCCAACACGCCCGCCACCGCCGCCGGCCGCAGCGCCAGCACCGCCGCCGACGGTGACAGCGGCACGACCCGGCTGAGCTCGCTGACCGAGAAGGTGGCCCCGAGCAGAGCCGCCACCCGGAGGGCGTCGATCGTCGCCGTCGGGAGGAAGCTCAGGCGGTGGAGGACCAGGACGGCGAACGACGTCGGCAGCAGGCCGCCGACCAGGTCGACCGTTCCGTCGGCGTCGAGCAGCAGGTCGCCGCCACGCTGCATGGCCTCGAGGAGCTCGGTGACGAACAGCGGGTTGCCCGCCGCCCCGGCCAGGTGGCCGACCAGCCGCTCCCCCGGCTCGGCGCCGAGAAAGGCGTGGGCGATGGAGTGGATGTCGCCCTCGCTCAGGCGGCCGAGGACGATCCGCCGGGCCAGCCCGTCGCCCAACCCTCTGACCAGGCGGTCGAGGGCCGGTCGCTCGGGGGACGGGCGGCGGGTGACGACCAGGAGCAGGGCGAGCTGTCGCGCCCGCCGGGCCAGCCGGGAGATGAGGACCAGGCTGGAGGCGTCGGCCCAGTGGAGATCCTCGAGGACGAGGGCCATGGGCCCGTCGGCGCAGAGGTGGTCGACGTGGGCCAGCAGCGCCTCGGACACCCGGAAGGACAGCCCGCCCGCCTCGGCCGACTCACCGGTGGCGGAGAGCAGCAGCCGTCCGAGGGGCGCGGCCCGGAGGTCGATGCCGAGCGCGTCGACGACCACGCCGAAGGGCAGGTTGCCCGACAGCTCCTCGGCCGCGCCCCGGTAGACCCGGGCCCGGGCGCCGCCCAGCGCCTCCTCCAGCAGGCGGGTCTTCCCGATACCGGCCTCACCCTCGAGGACGACGACCCGGCCTTCGCCGCGGGCGACGGCGGCGAGGTCCTCGCCGAGAACGGACATCTCCGGACGCCGCCCGACGAACAACCTCCCCTCCCCGCCTCCCGTCAGTGACCGGAGGCATGATGTCGGTTGCGCCTTACCCCGTCAACTGACACTGAGTGAATTCATGCACTTGGCTGGAATGGCCTTCCAGAGAACAACTGCGGCTGGCGAATATTGTTTCGCCCGATACAGTCTTTCCTGATACGGTCTGGCCATGACCACGTATCAGGACCCGATCGACATCGACGCCGGTGATGACGAGCGGCGCTTCGCCGTCATCACCGACGCCGCCCTCGACAGCCTGCGCCGCCTCATCGGGGTGCCCATCGCCGACACGGTCGAGCCGTGGTGCTCCGAGGTCACCCGCGACAACGTGCGGCACTACGCCCACGGCATCGGCGACGACAACCCGCTGTGGTGCGACCCGCGTTACGCCGCCGGCGCCCCCCACGGCGGGCTGGTGGCCCCGCCGAGCTTCGTCTTCGCCCTCAGCCGGATCCTGTCCGGCTACGTCGGCGGCCTGCCCGGCATCCACGCCATGTGGGCCGGCGCCGACCTGACGTGGCACCGGCCCATGCCGGTCGGCACCGAGGTGCGGACCAGCGCCTACCTCAAGGATCTGATCGAGCACCAGACCCGCTTCGCCGGCCGGGCCATCCAGCAGATCTACCACGTCGACTTCACCGACGCCGACGGCGTCCCCCTGGCCGGGGGTGACTCGTGGTGCTTCCGCACCGAGCGGGACACCGCCCGGGAGCTGGGCAGCAAGTACGACGAGGCCAAGGCCCGGGCGCCGATGCGCTACTCGGAGGCGGAGCTGCAGGAGATCTCCGACCTCTACGAGGCGGAGGAGCCCCGCGGCGCCGAGCCCCGCTGGCAGGATGACGTCGCCGTCGGCGACGAGTTGCCGACCATGGTCAAGGGCCCGATGACCGTCACCGGATTCATCGCCTTCGCCCAGGGGTGGGGCGGCCTCTACATCCGGGCCAACCGGCTGGCCTGGAAGCAGCTGCGCAAGCACCCCGGCCTCGGCATCCCCAACCGGTTCGGGATCCCCGACGTGCCCGAGCGGGTCCACTGGGAGGACGACCTGGCCACCGCCGTCGGCACGCCCGGCGCCTACGACTACGGCCCCGAGCGCTGCTCCTGGCTCACCCATCACCTCACCGACTGGATCGGCGACGACGGATGCCTCGTCCGGCACCAGACGAAGATCCGCCACCACAACGTGGCCGGCGACTGGCTCCGGATCACCGGCCGGGTGACCGGCACCGGCGTCGACGAGCAGGGCCGGGCCGTGGTCCACCTGGAGCAGGAGGCCCGAAACCAGCACGGCGACCTCTCCGTG
This sequence comes from Acidimicrobiia bacterium, assembly GCA_036498605.1. Lineage (GTDB taxonomy): Bacteria > Actinomycetota > Acidimicrobiia > IMCC26256 > BP-133 > BP-133. The sequence goes on along the minus strand of DASYFF010000342.1, from coordinate 3,474 downwards.
CTGGGGGCGGGGACCGTGGCGCTGCCGACCCGGCCCGGGTCCTGATGCCCGCTCCCCGCCCGGCGGGGCACGAGCTCGACGCCCCGCCCTGGAGCCGGGTGGAGGGAACGCTGCTGTCGACCGCCCGGGCCGTCCGCCGGGCCTACGACGCCGCCCTGGCCCGGGCCGGGGTGAACCTGTCCGAGGCCAGCGTCCTCGCCCACCTGCAGGACGGCGGCCCGCTGACCCAGACCGAGCTGGCCCGGCGCATCGGGACCGGCCGGGCCCGCCTCGGCGCCTGGATCGACGGGCTGGTCGACAAGGGCGCCGTCGTCCGCCAACCCGACCCGTCCGACCGGAGGGTGTGGAACGTGGCTCTGACCGACGCCGGGCGGGAACTGTGGGCCGAGACGGCCCGCATCGACCGCTCCATCCGCCGGGTCCTGCGGGACGGCACGACGGCCGACGACCGGGCCCGCCTCGATGCCCTCCTGACCGTCATCAACCGCAACGCCGACAGCCTGACTACGCCTTCCGGCTAGCCGCCGCCCCGCCCCGGAACTGGGGGATGCCGAGGAGGTAGAGCTGGCTCACCCGCTTCGCCGCTTTGCCGACGTCGACGCCGACGTCGCGCAGCAGCCCGTCGAGCGCCACGCCGTAGTTGAGGCTCCACATCGTGGTGTTGAGGACGTCGAGATCGACGCGCTTGTCGGGCCAGCCCTTGATGGCGGCCAGCACCTCCCGGGTGCGGCCGTAGACCCGGGGGTGCAGCGTCGAGGTGTAGAAGGTGTCTTCGCCGGTCACGTCGGAGAACAGGGCCACCCCGAGGTAGGGCACGGCCTCGGCCATGAACCCGAGCATGATCTCGTTGAGCCGGCGGACGAGCTCGGCGCCGGTCAGCGCCGCGCCGGCGCGGAGCTCGTCGACCTCGGCCTCGAAGCCGGCGATGATCCGCTCCACCGGCTCGTGGACGGCGGCGTGGTACAGCTCGTCCTTGGACGAGAAGTAGCGGTAGAGGTAGGCCTCGGTGATGCCGGCCCGTTCGGCGATGTCCCGCAGCCGGCCGCCGGCCCGGCCCGACTCGACGAAGACCTCCCGGGCGGCGTCGACGATCAGCTGCCGGCGTGCCTCGGCCGACAGCCGTCGCCGGCGGGGCCGCTCCTCGTCGCCGTCCACGAGGTCGACCTTAACAGGGGCCCCCCGCCTACAATCCGCCAATGGAGGAGGAGGCGGCCCGACCCAAGCGAACCCGGCTCCGGGCCGCGGAGCGCCGGGAGAAGATCCTGGAGGCGGCGAGGCGGGTCTTCCTCGAGTCGGGTTTCGCCGGGGCCCGCACCCGGCGCATCGCCGAGGAGGCGGGGATCACCGAGGCGCTCCTCTACCGCTTCTACCCGTCGAAGACCGAGATCTTCCGGGCCGCGGTCCACGAGCCGCTGGAGCGCTTCTGCACCGAACTGCTGGCCACCACGGCCGACATCGACCCGGCCCGCGGCGACCGCCACGACCGGCTGCGCCAGGTCAACGAGATGCTGCTGCAGTTCATGGCCGACTCCACCCCGTTCCTGGCCGTGGTGCTGCTGTCGGAGCTCGGCGAGGCCCGCCGCTTCTACCAGGGCGACCTGCACCCGACGCTCTCCCGGCCGATCTACGAGGTGGTCTCCCGCATCACGGGCTGGCGCCAACGGGACGGGAGCCTCATCTTCGCCGCCATGTTCGGCACCCACCTGGGCCTGGCGCTCGACGCCCTCCTCCGCGACGAGAGCATCGACGCCGGCAGTGTCGCCGGGCAGCTCACCGCCTTGTTCTCCGACGGGATGCCGGAGGACGTGCAGGCCGCTCCGGTCTCGTTGCGGGCCTGAATTGCAAGTGAGTACTCTCTCAACATGATGGACCCCGACGACATCCTCATCGAGCTCCTCAGCGACCCGCAGACGCAGGACCCGTACCCGCTCTACCGCAGCCTGCGGGAGACGGCGCCGAACCATCCGAGCATGCTCGGCGTGCGCTTCGTGAGCAGCCACGCCGGCTGCACCGAGCTGATGCGCTCCCACGACTTCACCACCGGCTTCGGCCTCGCCGGTGGCGGCTTCGAGGACCGGCCGTTCATCAAGAAGACGATGGAGATCCTCGTCTTCACCAACGGCGAGCAGCACACCCGGCTGCGGCGCCTGGTGGGCATCGCCTTCTCGCCCCGGATGGTGGAAGGGGTCGTGCCCCGCCTGCAGGCCTTCGTCGACGGGGTGCTCGACGACATCGCCGCCGCCGGCGGTGCGGAGCTCGTCACCGAGTACGCCATGCCCGTTCCGGCCATGGCCCTGACCGAGATGCTCGGCGCGCCGTTCGAGGACCACCGGGCCATCCAGGGCTGGGTCGACGCCGTGGCCAACTCCATGCGGCCCGTCCTCGAGGACGAGCTGGTCCGCCTGGCCGACATCGCCACCGAGGAGTTCGACCGCTACATCCGCGACCTCATCGCCGCCCGCCGGCGAAACCCGGGCGACGACCTCCTCTCCGCCCTCATCGCCGTGGAGGAGGAAGGCGACCGGCTGACCGAGAACGAGCTGGCCAACCTGCTCTTCACCATCATGGCCGCCGGCAACGAGACGACCACCAGCCTCGTCAGCACGGGGACGATGCTGCTGTTGGACCATCCCGACGAGCTCAAGAAGCTGGTCGCCGATCCGGGGCTGATGGGCAACGCCGTCGAGGAGATCCTCCGCTACGAGGCCCCGATCCAGAACGCCTTCATGCGCATCGCGGCCTGCGACACGACGCTGCTCGGCGACGAGGTGGTCGAGGGCGAGATGGTGGCCGCCCTCGTCGGCGCGGCCAATCGCGACCCGGCGGTGTTCCCCGACCCCGACCGCTTCCAGGTCGACCGCCCCGGCGCCGAGGCCCACCTCTCCTTCGGCGCCGGCATCCACTTCTGCCTCGGCCGCAGGATCGGCCTCCAGAGCGGCATGCTGGCGCTGTCCTCGCTCATCCGCCGCTTCCCCGACCTCCGCCTCGCCGACCGCCCCGTCTGGCGCAAGACCGTCCCCACCCGCCGCCTCGACCGCCTCGACGTCACCCTCGCCTGAGTACCGGTAACGTCGATTCTGGGCGGCTCCGCTGGCGCTCCTGGCGCACCCCCGAGCGATAAACCCACAGCCAGTATGGGTTTTCCGCTCGGGCACCCCGAGCTCGCCTAGCGCAGAACGACGGATACGGGCGGGGGTCGAAGGAGCACCACGGCGGCATCAACGTCCTCCTCATAGCGGATCCGGGCCGGAGGCTGCCTGTAGCGGCGGCGGCCCGCCGCGCTGCGGTCAGTGGCGGGCGGCGCGGAGGTCGGCGATGGTGACGGCCCGGCGACGGATGGCCTCGGCGGCCAGGGTGACCCGGCGGGAGGGGGCGCCGTCGGCCGGTTCGGAGAGGCCGAACTTGTCGTAGAGGTTGGCCAGGTGGAACTTGACCGCCGCTTCGGAGACGTAGAGCTCGGTGGCCATCTGGCGG
>DASYFF010000341.1:0-5764 GCA_036498605.1 Acidimicrobiia bacterium | reverse complement strand
CTGACCTGCAAGGACTAGGCGGCTTCACCAGGCCCCCGGGAGGCAACATGACGGAAGAGAAGGCGACGTTCTGCCGCATCTGCGAGCCGCTGTGCGGGATGGTGGCCACCGTGGAGGACGGGAAGCTCGTCTCGCTGCGGGCCGACAAGGACAACCCGCACTCCAAGGGGTTCTGCTGCACCAAGGGCGTGGCCATGGCCGAGGTCCAGAACGACCCCGACCGGATCCTGTACCCGATGAAGCGGATCGGCGGCCCCGGCGAGTTCGAACGGGTCACGTGGGAGGAGGCGCTGGGCGACATCGCCCGGCGCCTCCGCCACCTACGTGACACCCAGGGCCCGAAGTCGATCGCCGTCCACATGGGCAACCCACCGTACTTCTCCTACTCGGCGGTGTTCTGGGGCAAGGGCTTCCAGGACGCCGTCGGCACCCCCTGGTGGTACGGCGTCAACTCGGAGGACGGCGCCTCGAGCGTGGCCGCCACCAAGCTCCTCTTCGGCGCTTGCGGCGTCCTGCCCATTCCCGACTACCGCCGCACCGACGTGCTGATGGTCATCGGCGCCAACCCCTGGGTCTCGAAGGGCAGCTTCCTCCACGACCCCCGCATGCGGGAACACATGCTGGGCGTCGTCGACCGGGGCGGGCGCGTCTTCGTGGTCGACCCCCGCCGCACCGAGACGGCCGAGCGGTTCGAGCACATCCCGCTGCGGGCCGGCACCGACGCCTGGTTCCTCCTGTCGGTGCTCCACGTGCTCTTCAGCGAAGGCCTCGTCGACGAGGGCTTCCTGGGGGCGCACTGCGTCGGCGCCGACGAGCTGCGCCGGGAGGCGCTGCGGTTCCCGCCCGAGGCCACCGAGGCGGTCACCGCCGTCCCGGCCGACACGGTGCGCGACGTCGCCCGGGCCATCGGCCGGGCCAAGGCGGCGGTGGCCTACGGCCGCACCGGCACCTGCACCCAGAAGTTCGGCACGCTCAACAACGTGCTGCACCAGGCCGTCAACGTCGTGACCGGCAACATCCAGAAGCCGGGCGGGTGGGTGTTCGGCTGGTCGCCCATCCCCACCGCCGAGATGTCGGAGAAGATGGGCCTGGCCACCTACGACGAGACGCACACCCGGGTGGCCGGCCTGCCCGACTCCTTCGGGTTCCTGCCGTCCTCGGCGCTCTACGACGAGATCATGGTGCCGGGCGACGGCCAGATCCGGGCCTTCGTCATGATCGGCGGCAACAGCGTCGTGTCGGGCCCGTCGGGGCACCGCCTGGTCGAGGCCCTCGAGTCGCTCGACACGTTCTTCGCCATCGACCTGTACATGAACGAGACCAACAAGTACGCCCACTACCTCCTGCCCTGCACCACGATGTACGAGCGGGAGGACTTCCCCCTCCAGTTCCTCGACCGGATGATCCGCCCGTCGCTGATGGTCACCGAGGCCATCACCGCGCCGGCGGGGGAGTGCCGCCCGGAATGGGAGATCCTCAACGATCTGGCCCGGCGCATGGGTCTCGGCGGCGCCTACTCCAACGCCGCCCAGCGCTGGCTGGCCAAGCGGCTCGGCCTGCGCATCAAGCCCCGCCAGATGGCCGACCTGCTGCTGCGGACGGGCAAGGCCGGCGACTGGTTCGGGCTGCGGAAGTCGGGCTGGTCGTGGAAGAAGCTGGCCCGGGATGCGCCGCATGGCGTCGTCCTCCACGAAGACCTGCCGCTGCGGCCCCTCAAGGGCCGCCTGCAGCACTCCGACAAGAAGATCCACCTGGCCGACCCCAAGGTCATGGCCGAGATCGCCCGTCTGGAGCAGGAGGAGCGGGTCGACGTCGACCGGCCCTACCGGCTCATCGGCCTGCGGGAGGTGCGCTCCCACAATTCGTGGATGCACAACGCCCCCCGGCTCATGCCCGACTCCCGCCGGCACCTCCTGCGCATCCACCCGGCCGACGCCGAAGCCCTCGGCCTGGTGGAGGGTGACGAGGCCCGCATCATGTCGCGGGCCGGTGAGGTGGTCGTCGCCGTCACGCTGACCGACGAGATGATCCGGAGCACGGTGGCGCTCCCGCACGGCTGGGGCCACAACGGCAGCTGGCAGCGGGCCAACGCCTCGGGTGGTGCCACGTCCAACTTCCTGGCCTCCAGCCGGCGCGAAGACGTCGAGGCCCTGTCGGGTTCGACCGTCCTCAACGGCATCCCCGTCCGCATCGAACCGGTCAGCGCCGAGCGGCACGACGCCGTGCCCGAAGCCGAGGCGGTGGCCGGCTGACGGGGAAGCCGCTTCTCGGGGTGACGTTGCTGTGCGGCGTCCTGACGGCTTCCGCCTGTGGAAGCCGGATGGAGCGCGGCGCGATCGCCGGGGCCGAGCGTCAGGGTCTCGTTGCCTCGAGGCATGCGACCACGACGCCGAAACCCGTCCTGGCGCCACGACAACCTGACGTGGCGGGCGGTCCCAGCGCCTCACTGCCGCCCGTCGCGCTCGGGACGAACCCCACCGTGAGGGTCGCGGAGTCGCCCGGCGCAGCGCTGCCGCGATCACCGTCGAGTGGCGTGGAGACCGCGCCGCCAGCCGGCCGTTCCCGCCGGGGTGACGAAGGACCGGTTCCGTCGGCCGCGCCGGCGCCCACGACTCCGGCGTCGGCGCCGGTGGTACGGGCGCCGGTCACCATCGGCAGCGTGGGAACGCTGTCGGGGCCGGTCGGGGCGTTCATCAAGGACTCCGTCTTCACCGTCGGCGTGTGGGTCAAGTGGGCCAACGCCCACGGCGGCGTCAACGGCCATCCCGTCCGTCACATCATCGCCGACGACAGTGGGGACCCCGCCCGCTACAACGCCCTCGTCCGCCAAATGGTGGAGGAGCAGGGCGTCACCGCCTTCCTGTTCAACTCGATCGGCTTCGCCGGCGGCGACCTGTCCTACGTCAACAACAAGCGGATCCCGATCATCGGGCACGAGGGCGGCAGCGACCTCGGTTACGAGAGCCCGATGGTCTTCACCCCCTGGCCCGCCGGCACGCCCTACTCCTACGGCCTGCTCGGCTCGCTGGCGGCGGTGGCCGTCCCGGCCGGGAAGACGAAGTTGGCCTCCCTGGCCTGCAGCGACGTCAAGCTCTGCGACATCTTCGACAAGACGTGGACCGGCCCGGCGGCCAAGGAGCTCGGCTTCGAGGTCGTCTACCGGGCCCGGCCGTCGCTGACCCAGCCCGACTTCACCGCCGAGTGCCTCTCCGCCCGCCAGGCCGGCGCCCAGGCGATCATCCTCGGCCTCGACAACAACAGCGTCCTGCGGGTGGGGCGGTCCTGTGCCCGCCAGGGCTACAAGCCGGTCCTGGGCATGGCCGACGGCCTCGCCATGCCGTCGGTGGCGGCCGACCCCGTCATGGACGGCACCGTGGTGGGCACCAAGGTGGCGCCGTGGCCGGCCCGGGACATCCCCGGGCTGGCCGAGCTGCACGCCGCCTTCGAGGCCGTCGCCCCCGGTGTGGAGCCGAGCGGGGCGTCGGGCCCGGCCTGGGTGTCGGCCAAGCTGTTCGAGGCCGCCGCCCGGAACCTCCCCGACAAGCCGACCGCCGCCGACGTCCTCGAGGGGCTGTGGCGGGTCAACGGTGAAACCGTCGGCGGCATGACCTACCCGCTGTCGTTCGGGCGGGACCAGACTTCGCCCCGCCGGTCGTGCTGGGGCGTCGTGACCGTGAGCGGAGGCCGCTTCGTGGCCTCCCAGGGATCCCGGCTGCAGTGCCGGTGAGCGAGGAGCACCAATGACGTCCGTCGAAGTCGAGATCGCCGAACGGCTGCTGACCCACCTGCGGGAGGGCACGGCCGACTCGGCGGCGAGCGACCTGCGCATCCCGGCCTGGTACTACTTCGACGAGGGCCAGGCGGCCCGGGAGCGGGCGCTGTTCTTCCGCACGCCGCTGGTGGCCACGGTCAGCTCGGCGCTGACCGACGCCGGGTCGTTCGTCACCCTGGATCTGATCGGCGTCCCGCTGCTGCTGGTCCGCCAGGATGACGGAACCCTGGCCGGCTTCCGCAACGTCTGCCGCCACCGGGGCGGTCCGGTGGAGCAGGAGGCCTGCGGGACGCGGCGGGTGTTCACCTGCCGCTACCACGGTTGGACCTACAACCGGGACGGCGACTTGCGCCACGTGCCCTACGCCGAGGGCTTCGACTCGGTGGAGCCGGCCTGCCACGGCCTCGTCCGCATCGGTGTCGCCGAGCGGCACGGGCTCGTCTTCGTCACGCTGGGCTCGACCGAGCCCCCCGACGTCGCCGCCTGGCTCGGGCCGGAGTTCGACGCCCAGCTGGCCGAGCTCGGGCTGGGTACCTGGTCGCTCCACGTCGACGAGCGCTTCACCCAGCCGGTCAACTGGAAGCTGGTGGCCGACGGCCTGATGGACATTCTCCACCCGAAGTTCCTGCACCCCGACAGCGTCGGCAAGCTGATCCTGACCCACACCCACACCTTCGACCGCCACGGCCGCCACGCCCGCCTGGCCATGGCCCGCCACAAGCTCGACCGGTTCAAGGACGACGACGTGCCCGACGGCGCCGACCTGCGCCGCTACGTCATCACGAACTTCATCCTCTATCCCAACACCATGCTGGTGTCCCAGCCCGACCACTTCGAGCTGTGGAGCGTCTTCCCTGACGCCGACTCGCCGCAGCGCTGCACGACGTCGATCCGGTTCCTCGTCCCCAACCCGCCCGACGACACCGAGCGGGCCCGGCTCGACCAGAGCTGGGAGATCCTGCGCGACGCCGTGACGGGGGAGGACTGGCCGATGGCCGAGGCGATCCAGAAGGCGGCCAACAGCAGCGGTACCCCCGAGCCGATCGAGTTCGTCTACGGCCGCGACGAGGTCCCCCTCCAGCACCTCCACCGCCACCTCGCCGTTGACCTCGGCGACGACGGCTGGCCCGGCACCGTCAAGCCGTTCCCCACCACCCGCTAACCGACGAAGGAGCGACCCACAGCATGCGCCGCACTCTCATCCTTCCGTTCGCCCTCGCCCTCGGAGCGGCGCCGGCCGGAGCCCAGCCGGCCTCCGCCAGCCCGCCCGCCGCCACCGACCCGCTCGGCCCGATCACCCGCACCAGCGCCAGCTGCATCAGCTTCGACCCGGCCCGGTCGGCCGCTCCGGTCAAACCCCACGGCTGGTACGCCATCGGCCTGAGCGCCCCGGGCCAGGTCCCGTTCCAGCTGGTCCCCAGGGCCCGCCTCGCCTCCTGGAGCGCCGGCCTGACCCCCGCCCACAACGACTTCGTCGGCGACGGGTTCATCGGCAACACGAGCGACGGCCCCCAGGCCATCTGCCTGACCGACACTGACCCGATCTGGTACCAGGGCCTCTACGACGCCACCGGCAACGGCCCCAAGCCGGGGACGTCGGGCCCCGGCGGCGGCGTGGGCTGGGTCCACTACTACGGCTGGTCGACCCAGGGCTGATCCCGTCCGCGCAAGGAAGGATCCGGCACTCCCGCGCTGGTCGCCGGCCCTGCTGAGAACCGGCGCTCTTCTGCAACGGACGTGTGTTGCGCAGGAACGCATGTTGTACCCGCCCGCCCCAAGGTGCCGTACCCGAGCGGCTCCGGTTGCTGCTGGTGGACAGGCCCGGGCTTTGGCGATGCCCGGCACTCGACATGAGGAGCGCCTGGCGGTGCCGCAGGGGGTTGCAGGCGACGCCCGATTGGCCTACGGATCGGAAGGCTCAGGGGGCAGGTTCTGCTCCGCTTCGGCTTCGGTGGCCGGAGGTGACGGCGCCATCAGCAGCCGGGGCGAAAG
>DASYFF010000340.1:0-2417 GCA_036498605.1 Acidimicrobiia bacterium | reverse complement strand
GAGGGCGAAGAGGCTGCCGGCGGTGAAGAGCACGACGGCCACCACGAAACTCCAGAAGTACCGCTCCCGGCCGTGGCCGAAGGGGTGCTGCGGGTCGGGTGGCCGCCTCGACCGGCGAGCGCCGAGGAAGAGCAGGCCCTGGTTGCCGGTGTCGGCCACGGAGTGGACGCCCTCGGCCAGCATGGACGCCGCGCCGGTCACGGCGAAGGCCACGAACTTGGCCAGGGCGATCCCGAGGTTGGCCAGGAAGGCGGCGACGACGGCCCGGGCCGACCCGTCGTCGCCGTGGGGGGCGCTCACGGGCGTTGACCATACAGAACGACGGGGAGGCGCCCGGGCCGGCGCCTCCCCGTCGGGGACTGCTTCAGGTGGTGGTGGGAACTACGGGGCCGGCGTAGCCGGGATGGCGTTGGGCACGATCAGCGAGGCGATACCGGTGATCGGCTGGGCGGGAGCGCTGGGCACGCTGCCCATGCTCGGGGCGCTGCCGTAGCCGTTGACCTGGCCGTTGGCCCGGGTGACCCACAGGCCCTTGCCGTCGGGGGAGGCAGTCACGCCGGTGACGGGCGAGCCGCCGAGCTGGGGCGTGAAGCCGAGCGCGTCGCCGAAGGCGAAGATCCCTCCGTCGGCGGCCACGAACCAGTAGCCCTTGTTGGAGTTCGTCGGGGCGATCCCGATGATCGGCTGGGCCAGCTTGATGTTGCCGGTGGAGCCGAAGAAGTCGGCACCGTTGCCGAAGGCGAACACTCCACCGTCGGACGCCACCAGCCAGTAGCCCCGGCCGTTGGGGGTGACGGCCATGCCCACGATCGGCTTGTTGAGCTTGATGGCGCCCGTCGAACCCCGGAACTTGGCGTCGCCGAAGGAGAAGATGCCGCCGTCGGAGGCCACCAGGTAGTAGCCCTGGCCGGTCGACGTCGGGGCCATGCCCACGATCGGCTTGTTGAGGTGGATGTTGCCCGTCGAGCCGTAGAAGGGGGCGTCGCCGAAGGCGAAGACGCCGCCGTCGGCGGCCACGAACCAGTAGCCGTTACCGGTCGGAGTCGACGCCATCCCGACGATGGGCTGGTTGAGGTGGATGTTGCCCGTCGAGCCCTGGAAGGGGGCGTCGCCGAAGGCGAAGATGCCGCCGTCCCGCCCGACGAGCCAGTAGCCGAGACTCGGCCGGGTCAGGATGCCCGAGAAGGCGCCGTTGTCGGGCGTGTCGGTGACCAGCGTGTCAGGGTTCAGTTGGTAGTTGACCAGGGTGGCGAAGGTCACGGTGTTCGGCCGGCCGATGCAGGCGGGGTCGATCGACGCCCGGTAGGTCTTGCCGCTGTAGTCGACCTTCGTCGCCGCGCACAGCGAGGTGCCGGGGTCGTTGGCCGGGTACACGTAGGCGGACAGCACCCCGTTGCGCATCGAGTAGCGGAGCTCGTAGTCGAAGTTCGGTGCGGCGGCACCGGTGCGGATCAGCCAGCTGATGTGGGTGGCGGGCTGGGCCCAGTAGACCGACGGCCGGGGGTCCTCCGGCGCGGCCGTGACCGCGGTGAAGGCGATCTCGGCCGGCTTGAAGGTGGCCGTGGAGCTGGTCAGGTCGGCGGCCGGTGTGGACACCGGCTGCGTGTCGCCCTGGGCGTCGGCCAGCGTCACGCTGGTGACGTTGGCGCCACCGGCCGGCGTCGAGAGCGCGGCCACGGCGAGGAGCGAGGTCAGGGCACCGGCGATACGCCACCGGAGGGACAAGGTCATGGGGGGCCTCCACGCGAGCAGTACGAGCCTCTACGGTCTGAAGATTTCGCCGTCGTCCCCGGCCGTCCTCCTCCCTCTCTTGCGATTGACCGCTTCGTCCGAGATACGGTGCATCCTCGGTCAGGGGAGGTTCGGAAATGGCGACGACAAACGGGCGGAATGTCCTGCTCGAGGTGCTTCGCACCGAAGGTGTCGTCCACTGCTTCGGCAATCCCGGAACGACGGAGCTGCCCTTCGTCGACGCACTCGCCGACCAGCCGGAGCTGCACTACGTGCTGGCCCTCCAGGAGAACGTGGCGGTGGCCATGGCCGACGGTTACGCCCAGGCCAGCGGCCGGCCGAGCTTCGTCAACCTCCACACCGTGGCCGGCCTCGGCGGCGGTCTCGGGAACCTGACCAACGCCATGGCCAACCGCACCCCGATGGTGGTCACGGCCGGCCACGCGGACCGGCGCCACCTGCTGGCCGAGCCGATCCTGTCCGGCGATCTCACCGGCATGGCGGCGCCGACGACGAAGTGGCAGCACGAGGTCCGCCACCTCGGCGAGCTGGCCCCGGTGCTGCGGCGGGCCTTCCTGTCGGCCGCCACGCCGCCCACCGGGCCGGTGTTCGTGTCGATCCCGATGGACGTTCTCGACGAGGCGGGCGACGTCGAGGTCCCGCCCCGGTCGCAGGTCGACCACCGG
>DASYFF010000339.1:0-3494 GCA_036498605.1 Acidimicrobiia bacterium | reverse complement strand
TCAAGGTGATCAGGCCCCGCACCCCGGACGTCAGCGCCGGGGCCACGAAGGTCGTCGTCCCGCCCCGGGAGATCACGATGGTCTCCTGGACGCCCTCGCCACTGATGAAGTCGATCACGTCGTCGGGCGTCTCGAGCCAGCGGCAGGGGCCCTCGACCGGGTCATGCTCCACGACGTTCTGGCCCTGGCCGACGAGGGCGTACCGGATCTCCGTCTGGTTGGTCATCGCTCCCCCTGGGTTCGTCTGCGCCGGGAGTGAACCACCCCCGCGCTCTCGCCGAAAGCGGACCCGGGGCCAAGACGCGCCCCGCCGGGGCCGGTCGCGGTCGGAGGGGGGCCGCCGGGTTGGCCCGGGGGGATTCGGCCGACCCCGGCCGGTATGATGGACGGGAAGAGCCAGGTCCCGGGGGGGAGGACGCTCGTGCTGGTGACGGTGGAACGGACGGCGCTGTGCCCGCGGACGCTCCCCGAGATGCTGACGTGGTGCCAGTCGCCCCAGTCCCGGGCCCACTGGCCGGGGGTGGAGCGGATCCGGTGGGACGACACCAACGTCCTGCCCCGCCTCTACTACGAGGTGCACATCACCGCGCCCGGTGCCCCGGAGGCCGTCGCCAGCGTCGAGGAGCACATGTGCCGCCCCGAGGAAGACGACGCCGGCATCTTCTTCGAGAGCGCCCAGCTGTGGAACTGGCCGACGCCGCATGTGGCCGGCTGCTGGGCGACGTATCGATTCTCCGAGGTCGAGGGCGGGACCCGCTTCGATTTTCTGTTCCGGTACCTGCTGCCCGATCTGGGCGGTGTGGACGTGTTCCGCCGGGCCCGGTTCAGCCAGTCGATCGCCCGGGCCGTCGAGCTGTACGTGGAGCGCGTCACCCACGCCGGCGTCGCCCTCGACCCCGTCCCCTCGGGCCGCTAAATCCCGAAGACGTCGAGGATCGCCTCGGGGTCGGCGGCACCGGCGAAGTTCGGCGGGTAGAGGATCGTCTCGTCGTAGGTGCCGGCCCAGCGCCGCTCGTACTGCTCCCGCACCTCGTCGGGCGTGCCCGCCAGCGCCCAGGCGTCGACCATCTCGTCGGTCACGGCCGCCACCATGCCGGGATGGTCGCCGGCTTTCCAGGCGGCCCGGATGGCCTCGACCCGGTCGGTGAAGCCGTGGAGGTCGGCGATGGCGTCGTAGGTCTTGACCGTCAGGTAGAAGGCCAGCTGGGCGGCCGCCGCCCGCCGGGCGTCGTCCCCGTCGGCGTCGACGGCGCAGATCAGCGTCCCGGCGATCGGCACGTCCGGGTCCCGGCCGGTCCGGGCCGCGCCCCGCCCCAGGGCCGGGCGGACGACCTTGGCGACGTACTCCGGGGTGAAGAGCGGATGGCCGCACAGCCCGTCCGCCACCGCCCCCGCCGCCTCCACCATCCGGGCGTTGACGCCGGCCAGGTAGACCGGGATATCGGCTCGGAGGGGCGGCTTCGACTCGGCGGTCGGGATGACGACCGTCCGGTAGAAGCGGCCCTCGTGGTGGACGGGCCCTTCGTGGAGGCGCCACAACCGCCGCAGGAGGGGGACGAGCTCCTCGCACCGGGGGGCGGGGTGGTCGCCGGGGAGTCCGTGCCAGTCCTGTTGCATGCGCCTGGTCCCCGTTCCGAGACCCAGCGTGAGGCGCCCGCCGGAGAGCGTGTCGAGGTCCCGGGCCTCGGCCGCCAGCACCAGTGGTGAGCGCCCGAAGCCGTAGGCCACACCCGAGCCGAGCCCGATGACCGACGTCGCCGCCGCCATAGCCGCCAGCGGGATGGTGGCCGACCGGTCGTAGAACTCCGACGCCCACATGGCCGAGAACCCGGCCGCCTCGGCCCGCCGGGCCAGGGACACCTGCTCGGGCAGCGACGCCCCCAGCGTCACCAGCGAGAATCGGGGCACGCCGCCAGTATGGGAGGGCCGCGGACCGGGCCGGGGGCCAGACCGTGGCCCCCGGAGCGCGCGTGGTGGCCCCTCCCCGACGGCGCTGGCCCTTCGGACCGGTGCCTGGGGTTCGCGCCCGGTGGTGTACTCCCCTCGTGCCCTGCCGCGGCAGGGGAACCGGGCCGAAAGGGGACGACGTGGCGGTCTTTACCAGTTCCGACGAGGCGTTCGAGTTCATGGGGAAGGTCTGGGAGGAAGCGTTCGCCGACCCGGTCATCGGCGACGAGTTCGCCGCCTCCGGGGTGGTGCTGAAGCTCCACTACACGGACCCGCAGGCCGTGATGACCGTCGACATGCCGAACAAGAAGGTCGTCTACGGGCCGGAGGGGCCGAAGCCGTCGGTGGAGATGTTCATGAAGGCCGACGTGGCCCACGGGTTCTGGCTCGGCAAGGTGAACGTGTCCATGGCCCTGGCCAAGGGCCAGATGCGGGCCAAGGGCCCGATCCCCAAGATCCTCAAGCTCGTCCCCGTGGCCAAGAAGCTGTTCCCCCGTTACCGGGAGCTGCTCGAACGGGCGGGCCGCCAGGACCTGATCACCGCGGTGTAGCGGTCCCCCCCGATCACTCCCGGCCCACAGAGGAGACCCTTTCATGAGCAACGTCATCGAGAACCTGGAAGTCGCTCCCGTACCCGAGTGGGAGGAGGTCGACGACGACGAGCAGGCCCGCCTCGACGCCTTCACGGCGCAGTTCGAACGGGACCGGGAGCGCTGGGCCGAGTTCCACCAGCAGAATGTCGACCGCCTGGCCGCCGGGTCGTTCGACCTCGGCTGGATGAACACCGAGGGCAGCAACTGGGGAACGGCCGTCAAGCCGTCGACCCGGGGGCTCACCTACGACGACATCAACCGGCCCCGCTGCTACGGGACCATCCCCGAGAAGGCCGAGTACCGCAACATGACGCCCCGGGGCTCGGTCCGCGAACCGTACAAGGACCGCCTGCCCGACCTGCCCGAGTTCCGGCTGGTGGAGAAGTGGGACGTCTGGGCGGACAACGTCTGCACGCTCTACGAAGAGGCGAAGTTCCGGCAGTGGAACGCCACCAAGGACATCCCCTGGACGGAGCTGGAGCCGGTCAGCGAGGACGTGGAGAAGGCGGCCTGCCAGCTGGCCACGTTCCTCACCGAGATCGAGTTCGCCGCCGGTGACTTCCCGGCAAAGTGGCTGTGCCAGATCCCCAACGAGTTCCACGAGATCAAGTCGTTCCTGGCCACGCAGGTGATGGACGAGGCCCGCCACCTCGAGGTCTTCCGCAAGCGGGCCCTGGCCGGCGGCGGCGGGCTGCTCCACGTCACGCCGAACTTCGAGTGGGCGGCCAAGGGGCTCCTCGACACGCCGAGCCACACCTGGGGCTCGTTCTTCCTCAACCTCCTCGGCGAAGGGATGATCCTGTCCCTGTTCCGGGCCGGGGAGTTCCTCGCCCAGACCGACGTCGACCGGGAGATCTTCCGGCTGTGTCTCCAGGACGAGGCTCGCCACGTCGCGTTCGGCACGATCGAGATGAAGAACTACCTCGAGAGCCATCCTGATCCGGCGCAGGCGGA
>DASYFF010000338.1:15000-17032 GCA_036498605.1 Acidimicrobiia bacterium | reverse complement strand
CTAACCCTTCCCCGTAACCTTCCGGCACCGGGCAGGCGTCAGAGCGTATACATCGTCTTACGACTTCGCACGCTCCTGTGTTTTTAGTAAACAGTCGCTTGGCCCTGGTCTCTGCGGCCCCGTCCAGCTCGGGGAGCAAGTCCCTTCACCAGACAAGGCCCCCCTTCTTCCGAAGTTACGGGGGTAATTTGCCGAGTTCCTTAACCAGAGTTATCTCGATCGCCTTAGTATTCTCTACTTGCCCACCTGAGTCGGTTTGGGGTACGGGCACCCAGTCCACTCGCTAGAGGCTTTTCTCGGCAGCATGGGATCAGTCACTTCGCCTGAAGCGGCTCGGCATCACGTCTCAGGGTATATGGCCGGCGGATTTGCCTACCGACCCCCCTACACGTTTACCCCTGGACAACCAACGCCAGGGATGACCTACCCTCCTGCGTCCCCCCATCGCTACCCGCCACCGGGTGGGTCGGTTCGTCCCGAAGGACAGCCCCTTAGCAACCCGATCTTGGATTGGGCGCGGACTTGGTGGTACAGGAATATCAACCTGTTGTGCATCGACTACGCCTTTCGGCCTCGCCTTAGCTCCCGACTAACCCTGGGCGGATGAGCCTTCCCCAGGAACCCTTGGGCATTCGGCGGAGGGGTTCTTCCCCCCTCTTTCGCTACTCATGCCGGCATTCGCACTCGACCCCGCTCCACAACGGTTTACACCGCCGCTTCGCTGCAAGATCGACGCTCCCCTACCCATCCAGCTTGCGCTGTATGACGCAACTTCGGCTCGATGCTTGAGCCCCGTTACATTGTCGGCGCGAGACCACTCGACCAGTGAGCTATTACGCACTCTTTCAAGGGTGGCTGCTTCTAAGCCAACCTCCTGGCTGTCTGGGCAATCTCACATCCTTTACCACTTAGCATCGAATTTGGGGCCTTAGTTGGCGTTCTGGGCTGTTTCCCTCTCGACCATGAAGCTTATCCCCCATGGTCTCACTGCCGCGCTGTGGAGTATCGGCATTCGGAGTTTGGTTGATTTCGGTAAGCTTGTAGGCCCCCTAGACCATCCAGTGCTCTACCTCCGATACTGAACACGCGACGCTGCACCTAAATGCATTTCGGGGAGAACCAGCTATCACCGAGTTTGCTTGGCCTTTCACCCCTATCCACAGGTCATCCCCCATGTTTTCAACCATGGTGGGTTCGGCCCTTCACGAGGTCTTACCCTCGCTTCAGCCTGCCCATGGATAGCTCACTCGGCTTCGGGTCTACCACCAGCGACTGAACGCCCTGTTCAGACTCGCTTTCGCTCCGGCTCCCCTTCACAGGTTAACCTTGCCACTGACGGTAACTCGCCGGCTCATTCTTCAAAAGGCACGCCATCACGGCTATGACCGAAGTCATAACGACGCTCTGACTGCTTGTAAGCCAACGGTTTCAGGTACTATTTCACTCCCCTCCCGGGGTACTTTTCACCTTTCCCTCACGGTACTAGTGCACTATCGGTCGCCAGAGTGTACTTAGCCTTACGAGGTGGTCCTCGCAGATTCACACGGAATTTCCCGGGTCCCGTGCTACTTGGGGACACCGCAAGGAGGCCAATTACTTTTCGCGTACGGGACTGTTACCCTCTGCGGTCGGAATTTCCATAACCGTTCCGCTAAGCATTGGTTTTGTAACTCCTTGGAAGGTCTGCTGCCCTTCCGAGCGGGCCCCACAACCCCGTTACAGCATCGCCAGCAGGCTGTACCACTGCAACGGTTTGGGCTGATTCCGTTTCGCTCGCCGCTACTCAGGAAGTCGCTGTTGCTTTCTTTTCCTCGGGGTACTGAGATGTTTCAATTCCCCCGGTTCCCTCCACTGGGCCTATGTGTTCAGCCCAGGGTGACAGGGCATTTACCCCTGCCGGGTTTCCCCATTCGGAGATCCACGGATCGAAGCCTGGTCGGCGGCTCCCCGTGGCTTATCGCAGCCACCCACGTCCTTCATCGGCATCTGGCGCCAAGGCATCCACCGTTGGCTCTTTGTAGCTTGGAATCTT
>DASYFF010000338.1:0-12500 GCA_036498605.1 Acidimicrobiia bacterium | reverse complement strand
CTTCCTTGTTGGACGGGACCAGCCCGGCCAGGGCCAGGAGGCGGGCCAGACGGATCCGCCCGTCCACCAGATGCTCGGGCAGCAACCGGAACTCGGGGACGTCGTCCGGCACCTGGTGCCGCTTGAAGACCTGGTCGAAGGCGGCTTCGGCCGCCGTGCCGGCACCCTCGCCGTGGTAGAGGTCGACGATGGTGCGGGCGAGGAGCCGCTTGGCGGCGTTGGGGTGCAGCTCTCCGGACGCCAGCCGGGCGGTCTCGGCCTCGACCCGGTCGGGGTGCCAGCCGGTGGCCAGGAGCATGTAGCGGGCCAGGAGGGCGTCGGGGATGCTCATGACCTTGCCGAACTGCTCGGCGCCCGGCTCGGTGATCCCGATGTAGTTGCCCAGCGACTTCGACATCTTGTTGACGCCGTCGAGGCCCTCGAGGAGCGGGGTGGTCAGCACCACCTGGGGCTCCTGGCCCTCCTTCTCCTGCAGCTCCCGGCCGACCAGGTTGTTGAACAGCTGGTCGGAGCCGCCGAGCTCCACGTCGGCCCGGACGACCACGGAGTCGTAGCCCTGGAGCAGGGGGTAGAGCAGCTCCATCACCGAGATCGGCTGGCCGGCGGCGTAGCGCTTGGAGAAGTCGTCCCGTTCCAGCATCTGGGCCACGGTGGCCTTCCCGGCCAGGCCGAGGAGGCCGTCGGCGCCGAGGGCCCCGAGCCACTCGGAGTTGCGCCGGACCTCGAGGCGGTCCGGCCGGAGGATGAGGGCGGCCTGGGTCTGGTACGTCTCGAGGTTGGCGTCGATCTGCTCCGGCGCCAGCCGGGGGCGGGTGGCGGACCGGCCGGTGGGGTCGCCGACCCGGGCGGTGAAGTCGCCGAGGATGAGGACGGCGGTGTGGCCGAGGTCCTGGAACTGGCGGAGCTTGCGGAGCACGACGGCGAACCCGAGGTGGATGTCGGAGGCCGTCGGGTCGATGCCGAGCTTGACCCGCAGGGGCGTGCCCCGGGCCAGCTTCTTGCGCAGGTCGGCCTCGGAGATCAGGTTGGTGGCCCCGGCCCCCACGATGCGGACGGCCTCGTCGGCAGAGACGGCGTCGTTCACGGACGGACACCGTAGTTGCACGCTTCGTCCATCCAGCCGAACCGGGGCCGGAAGGAGTTGAATAACCCCATGCTCCGACGTCTCGGCCTCCTTCTCGCGCTCTGCCTGGCGGGGAGTGCCTGCGCCTACCGGGTCGACATCGCCGCCCCGCCGACCCAGGCCGAGACGACGAAGGTGTTCGCCGCCGACGGGTCGCTCCTCACCACCCTCCACGCCGAGCAGGACCGGGAGCAGGTGCCCCTGGCCGAGATGGCCGAGCCGCTCAAGGCGGCGGTGGTGGCCATCGAGGACTCCCGCTTCTTCGCCCACAAGGGCGTCGACCTGCGGGCCATGGTCCGGGCGCTCAAGACCAACGCCGAGGCCGGCGAGGTGCGCCAGGGCGGGTCGACGATCACCCAGCAGTACGTGAAGAACGTGCTGCTCGACCCCAAGAAGACCGTCCACCGGAAGGTCCGGGAGGCGGTCCTGGCCATGCAGATCGAGCGCACCCACACCAAGGAGTCGATCCTCGAGGGCTACCTCAACCGGATCTACTTCGGGAACGGCGCCTACGGCGTGCAGGCCGCGGCGCACCTCTACTTCAACAAGGCCGCCAAGGACCTGAACCTGGCCGAGGGAGCCCTGCTGGCCGGGGTCATCCAGGCGCCGGAGAACTACGACCCCTTCTCCGCCGCCGACGCCGCCTTCGCCCGGCGCCAGGTCGTCCTGGCCCGGATGAAGGAACTGCACACCGTTCCCGACGCCGACATCGCCGCCGCCGAGGCGGCGCCGCTCGGCGTGGTGGCCAAGCCGGCGGCCGGCGCCCGCTACCCGGCCGGCTACTTCGTGGAGCGGGTCAAGCGCTTCATCCTCGACGACGCCCGCTTCGGGGCCACGCCGGCCGACCGGCGCCGGCTCCTCTTCGAGGACGGGCTGCGGATCCACACCACCGTCGACCTGCGGGTCCAGCAGGCGGCCGAGGAGGCGGTGAAGGGCGTGCTGCCCAACCCGGCCACCGACCCGTCGGGGGCGGTCGTGGTGCTCGACCCGAAGACGGGGTTCGTCAAGGCGCTGGTCGGCGGGCGCGACTTCTTCGGCCCCGAACCGGAGGCCAAGTTCGACCTCGCCACCCAGGGGATGCGCCAGACGGGGTCGTCGTTCAAGCCCTTCGTGCTGGCCACCGCCCTGGCCCAGGGCATCCCGCCCGGCAAGGTCTACGAGGCACCGACGCAGCTGACCATTCCCATGCCCAACGGGCAGGCGCCGTGGGTGGTCAACAACTACGAGGGCGAGGGCGGGCCGCCGGTCAGCCTCGTCGACGCCACCGTCCACTCGATCAACACCGTCTACGCCCAGCTGATCCAGGAGGTCGGGCCCCAGAAGGCCATCGACATGGCCCACACGCTGGGGATCACCGCGCCGCTCAAGCCCTACCCGTCGGCGGTGCTGGGCAGCAACGAGATCAGCGTCCTCGACATGGCCTCGGCCTACTCGACCTTCGCCGCCGACGGCCTGCACGCCGACCCGGTGTTCGTGACCGAGATCACCCGGGCCGACGGGTCGGTCCTCTACCGGCGGCCCTCCACGCTGCACCGGGCCGTCCCCACCGACGTCGCCCGGGGCGTGACCGGCATCCTGACCCAGGTGGTGCAGCGGGGGACGGGCACCGCCGCCGGGCTCGGCGACCGCCCAGTGGCCGGCAAGACGGGGACCAACAACGAGTGGCGGGACGCCTGGTTCGTCGGGTACACGCCCGACCTCGTCACCGCCGTGTGGGTCGGATTCCCCGAGCGGCAGCGGTCGATGACGCCGCCGGCCACGCCGATCAGGGTGACGGGCGGGTCGTATCCGGCCCAGATCTGGCACCGGGTCATGGACCCGGCCCTGGCCGGCAGCCCCGTCACCCCGTTCCCGGCGCCCGACCCCGCCCAGCCCGATCCGGCGACCGCCGCCGCGGCCGCGGCCGGCGCCCCACCGGCCCCGAGCGGCGTGGCGCTGCCGAACGTCGGCGGCCAGTACGAGTCCCAGGCCCGCTCGGCGCTGGAGGCGGCGGGCTTCAAGGTGGAGGTCGACCGCCGGCCCAGCCGGGAGCGCGACCGGGGAACGGTGGCCGACCAGAGCCCGTCCCCGGGGACGCTGGTGACGCCGGGGTCGACCGTGGCCATCGTCATCTCGTCGGGCCCGCCCCGCCAGATCGTGATCCTCAACACGATCGGCTTCTCGGTCGACGACGCGGCCCGGGCCCTGCAGGCCTCGGGCCTCAACGTCGACATCGCCCTCGAGGAGCCGCCCGACGACGTGAAGGCCCGCCCCGGCCGGGTGTGGAAGCAGTCGCCCGACGGCGGCGCCCTCGTCGACGAGGGCCAGACCGTCAGGATCTGGGCGAGGCGCTGACGTTGGGGTCACCGGGGACCCACCAGCGCCAGGGGGACTTGTCGCCCTTGCCGGGGCTCAGGCCGATCCTCACCGAGTTGCCGGGGCGCTTCGGCGGGGGCGTGCCATCGTCGAGGAGGAACACGGGGCCGGCGGCCAGGTCGGTGCCGTCGAGGGCGCCGGTCAGGCCGAGGGCCTGGGTGAGGCGGGCGGGGCCGGAGCACAGGTCACGCTCCCGCTTGGCTTTCGGGCGGCGCGACCACATGACGTCGAGCCCGTCCAGCGGATGGAGGGCCCGCATGAGCACCGCCCCGCCACCGCCGACGGGGTTGCAGACGACGTTGCTGCACCAGTGCATGCCGTAGGTGAAATAGACGTAGAGGTGCCCGGTGGGGCCGAACATCGTGGCGTTGCGGCGCGTGGGTCCCCGGAATGCATGAGAACCGGGGTCGATACCGGCGCCGAGGTAGGCCTCGGCCTCGACGATGCGGCCCCCGACCCGGCCGAAGACCGGGTCGTCGTGGACCAGCACCTTGTTGAGCAGCTCGACGGCGACCTCCCGGGGATCCCGGAGGTAGAAAGCCGGCGGGAGGCGCTCAGGCACCTTTGGCCAGGCGGCTCTCGTGGTCGGCCAGGCGGGCCCGGGCCGCCTCGAGCTGGGCGGCGACCGAGGCCGTCCCCGCCCCGCCGGGGGAGGTGCGGCGGCGGACGGAGGCGCCGGGCTCCAGGGCGGCCAGGGCGTCGGGCCCGAGCTGGGGCTCGGTCATGATCAGCTCGTCGAGGGGGATGCCCCGCTCCACCGACTCCCGGACGAGCTTGCCGACGATGGCGTGGGCGTCGCGGAACGGCATGCCGCCCCGCACCAGGTCCTCGGCCAGGTCGGCGGCGGCGCTGGAGGGGGCGTCGGCCGCCTGGCGCATCCGGTCGTAGTCGAAGGTGGCGGTGTCGAGCAGGCCGGCCATGGCCGCCGAAGCCAGGGCCAGCGTGTCGAGCGTGTCGAAGAGGGGCTCCTTGTCCTCCTGCAGGTCCCGGTTGTAGGACAGCGGCAGGCCCTTGAGGGTGGCCAGGAACCCGGTCAGGTGGCCGATGAGCCTGCCGGCCTTGCCCCGCACCAGCTCGGCGATGTCGGGGTTCTTCTTCTGGGGCAGCATCGAGCTGCCGGTGGAGTAGGCGTCGGCCAGCTTGAGGAAGCCGAACTCCTCGGTGGCCCACAGCACCACCTCCTCCCCGAGGCGGGAGAGGTGGACCTGGCCCAGGGCGCAGACGAAGAGCAGCTCGGCCACGAAGTCGCGGTCCGAGACGGCGTCGAGTGAGTTCTGGAACGTCTCGGAGAACCCGAGGGCGGCGGCCACGCTGGCCGGGTCGAGGGGAAGCGTGGACCCGGCCAGGGCGCCGGCGCCGAGCGGCGAGACGTCGGCCCGGTCGAGGGCGTCGGCCAGGCGGTCGACGTCACGGGACAGGGCCCAGAAGTGGGCCAGGAGGTGGTGGGCCAGCAGGACGGGCTGGGCCCGCTGCATGTGGGTGTAGCCCGGGAGGTACACGTCCTCGGTGTGGGCCTGGGCGGCCCGGCGCAGCAGCACCTGCATGAGGTCGCAGAGCCGCCGGGCCATGACCCGGCCCTCCCGCCGGACGTAGAGCCGGAGGTCGAGGGCCACCTGGTCGTTGCGGCTCCGGCCCGTGTGGAGCTTGGCCCCGGCCGGGCCGGCCAGCTCGGTGACGCGGCGCTCGACGGCGGTGTGGATGTCCTCGTCGAGCGGGAGGAAGGTGAACGTGCCGGCCTCGAGCTCGGCCTCGACGCGGGCCAGGGCGGCGGCCACCACCGACCGCTCCTCCTCGGAGATGAGCCCGACCCGGGCCAGCATGTCGACGTGGGCCCGCGATCCGGCCAGGTCGTCGGGTGCGAGGCGGGAGTCGAACGACAGGCTCTCGGTGAACTCGAGCAGCTCCTCGGCGGGGGCGTCCCCGAAGCGGCCCTGCCACAGGGGCTTGCCGCGCCGGGGATCCGAGGGGTTGGTCACGACCCCGATGCCTTGGGGGAGGCAGGTGAAACTCCCGAGCCCTGCCGGCGGGCCCATGTCTCCACCGACAGACCCCAGAGACGCACGAAGCCCTCGGCGTCACGGTGGCGGAAGGTGTCGGCGGCGTCGTAGGTGGCGAGGCCGTGGTCGTAGAGACCCTTCGGGGCCCGCCGGCCCGACACGTAGCAGCGGCCGGCGTCGAGGGCCAGGCGGACCTCGCCGGTGACGTGCTCCTGGGTGTCGACCATGAAGGCGTCGAGGGCGCGGCGCAGGGGCGAGTGCCACAGCCCGTCATAGATGAGTTCGGCGACCCTGGTCTCGAGCCGGCTCTTCTCCCGCATGACGTCGCGCTCGAGGCACACGCCCTCGAGGTCGGCGTGGGCCAGGATCAGGGCCAGGGCGCCGGGGCACTCGTAGACCTCCCGGCTCTTGATGCCGACCCGGCGGTTCTCGACCATGTCG
This sequence comes from Acidimicrobiia bacterium, assembly GCA_036498605.1. Classification (GTDB taxonomy): domain Bacteria; phylum Actinomycetota; class Acidimicrobiia; order IMCC26256; family BP-133; genus BP-133. The sequence goes on along the minus strand of DASYFF010000338.1, from coordinate 6,584 downwards.
ATCCGGCCGAACCCGTAGGCACCCACCTTGGCGCCCAGGGCCAGGATCAGCTCGTGGACGGGCAGGGCCGCGCCGTCGAGCGAGACGGGGACGCCCGACTTGAACCCGATCACGACCTCCGACGGCGGCGGCGGACCGCCGTCCGGCGGGCGGGTCAGGGTCCAGATGTCGTCGGGCGGCTGGGCCCACGGGTCCTCGATGGCGCCGCACTCGATGGCCCGGCCCCAGAGGTTCTCGTCGATCGAGTAGGGGCTCTTCTTGGTTTGCTCGATGGGGATCCCGTGCTCGTTGGCGTAGTCCATCGCCGTCTCCCGGGTGAAGTCCCAGTCCCGGGTGGGGGCCATGACGTCGAGGTCGGGGGCCAGCGCCCGCGTCGACACCTCGAAGCGGACCTGGTCGTTCCCCTTGCCGGTGCAGCCGTGGGCCACCGCGGTGGCGTGGTGGCGGCGGGCGGCGGCGACGAGCTCCTCGACGATGATGGGCCGGGAGAGCGCCGAGACCAGCGGGTACCGGCCCTCGTAGAGGGCATTGGCCCGCACCGCCGGAACGACGAAGTTCTCGGCGAAGGCGGCCCGGGCGTCGATGACCTCGGCCTCGACAGCCCCGGCGGCCAGCGCCCGCTTGCGGATGGTCTCGAAGTCGCCACCCTGACCGACGTCGACCGCCAGGGCGATGACCTCGCAGCCCCACTCCTCACCCATCCAGCGGACGGCGACCGACGTGTCGAGCCCACCGGAGTACGCCAGGACGACCCGTGCTCCCACTGCTGCTCCTTTGGTATGGCGCCTTACTGCGCTTCGAGCCCGGCCAGCTTGGCCAGGTGAGCCGACATCTTCTGCCCGCCGTCGGGCGGGCAGATGACGAGGATGGTGTCGTCCCCAGCCACCGTACCGATGATCCCGGGGAGGCCGGCTCGGTCCAGCGCCCCGGCCACGACGTGGGCCGAACCGGGCGGGGTCCGCAGGACGGCCAGGTTGGCGGAATGGGCCGCCTCGACCAGGAACTCGCCCAGCAGCTTCCTGAGCACGTCCTCCGGCGCCACCCGGTCCTTGGCCAGCTCGGGGATGGCGTAGGCCATCTGCCCGCCGGGGATGCGGACCTTGACCGCGCCGAGCTCCTCCAGGTCGCGGCTGACCGTGGCCTGGGTGAGGCTCAGGCCCTCCGTGGCCAGCAGCTCGACCAGCTGGACCTGGCTGGAGATGACCTGCTCCTCGAGGAGCCGGGCGATGCGGTGCTGGCGCTGCGGCTTGCCGAGGGCCACGCCGCTCTAACCCTCCCCCGTCAGCTCGACGAGAATCGACCGGTACGAGTGCATGCGGTTCTGGGCCTGGGTCCAGACCACGGAGTTCGGCCCGTCGATGACCTCGTCGGTGATCTCCAGGCCCCGCTTGGCCGGCAGGCAGTGGAGGACGAGCGTGTCGGGCCGGGCGGCGGCCATCAGCTCGGCGTTGACCTGATAGCCGGCGAACGCGGCCTGGCGGGCCTCGTTCTCGGCCTCCTGGCCCATCGAGGTCCAGACGTCGGTGTAGACGGCGTCGGCACCGTTGACGGCTTCGTAGGGATCGGCCACCAGGTCGATGACGCCGCCGAGGTTGCGGGCCCGGTCGACGACCGCGTCGTCGAGCTCGTACCCGGCCGGGCTGGCCACGGCCATCTCCATCCCGGTCAGGGCGGCGGCCAGGGCCAGCGACGCGGCGACGTTGTTGCCGTCGCCGACGAAGGCCAGGCGCCGTCCCTCGACCGGCCCACCCAGGTGCTCCTCCAGGGTGAGGAGGTCGCCGACGGCCTGACCGGGGTGTGCCGTGTCGGACAGGAGGTTGACGACGGGGATGCCGCCGAGGCGGGCCATCTCCTCCAGCACCCGGTGGTCGAAGACCCGGGCGCCGACCATGGTGCAGTAGCTGGCCAGCGTACGGGCGACGTCGGCCACCGACTCCCGGGTGCCGAGCCCGAGCTCCTCGCCCCGCAGGGTCACGCAGTGCCCGCCGAGGGTCGCCACGGCCACCTCGAAGGAGACCCGGGTACGGGCGCTGGGCTTCTCGAACACGGCGGCCACGGCCTGGCCGGCCAGGAGGTCGGGAACCTTGCCCGACTCCTTCCAGGCCAGGGCCCGGTCGAGAACCCGGCGCAACGCCGGAGCGCTGAAGTCGTCGACGTCGAGGAAGTGCGGGGGGGCATTCATGCCAGGGCCTTGCCGAGGATGGCCAGCGCCTCGTCGATCTCGTCGTCGCTGACGAGCAGCGGCGGCTCGAAGCGCAGGGCGGTGGGGGTGACGTTGTTCACGACCAGGCCCCCTTCCAGGCAGGCGCCGGCGACCGCCTTGGAGTCGAGGCCCGGGGCCAGCTCGGCGGCCAGCAGCAGGCCGAGGCCCCGGACGCTCTCGACGCCGGGTGTGGCCGCCAGCCCCTCGGCCAGGCGGGCGCCGGCCCGGGCGGCCCGCTCCGGCACGTTCTCCCGCTGCATGATCTGCACGGTGGTCAGCGCCGCCCGGGCGGCCAGCGGCTGGCCCCCGAAGGTGGTGGCGTGGTCGCCGGGGTCGAAGGCGGCGGCGGCCTCGGCGGTGGCCCAGCAGGCGCCGATGGGGACGCCGTTGCCCAGCGCCTTGGCCATGGTCACGACGTCGGGCCGGACACCGGTGTGCTCGAAGGCGAACCACTTCCCCGTCCGCCCGAGGCCCGTCTGCACCTCGTCGAAGACGAGCAGCGCGCCCGTCCGGTCGCACAGCGCCCTGACCGCCTCCAGGTAGCCGGCGGGTGCGGGCCAAACGCCGCCCTCGCCCTGCACGACCTCCAGCATGATCGCGGCCAGCTTCTCCTCGAACCGCTCGGCCTGTTCCTCCAGCGCCTCGATGTCGCCGTAAGGCACCTGCCAGAAGCCGGGCGCCAGCGGCTGGAAGGCCGCCTGCTTGGCGGGCTGGCCGGTGGCGGCCAGGGTCGTGAGCGTCCGGCCGTGGAAGGAGTTGAGGGCCGAGACGACGTGGTAGGTGTGGGCCACGCCGTGCTTCTGGCCGTAGCGGCGGACCAGCTTGATGGCGCACTCGTTGGCCTCGGCGCCGGAGTTGGAGAAGAACACCCGCCCCCCGCCGCCGAGGAGCCCGTCGAGCTCGGCGGCCAGCCGGGGCTGCACGTCGTTGTAGTAGAGGTTCGACACGTGGAGCAGCGTGCGGGCCTGTTCGGCCAGCGCCTCGGCCACCTCGGGGTGGGCGTGGCCCAGCGACACGACGGCCAGGCCGCCGAGGAAGTCGAGGTACTCCCGGCCCTCGCTGTCCCACAGCCGGGTGCCCTCGCCCCGCACGAAGGCCACCGGCAGCCGGGCGTACGTCTGCATGACGTGGGCGGCGTCGAGGGCGGCGAGTTCGTCGAAGCTCATCGTTCTCCTTCGGACAGGGCCACGAGATTCAGGGCACCACCATGGTGCCCACACCTTGGCGGGTGAAGCACTCCAGGAGCAGGGCGTGGGGGATGCGGCCGTCGAGCAGGTGGGCCCGGCCGACGCCGTGGCGCAGCGCCGAGACGCACGAGGCGATCTTCGGGACCATCCCTTCCGACAGCGAGCCGTTGCCCAGCATGGCATCCAGTTCCGCGGCCGTGATCTGAGAGATCAGTGAGTCGGCGTCGTGGAGGTCGCCGTAGAGGCCGGGCACGTTGGTGAGATAGACGAGCTTCTCCGCCCCCAGGGCCTCGGCGATGGCGCCGGCCACGGTGTCGGCGTTGACGTTGTAGGCCTGGCCGTCCTCGTCGACGCCGATGGTGGCGATGACGGGGATGAACTCGTCGGCGATCTGGCGCTCGAGGATGGCGGCGTTCACGCGGCTGACGTCGCCCACGAAGCCGAGGCGGGGGTCGCGCTGGTGGACGGTGACCAGGCCGGCGTCCTCCCCCGACAGGCCGATGGCGTAGGGGCCGTGGCGGTTGATGGCCCCCACGACCTCCCGGTTCACCTTGCCGAGCAGTGCCATGCGGACGATGTCGACGGTCTCGGCGTCGGTCACCCGCAGCCCGTCGACGAAGACCGACTCCTTGCCGAGCCGGGCCATCAGGTCGGTGATCTGGGGACCGCCGCCGTGGACCACCACCGGCCGCATGCCCACGAGGCGCATGAGGACGACGTCCTGGGCGAAGAGCTCGAGGTCGCGCATGGCGTTGCCGCCGTACTTGACGACGATCGTCTTGCCCGAGAACTCCCGGATATAGGGGAGCGCCTCGGCCAGGACCTGTGCCTTGACCTCGGGGTCGATGTCGACCAGCGCATCGACGACCGGGAGGCTCATGACGTCCTCATGTTCTCGTCGATGTAGCCGGGGGTGAGGTCGACGGTCGTGACCGTCGCTTCGCCGTTGCCGAGGTGGAGATCGGCGACGACCTCGATCTCCCGCTGCTGCATCGACTTGGCCAGGGCGTCGGCGTCCAACTCGCCGGGGGCGGCCACCCCGCCGACGCAGGTCGTGAAGCCGTTGTAGACGATGTCGACCCGGTCGGGGTCGAGGAAGGCGCCGCTGGCGCCGAGCTCGGAGAGGATGCGGCCCCAGTAGGGGTCGCCGCCGAACAGCGAGCACTTGACGAGCTGGCTCTGGGCCACGGCCCGGGCGGCCCGCAGCGCCTCGCTGTTGGACCGGGCGCCCCTGACGGTGAGGCGGACGAACTTCGTCGCCCCCTCGGCGTCGTGGGCCATCTGGTCGGACAGGCTGGCGCAGACGGCGGTGAGGGCGTCGGCCAGGGCGTGGGCCTCGGCGGTGCCGGCGGTGATCGGCGGGTTGCCGGCCGCCCCGCCGGCCAGGACGAGGACGGTGTCGTTGGTGGAGCGCGACCCGTCCGTCGTCATGAGGTTGAACGAGGCGTCGACGGCCATGGTGAGGGCCAGCTGCAGCGTCCGGGCCTCGACGGCGGCGTCGGTGGTGATGACGGCCAGCATCGTGGCCATGGCCGGCGACAGCATCGCCGCCCCCTTGGCCATCCCGCCGGCGGTGATCATCACGCCACCGGCCTCGAAGGTGGCGACCGCCTCCTTCGCCACCGTGTCGGTGGTCATGATGGCCTCGGCGGCCGCCCGTCCGGCCTTCGGGGTGGCGCCCAGGGCGGCGGCGGCGGCCGGGACGCCGGTGACGAACGGCTCGATGGGCATCGGGATGCCGATGAGGCCGGTGGAGCAGACGAGGATGTGGCGGCGGTCGCAGTCGAGCGCCTCGGCGGCCAGGGCGGCGGTGCCCTCGGCCACCAGCAGGCCGGGCTCGCCGGTGGCGGCGTTGGCGTTGCCGGAGTTGAGGACCACGGCCACGGCCCGGGGATCGGCGGCCAGGTGGCGGCGGCTCAGCTGGACGGGGGCGGCGGCCACCAGGTTGGTGGTGAAGACGCCGGCCGCCGTGACCGGCCGGTGGTCGGCGGTGGCCACGAGCGACAGGTCGGGGCGGCCCGACGGCTTGATGCCGGCGGCGAGCCCGGCGGCGACGAAGCCGGAAGCGGCGGTGACCGACATCAGGGCACCAGTCCGACAGTCGGGAGGCCGAGCGTCTCGGGCAGGCCCAGGAGGAGATTGGCGTTCTGCAGGGCCTGGCCGGAGGCACCCTTGACCAGGTTGTCCTCGGCGGCGATGGCCAGGACCGTATCCGTGCGGGCGTCGAAGCGGACCGTGACGTGGACCGAGTTGCTCCCGGCGCTGTCCTTGGTCGCCGGCGGCTGGTCGAGCACGGCCACGAACGGCTCGCCGGCGTAGAAGTCGCGGTAGTGGGCCAGCAGCCCGTCGGTGCCGAGGCGGGCGGCCCCGCCGCCGGCCGCCGGGCGGGCGTAGCAGGTGGCCAGGATGCCCCGGGTCATGGGCACGAGGTGGGGGGTGAACAGCACCTGCGCCTCGCCGGTGGGGCTGACCCGCCCGAGGGCCAGCTCCATCTCGGCTGTGTGGCGATGGTTGAGCAGGCCGTAGGCGGCGACGTTCTCGTTGGCCTCGCTGTAGAGGCTGGGAGCCGACAGGCCCCGGCCCCGGCCCGAGATGCCGGAGGCGGCGTCGACGATGAGCCCGGCCGGCTCGACGAGGCCGCCGGCCAGCAGCGGGGCCAGGGCCAGCGAGGCCGCCGTCGGGTAACAGCCGGGGTTGGCCACGTGGGCGTGCCCGGCCATCTCCTTGCGGAACAGCTCGGGCAGCCCGAAGGCGAAGCGGTCGATCAGCTCGGGGGCGGCGTGAGCCTCGCCGTACCACTGCTCGTAGGCGGCGACCGGGAGCCGGAAGTCGGCGCCGAAGTCGACGAGGTGGGCGACCCGGTCGACGAGGGTGCCGGCGTGGCGCTGCGACTGGCCGTGGGGCAGGGCCAGGAAGGCCAGGTCGAGCCCGTCGAGGTCGGCCGGCTCGAAGGGACAGAAGACGAGGTCGGGGTAGGCCGACACCAGGCTGGGATAGAGGTCGACGACCCGGGAACCGGCGTTGGAGTCGGCCGTGACGTGGACGACCTCGATCTCCGGATGGCCGGCCAGGAGCCGGAGGAGCTCGGCCCCGGTGTACCCGGACCCGCCGACGACAGCTGCTCGATAAGCCATGGCATCAGTATACGCCGCCTCGCATAAGGATGCGACGGCGGGACCGGGCGCCGCCCGCTA
>DASYFF010000337.1:0-6941 GCA_036498605.1 Acidimicrobiia bacterium | reverse complement strand
CGACGGGCTCCGTGTCCAGCTCGGCCAGCACCGCTTCGGCGTCGACCGCCGGCCTGCGCATGGCGTTGGCCACCAGCACCGCGCCGACGGCGGCGAAGGCGGCTCCCAGGGTGAGCAGCAGCGGGTCCATCAGATGTCGATCTTGACCATGCGCATGATCATCCCCATCCCGATGGCGACGGATACGGCGGCGCTGATGAGGGCGATGAGTCCTGAACCGTGGAACATCGGGTCGAGGTAGCCGGGGCTCATCGTCTTGACGGCGAAGAACAGGCCGACGGGCAGGCCGCCCAGCACCCAGGCCGACATCCGGCCCTCGGCGGTGAGGACCTTGACCTCCCGGCGGATCTCCTCCCGGCCCCGCATGAACTCGGCCAGCGTGAAGAGGAGGTCGGCCAGCTTGCCGCCGACGGTCTGCTGGATGCGGATGGCCTGGACCACCATCTTGAGGTCCTCGACGTCGAGGCGCTGCGCCATCCGCTCCAGGGCATCGACCAGCGGGTCGCCGAGGGCGGTCTCGGCCACCACCCGCTCGAACTCCTCCGACAGCGGGGCTTCGCTCTCCTCCACCATCGACTGCACCGACCGCAGGGCGGTGTGGCCGGCCTGGAGGGAGGAGGCGATGAGGGCCAGGGCGTCGGGCAGCTGGGCCTCGAACGCCTTGCGGCGCCGGGCGACCTTGAACTTGACGAAGTTCCAGGCCAGGAAGGGCCCGGCCACGGCCGAGATGACGCCGAGCAGCGGCTGCCCGGTGAGGAAGTACATGACGGCGCCCAGTCCGGCGCCGCCGCCGGCGGCGGCCAGGACGAACTCGCCGGGCCGCAGCGGGAGACGGGCCCGCTCCAGCTCGCCGGCCACCCGGACCATCAGGTTGAAGTGCTCGAGGCCTTCGGTGGCGAGCGTCACCGTCCGCTCCAGCAGGGCGGCCCGGGACTCGGTCACCGCCTCGATGGGGACGTCGCGCTCGCCGAAGGGCAGCTGGAGGATGGCGGCCAGATCGTCGTCGCGCTCCTTGGCGCGTTGCAGCACCGACACCACGGCCAGGGCCAGCCCGGCGCCGACCGTCAGGGCGGCGATGAGGGTGATCAACGGACCGCGCCGCCGCTGCGGGCGATGAGCTCGGCCACCGAGGGCACCGACCGGGTCTTGGACCGCACCTCGCGGGGTCGGACCGGGGCCTGGAACACGCTGGCCGGGAGGTCGACGCCGGAGTGGATCAGGGCGTCGAGCGCCTTCGGCCGCAGCCCGGCCGGCTCGATCTCGCCGATCTGGCGGCCCTCGGCCGACGTGCGGGGCACGAAGCGGAACAGCTGCTGGAGCAGGATGACGTCGCCCTCGAGGCCCTGGATCTCCTCGACGGAGACGATGCGGCGCGTGCCGTCCGACGCCCGCTCGAGCTGGACGATGACGTTGATGGCGGAGGCGATCTGCTCCCGGATGGCCCGCACCGGCAGCTCGAACCCCGCCATGAGGACCATGGTCTCGAGCCGGGCCAGGGCGTCGCGGGGCGTGTTGGCGTGGACCGTGGTGATCGAACCGGCGTGGCCGGTGTTCATGGCCTGGAGCATGTCGAGGGCCTCGCCGCCCCGGACCTCGCCGACGACGATGCGGTCGGGCCGCATCCGCAGGGCGTTGCGGACGAGGTCGCGGATGCGCACCTCGCCGCGGCCTTCGCTGTTGGCCGGGCGGGACTCCAGCCGGACGACGTGGGGCTGCTGGAGCTGGAGCTCGGCGGCGTCCTCGATGGTGACGATCCGTTCCCGCTCGGGGATGAACGACGACAGCACGTTGAGGGTGGTCGTCTTGCCGGTGCCCGTCCCGCCCGAGACGAGGACGTTGAGCTTGCCCCGGACACAGGCCTCGAGGAACAGGCCCAGGTCCATGGTCATCGACCCGAAGTTGATGAGGTCGGCGACGGTGTAGGGGTCTTCGGAGAATTTCCGGATCGTGAGCGTGGGGCCGTTGAGCGACAGCGGCGGGATGATGGCGTTGACCCGGGAGCCGTCGGGGAGGCGGGCGTCGACCATGGGGCTCGACTCGTCGACGCGGCGGCCGACGGCGCTCACGATCTTGTCGATCACCTGCCGGTACTGGGCCTCATCGGTGAAGGCCAGGTCGGTCGGCTCGATCACGCCCTTGCGCTCGACCCAGATCTGGTTGTGGGCGTTGCACATGATCTCGGTGACGGTCGGGTCGGCCAGGGGGGCGTCGAGGGGGCCGTAGCCGAGGATGTCGGAGAGGACCTCGGCCACGAACTTCGACCGCTCCACCGGGGAGATGCGCACGTCCTCCCGCTGCAGCGCCCGGTCGAGCGCCGCCTTGACCTCCTTTTCCAGCTCCAGGCCGATGCGCTTGGCGCCGGTCAGGCGGGGGCCGAGGTCGGCCAGGACGAGGTCGCGGACCCGCTTCTTGGTCACTTCCCAGCCGGCGGCGTGGACCCGCCGGGCCCGGGCCTGCGGCTTCTCGGCGACCGGCGCCGGCTGTGCCCTCTCCGGCTGGGCCCGCTCCGGCTGGGCCTTCTCCGGGCGGGCCGGGGCCTGGGCCCGTACCGGGGCCCGCTCAGGGGCCCGGTCCGGGGTCGTCGCCGGTCGGAGCTTCGGGGCCGCCGGCTTGGCCTTCTCCGCCGGAGCGGACGACTTCTCTTGCTTCTCTTGCTGCTCTTGCTGCTCGACGGCGCCCAGCCGTTCAGACAGCTTCACGAGACGTTCCCGGCGAGGTGGAGGCCGCGGCCGAAGAGCTTGAAGCGTCCCTGGGTCTTGACCGGCTGCTCGAGACCCTCGTTGGCCCGGGCCCGGTCGCCATCGGGAAGGTACTCGAGGAGGCAGGCGGCCAGCTTGCGCGACACCTCGGCGGTGGGGTCGGAGGCCAGCACCGGCATGCCCATGTTGATCGAGCGGGAGACCTCCCGGGCGTAGGGCAGGATGGCCTTGAAGCCCTGGGGGAACAGCCGGGTGATCTGGCCGATGTCGAGGCCGACGTCGCGCTCGGCCTTGTTGAGGATCAGCGAGATGTTGTCGGCCGGGATCCGCAGCTTGTCGAGCGTCTGCAGGAACACGCCGAGGTTGCGGACGCTGGGCAGGTCGACGGTGGCCAGCGAGAAGAGGTGCTCGCTGACGTCGAAGGCGGCCAGGACGATCTCGGTCAGGGCGGCCGGCGTGTCGACCACCAGGTAGTCGCAGTGGCCCCGCAGCACGTCGAGGATGCGGGTCACGTCGGCCGGCCCGATGCGGTCGGCCTCGGCGGGGTCTTTGGGGGCGGCCAGAACGGAGAAGCCGCCCTCGTGGGTGACGAGGAACTCGTCGAGGTGGTCGCCGAAGTCGAAGTCGTCCTCGTCGCGGTGCAGGGCGTCGTAGATCGTGTAGTTGGGCCGCAGCCGCAGCGCCGTCGACACCTCGCCGAACTGCAGGTCGAGGTCGACCAGCACCACCCGCTTCCCGGTGTGGCGGGCCAGGAACAGCGCCATGTTGGTGGCCATGAAGGTCTTGCCGCAGCCGCCGGTGGCGGAGCTGACGGTGAACACCTGGGCCTGGGTCGGCAGCTGCGGGGCGACCGGCAGTTGGATCACGCCCGGGTTTGTCTTGGGCTGGGTCCCGGCCAGGCGGCGGCCGCCGATGTCGAGGGCCCGCTCCAGGGCGATCGTGAGGTCGTCCTGGTCGAACGGGAGCCGGAGGATGTCGTCGGCGCCGGCCTGGACGATCTCCCGCAGGCTGGCGTCGGGCCGGTCGGTGAAGGCCAGCACGATCGACGTGGCCGGGCAGTCCTCGTGGAGGGCGGCCAGGCGGCGCAGCCCGGAGCGGCTGGCCAGCGAGGGGCCGGCGAAGAGGACCGTGAACGGCCCCTCCTGCTGCAGCACGTCGCTGACGGCACCGACCCGCTGGCAGGTCACGACCTCGACCGACGGGTCGATCCCCTCGGCCGCCTCCCGGATCATGTCCGCCAGGTCGGCGGCTCGCTCGAGCACGAGGATCTTGGGCTTCACCGTTCCCCCTAGAAGGCGTTCTTGTAGGTGTGGCCGGCAGTCGGCTGCGCCGGCTGGCCCTTGGGGACCAGCGTCAGCCACATCGACTGGAACTTGGCGAAGAAGATTGCCTGCTCCGCCTGGTCGGCGGTGAGGGCCAGCAGGTAGGTGGCGTTGCCGGTGTCGGCGCCGGGGCCGGGGCTGGTGAGGGCCAGGACCTGGACACCGGGCAGGATCAGCTTGCTGGCCGACCCGGCGGGAGTGGATGCGGCAGCCTTGTCGTCGACGACGCCGTAGACGTTGACGATGTCGCCGGCCTTGGCGTAGCCGGCCAGACCGGCGACATAGGGCATCTGGACGGCTACAGCCTGCTTGCCCTCCGGGATGGTGAAGCTGGTGGGGGCGGCAGGGGCGGCGGCGTTGACGACGACCGTGCCGGCCTGGACGGTCGTGCTGGTGGTGGAGACGGCAGCCTTGCCCGACCCTCCGCCCGAGCCCTTGAAGGAGACCAGGATGACTCCGGCGCCGATGACGAAGATGGCGATGCCGAGGATCAACATCTGGGTGGACCGACGCATACCCATGAACGCTCCGGGGGTGACGGGCGGGCGTGGCCGCAGGGTTGGCACTTTTTGGTCGTCGGACGCGCCGACCGACCGTTGCCTTCTTTGTCGGCGGGGTTCGCGGCATGCCTGATAGCTCGGCGGGGCCATTTCCCCCTGGTAACCGGACTAGTGCGGTGCCCAGAGCGGGACATACGCGACTCGGCGGGCCGGGCGGCGTCAGACCGACGCCGCCCGCGCCCGCCGGATCCCGGGGTGGCCCCGGGCCGCAGGCCCGCCCGACGGGCGGCGCCCGGTCGCGGCAGGGCTGGATGATGGTGGCGCCCAGTGCCGCCCGCGGCGGGATCACGACCGGTGCCCAGCCGGTCAGGTCGATCTCGACGAGGGTGGGGGCGGCCTCGGCCGGGGCGGTGGCGGCCTCGATGGGCTCGGGCTCGGGCTCAGGCTCGGGCTCGGCCGGTGCCGGCGGGGGCATGGTGGTGACGGGTTCGGTCACTGCCGTGACGGGGTCCGGGCGGCGGCGCCGGGCGGGGAAGGCGGCGGCCAGGGCGGCGGCCAGCACGGCCGTCACCGGCGACTTGGGCTCGCCGACCACCAGGGGCACCCCGAGGTTGATCGAGCGGGGGACGGCCCGGGTGTAGGGGATCAGGGCCTCGATCCGGTGCTCGAGCAGGGCGGCCAGCTCGGCCCGCTTGAGTCCCCCGCCCTTCTCGACCTTGTTGAGGACGACGGACACCGCCCCCGGCGCCACGCCGCGCCGGTGGAGGGCGCTGAGGTAGCGGCCGAGGTTGATGGCACTCGGGCGGTCGGGCGTGGCCACGGCGAAGACGTGGTCCGACAGCTCGAGGGCGGCGCTCGACAGGTCGGAGAGGCCCTCGTGGGTGTCGACCACCACCCAGGCCCCCCGGGCCCGGAGGGTCTCGAGGATCCGGGTCACGTCACCGGGGGTCACGGAATCGGCCTCGGCCGGCAGGCGGGGGGCGGCCAGCACCTTGAACCCGTCCGGGTGGTCCAGGAGATACTCGTCGAGGATCTCGTCGAGGTCGTGGCCGTCGGCCTCGGCGGTCAGGGCGTCGGTCAGGGTGACCTCGGGCCGCAGCCGCAGCGCCGTCGACACCTCGCCGAACTGGAGGTCGAGGTCGACGAGGACGACGGGCTGGCCGGTGGCCCGGGCCAGGAACTCGGCGGCGTTGGTGGCCAGGAACGTCTTACCCGACCCGCCCGACGCCGACGAGATCGTGACGATGCGACCCCGGCCGCCGCCGACCCGCTGCCCGGGCGCGCCGAGGCGGCCCCGGGTGATGCGGCCCGCCCGGGCCAGGGCCTCGCCCAGGGTGGCGTCGTCAGCGTGAAGGGGGACGAGGTCGTCGGCTCCGACCCCGACGATCTCGGCCAGCTCGGCCCTTGGCCGTTCGGTGAGCGCCAGGACGATGCTCACCCAGGGATAGCGGTCGTGGAGGGCGGCGAGGCGCCGCAATCCCCCGGCGTGCATGAGCGACGGGCCGGCCACGACGACGTCCCAGGGGCCGGCGGCCAGCAGGGTCTCGGCCCGCACCGTGTCCGGGCAGCCCTTGACCAGTCCCGGCGGGCGGACGACGTTGTGCCGCAGCCGGGCGGCCAGATCGCCACCCCGCTCGACGACCAGGACCCTCGGCCCGGGGGCGCTCAACGAATGGTCATCCCGCCAGCCGCAATCCGTTGCAGGAGTGTGAGAGGGCGGCGATGTCCGCGCCGCCCAGTTTCACGCCGAGTACCTGCAGGGGCCCGGTGAGGGCGGTGTCGATGCTCCCCAGGATGCCGTTGATGGCCGGGACGACCAGGTTGGCGACGGCGGTGAGGCTGACCCCCAGCCCGAGCAGCGAGATGTTGGCGCTGCTGATGTTCAGCAGCCCGCTCAGGCCGAGGGAGCTCGAACCGACTGACTTGGCGTTGCTCGGGCCGAAGTCGCCCGGATAGGTGAACGAGGTGCTCGTGGAGGACGGAGTCGTCTTGGCCCCGGCGACGAGGTTCAATTGGGCCAGACCGAGGTGCAGGAACAGGGCCGTCAGGTCGAGCCCGAGGCTCACACTCGTGTTGAGGTTCACGGCCTGGACGGTCGACGCCACGGTGATGCCTGGTGTGGCGCAATTGACCGCCGAGAGCGTGCCGGTGGCGCCCGCCGCGGTGAGGTCGATCGGCAGCGCGCCGTTGATCGTGACTCCGAGGACCGCGGGGACGCCGAGGGTCAGGTTGATGACCGGGTTGATCGACAGGCGTATCTGGGCCGTCGAGACCGACCCGCCCACCGGCCCGAAGTAGTACTGAGCCGGTTCGATCACGGTGGCCGAGGCGGTGATGCTGGTGACCCCCGGGATCGAGATCGTCGCCGTCGGGATCGACAGGGCATGGCCCCCGTTCTTCTCCATGACCATGGCGCTGGC
>DASYFF010000336.1:0-1786 GCA_036498605.1 Acidimicrobiia bacterium | reverse complement strand
CGAACAAGGGTTTCACCAATGGCCAGGGCCAGGTCATGTACCCCTACTCCCAGAACGTCGACGCCATCACCGAGATCGGCACCAGCGTCTTCATCGGCGGTGCGTTCAAGGGCCTCACCCCGCCCACTCCCATCGACCGTTCCGTCGTGAACCCGGCCTACAACTACCTCGCCGCCCTCGACACCACCAACGGCGCCCCGGTCAACGGGCCGTTCAACTCCACGGTGGCGCTCGACGGGCCGGTGCGGTCGCTGTTCCGCTCGCCCGACGGGCACCGCCTCTACGTCGGCGGCGAGTTCAAGCACGTGAACAACGAGAACCACCCCTACGTCGTGGCTCTCGACCCGACCACGGGTCAGATCGACCGGTCCTTCAACCCGCCGCTGCTCGACGCCTACGTGAACTCCATCACCCAGCTCGGCAACCGGTTCTACGTCGGCGGCGGGTTCACCAACGTCGGCGGCGACGCCTCCAAGGCCCAGCTGGCCGCCCTCGACGCCACCACCGGCGCTGTCGACTCCGGCTTCACGCCGCCGACCCGCTACACCGGTGCGTTCTTCACCCACACCGGCAACCCGGTCGACGACCCGAACTGCCTGGACCCGAACGTCCCCGACCCGTCGAAGGGCTGCCCCACCACCCCGGTGGGCGACCCCAACGGCGTCGTCGATGCCCTGGCGGTGACGTTTGACGGTCAATACCTGATGGTCGGCGGGAACTTCCTCCACTACGGCACCCCGTACGACCCGGCGCTGTCGTCCTCGGCCAACCACCAGCATGGCGGCCTCATCGCCGTGGACCCGGCCACCGGGGCTCTCACGGCCTGGCAGCCGGTCAGCTCCCGGCCGGTGTTCGGCCTCAACATCTGGCCCGGCGACGGCAAGCGGGTCTTCGCCGCCTCCGGCGGGGCCGGCGGGCGGCTCCAGGCCTACGCCCCCGGCGGCTCGACCAAGACGCTGTGGGTCGGCAACGTCGACGGCGACGCCGTGTCGGTCGCCTCGACCCCGACCCGGGTCTACCTGGTGGGTCACTACGACCACGAGGTTCCCAACCCCAGCGACCCCTGCCTGACCACGTTCACACCGAGCGGCGGGATCAGCTGTCCCAACGGGACGCCGCACCGTCACCTCGCCGCCTTCGACCCGAACGGCGCGGTCGTGAGCGGCAAGACCATCGGGGTCACGGACCCGAACTTCACCGCCCAGGCCGACACCGCCGAGGGCCCCAACGAGGTGTTCATCGGCGCCAACCAGATGTACGTCGGCGGCAACTTCTCGAAGACGTACTCCTGCCCGGCCGCCAACGGGTGCCCGTTCACCAAGCAGCCCGGCTTCGCCATCTATCCGCCGCAGACCTGACCGCCCCGGGTCGCACCCGGATCTTCCCAGCGGGCCCGCTCCCGGAGCTTCTCCGGGGACGGGCCCGCCGGCGCGTTCGCGCCCGCTCTTGCCAGCGGCTGCCAGACCAGCAACGATGGGGCCCCGCTGGGGCTCTGGGGAGAGCAATCTGGGGAGGCCACAGTGGCAAACAGGGTGAGTGCAGGACCGGCGCTGCCGGGTTCACCGTCCGTCGCCCCACCGCCGGAGGAGGAACGCCGCCGGGTCGCCCGGCTGTTCTCCCGGGCGGGGTTCGGGGCCAGCGTCGACGAGATCGACCAGGCGGCGGCCATGGGCTACGCCGCCGCCGTCGAGGCGCTGCTGGCCTTCGCCCCGGCGTCGGGCCGGCCCGACGAGCTGACCGTCCTGTCGCTGGAGACGGGGGCGCCGTCGGGCGAGTCGGAGGCCTT
>DASYFF010000335.1:0-10806 GCA_036498605.1 Acidimicrobiia bacterium | reverse complement strand
CGGCCTCTACGACCCGTCGTTCACCCAGGAGTACGCCAAGGCCCATGGTGGCTGAGCTGACGGGCTACGCGCCGCCCGACGTCGCGCCGGCGCCGGCGCGCCGCACCCGGGTCAAGCCCACGGGCCGGGGCCGGCGGCAGTCGCCCGTCCTGCGGATCCGGACCGAGCTGCCGATGCGGTGGCGGGCCGGCCTCGCCGCCGGCGGCCTGGCCGTAGTCGGGCTGCTGTGGGTGTGGGAGTCGGCCCACTCGTCCGGCGCGGTGGTCGTGCCGTCGCCGGCCGCCACCTGGACGGCCATCACCCACGCCTGGAGCACCGGCCAGCTCAGCTCCGACTTCGGCGCCAGCATGGGCCGCATCGGCGTCGGTTACGCCCTCAGCATGGCCATCGGCCTCGTCGTCGGCCTGCTGATGGGGAGCTTCACGTCGGTGGAGTCGGCGGTGGAGGCGCCCATCGCCTTCCTCCGCTACATCCCGGCCACCGCCCTCACCCCGCTGCTCCTGCTGTGGCTCGGCATCGGCGAGAGCCCCAAGGTCACCCTCATCGTGCTCGGCACGGTGTTCTTCAACATCCTGATGGTGGCCGACGTCGTGCGGGCCGTGCCCCAGGAGCTCATCAAGGTGTCGTACACGCTGGGAGCCGGGCGGCTCAAGGTGCTGCGCAAGGTGATCCTCCCCCACTCGCTGCCCGGGGTGATCGACGTGGCCCGCATCAACCTGGCCGCCGGCTGGCTCATGCTGGTGGTGGCCGAGCTGCTGGCCGCCCGCCAGGGCCTGGCCTACCGCATCGTGCAGGCCCAGCGCTTCCACCAGGTCGACGTGATGTTCGCCATGCTGATCGTCTTCGGCGTGATCGGGGTGGCCAGCGACCTGCTGCTCCGCTGGCTGCGCAACGCCGTCGCCCCCTGGGCCCGGCCGTGACCGCCGTGCCGGCGGCCGTCGCCACCCGCAAGCTCGACATGGTCCGGGTGGTGAAGACGTTCCCGGCCCGGGGCAGGGCCAACCCGGTGGTGGCCGTCGGGCCGGTCGACCTCCACGTCGACGCCGGCGAGCTGGTCTGCATCGTCGGCACGTCGGGCTGCGGCAAGTCGACACTGCTCAACATCGCCGGCGGGCTCGACCACGCCACCCTCGGCGACGTGACCGTCGACACCGAGCCGGTCATCGGACCAGGGCCCGACCGGGGCATGGTGTTCCAGGGCTACTCGCTCTATCCCTGGAAGACGGTGGCCGAGAACATCGGCTTCGGCCTCGAGTGCCAGCACGTGGAGCGGGCGCACCGGGCCGAGCGGGTCCGGGAGCTGCTGGCCATCATGGACCTGACCGCCTTCGCCGACCGGCTCCCCAAGGAGCTCTCGGGCGGAATGCGCCAGCGGGTGGCCATCGCCCGGGCCCTGGCCCCCGAACCCGACATCCTCCTCCTCGACGAGCCCTTCGGGGCCCTCGACGCCCAGACGAAGCTGGCCATGCAGGAGTTCCTGCTGCTGGTCTGGCAGCGGACGGGGGCCACCATCCTCATGGTCACCCACGACGTGGAGGAGGCGCTCTTCCTGTCCCAGCGGGTCTACGTCATGCACGGCCGGCCCGGGCGGGTGGTCGAGGTGGTCGACGTCCCCTTCGGCCGGTCCCGCAGCACCCAGGTCAAGCGATCGCCGATGTTCCTCGACCTCCGCGACGAGATCCAGGAGCTCTTCCGGAGCTAGCCGGCGCGCCGCAGGTCGGCCACCGACTCGCAGAGGGAGAGGGCCGACCGCAGGGCGGCCGGCTCGTCGGCGCCGACCAGGCTGAGGACCTCGTCCCGCCAGTCGGTGTAGGAGAGATCGGGGGCCAGGTCGGCGAAGCCCGCCCAGTTGGCGGGGTTGGCCGGGAGTTCGGTCACCTCCCGGGAACGGGCGACGAACTGGATGTCGTCGGTGGACAGGCCGGCGGAGCGCAGAGCGGCGGCGATCCGGTCGAGTGCCTCGTGGTCGCCTTCGACGAACACCTTGCCCATGTCTGCTTACCTCCGTGGTCCTCAATCGAATCACCGGTGCTTCGCAGTGCGGAAGGGGGGGGACCGCACTGCGAAGCCCGGCACTCGTCCGACCGGGCCCCGCCCGGGGTGGGAGGGAGGTCCACCCGGGGCGGCACCGGCTGATTCTCAAGGTACGGGGCTTGTGTTTCGGGAGTGCGACCCCCACGTCACGGCCCGTGAAACACCGCCTCAATCCCCGACCCGCCCGGCGATTGACACCGGCAGCCGGAAACTGACATATTGCGGAGAATGTCAGGAAGGTGGCGGCGGGGGGCCGGGGGGATCCTGGTGGTGTCGGTCGTGATGGCCGTCACCGGCACCGCCTGCGGCTCGCGGCTCGGCCGGGACCGGCTGGCCCGCTCCCTGGCCCCCGCTCAGGACCTGCGACCGGCCAGCGGCGCTCCGCTGACGCCGTCCGGATCCTCCGGGGCGGCGGCCGTACCCGGGGCTTCGGTGACACCGTCCCCCGTCTCGGTGGCGGCGGGGTCGGCCGCCACTCCGGCCCCGCAGTCCTCCTCGTCGGGCGGGGCCGTCCCGGCGCCCGCCTCGGCCCGGGGCACGGCGGGTCCCGCGGCCCCGGCGGCCGGCGGAGGCGCGACCGGTGCCGGGAACGCCCCCACCAGCGCCGCCGGCCGGGGTCCCGCCGGCGCGGCCGGACCCGCCCGGCCCTCCCCGGCGCCCGGAGACGGAGCCGGGCCGGGACCGGCCGTCCCCGCCACCGGCGGCGAGATCCGGCTCGGCTCGTTCGGCGTCCAGAGCGGGATCCTCGGCGCCACCATGGCGCCGTTCTTCCAGGGGGCCCGGGCCTGGGCGGCCGACGTCGCCGCCCGGGGCGGCCTCAACGGCCACCCCGTCCGCCTGATCTTCGGGGACGACGGCGGCGACCCGGCCAAGGCCCAGGCCCTGGTGCACCGCATGGTGGAACAGGACAAGGTCCAGGCCTTCTACACCGTGGCCGCGCCGACGACGCTCCAGGCGGCGACCCCCTACCTGGAGCAGGTGCAGGTCCCGATCATCGGGCTGTGCGAGTGCAACCCGGCCGTCGACGAGAGCCCGATGGCCTTCCAGCCCGGGATCGGGTCGACCACCGGGCTGGCCTGGGCCCACCTCGCCCCGCTGGTCGGCATGTCCGACAAGCGGCAGCTGTCGATCTTCTACTGCCGTGAGGTGCCGTCCTGCTCGCAGAGCGCCGAGGGCATCAAGCGCCTCGCCGGCCAGGTCGGTGTGCACGTCGTCAACGAGACGCAGATGTCCCTGGCCCAGCCCGACTACACGGCCGAGGTGCTCTCGGCCCGCAACGCCGGCGCCGACGCCCTCATCGTCGTGGCCGACGGCGCCACCATCGTGCGGATCCTGCGCTCCGCCCACCGCCAGAACTACAAGCCGCAGGTGTCGACGCCGACGGCGGGCTACGAGCCCGACTTCATCCGGGCCGGCGGCGACGACGTCGAAGGGACGGTGGTGGCGTCGAGCACCGTGCCGTGGTCGACGTCGCCCCGGCTGGCCGATTACCGCACGGCCATGGCCCGCTACGTGCCCGACGGCGAGATGTCGACCCTGGGGGCCGAGATGTGGGGCGCCGGCAAGCTGATCGAGCTGCTGGCCAAACGGTTCCCGGCCAACCCAACGGCGGCCGATTTCCTCGACGGCCTCTACGCCCTGCGGGGGGAGACCGTGGGCGGCATCTTCCCGCCCCTGGCCTTCGTGAAGGGCAAGGGCCACGCCGCCACCAACCAGTGCGTCATTCCCGTCAAGGTCGCCGGCGGGCAGTTCAAACCCCTGTCCGACGACCGGTTCTCCTGCGCCCCGGGTTGGACACCCGTCACCCCATGACCTCTCACCCCGTGACCGCCGAATTCCCGCACAAGCCCGTCGACGTCCCCAACTGGAGCGAGAACTACGTCTTCTCCGGGTTCGACCCGGAGCAGGGCGTCGGGTTCTACCACCACATGGCCCGCATGCCCTACGACCCGGACATCTGGCGGGGCGCCTTCGGCATGATGCTGCCCGACGGGCGGGCGTTGGTGGGCAAGGACCACGGCCGGTCCCCGACCGAACTCGAAGGTCCGGCGTCGCCGTCGCTGGCCTTCGTCTGCCGGGAGCCGTTCTCCCGCTGGGAGGTCCGCTACGACGGTGTGGCCCGGCTGGTGGCGGCCGCCGAGCTGACGCGGGGGCTGCTGCGGGACGGCCCCACCGTCCCCGTCCGGCTCGACCTGACCTTCGAGCCGTCGACCCCGCCCTGGGGCTTCGGCGAGGGCATGGAGGACGAGACCTGGGCCGACGTCCACTACGAGCACCCCGGCCGCTTCCACGGCCGGCTGCGCTACGGGGCCGAGACGCTGTCCCTGGCCGGGACCGGCTATCGGGACCACAGTGTCGGGCCCCGCGACGTCGGGCCGATGCTGTCCCACAGCTGGGTCCACGGCGAGTTCCGCAGCGGCCGGGCCTTCCAGGTCTTCGCCGCCCACACCCGGCCCGACCAGCGCTTCGCCTCGGCCTACGTGGCCGCCGGCTCGACGCTGCGGGCGGCCCGGGTCCGGGCCGTGCCCGGCTGGGAGGGCCGGGCCGGCGATCCCGGCGCGTTCGTCGTGTCGCTCGACACCGACGACGGCCCGGCGGAGATCCTGGGCCGCACGCTCGGGGTGCGCTACCACTGGTCGGCGCTGTCCCCCTGGGAGTTCGCCTTCGGCGCCGACCTCGACTCCCCCGCCTCCGACCCGACCGGGGCGTGGCC
This sequence comes from Acidimicrobiia bacterium, assembly GCA_036498605.1. GTDB lineage: Bacteria > Actinomycetota > Acidimicrobiia > IMCC26256 > BP-133 > BP-133. The sequence goes on along the minus strand of DASYFF010000335.1, from coordinate 6,059 downwards.
CGTCCTCGAGACGATGGCCGAGTTCGAGTGGGACGGCGAGCGGGGCTATGGCCTGGTCGAAGTCACCCGGCCGCGGTCGGGCTGAGATCCTCGTCCTCCTCGAGCAGGCGCTCCAGCTCGTCGAGGGCGGCGCCGGCGTCGGCGCCGACCAGGATGGTGTGCAGCCCCATGGCCCGGGCGCCGGCCACGTTGACCTCGAAGTCGTCGAGGAGGACGGCGTCGCCGGGGTCGATCCCGCCGAGGCGTTCCAGGGCCAGCCGGTAGATGCCGGGGTCGGGCTTGCGGACGCCGACCTCGCAGGAGTCGACGACGGTGTCGAACAGCGCATCGATGTCGATCCGGGCCCGCCACAGGGCGGTGACCTCGGTGAAGCTGTTGGTGACGACGGCGGTGCGCAGCCCACGGGCGCGCAGCTCGACGGCGCGGTCGAGGACGGCCGGCCGGAACGGAAGAGCGGCGAGGTGGTCGAGCGCCGGCGCCAGGTCGAGGCTCCAGCCGCGAAGGGCGCCCTCGGCCCGGGCCCAGTCGCACAGCTCGGCGAAGGTGGTCTCGCCCCGCTCGAGCCGGTTCCAGGGGTGGTCGGGGGCGTCATAGTCCCCGAGCAGCAGGACGGCGAACTCGGCGGGGTCGGCCCCGGCGGTGCGGGCCAGGGCGCCGAGGACCGAGCCGAGCGGCTCGGTGATCACGCCGCCGAAGTCGAACAGGACCGCCCTCACGGGCGCAGCGCCGGCACGAGGTAGGCCGCCAGGGCGTCGCGCCGTTCGGTCTCGGTGGTGATCCCGAACACCGACCCGCTGGTCAGGAGCGAGAACTCGAGGAAGGTGATCCAGCGGATGACGTCGTCGAAGTCGCGGTCGGTGCGCAGCTCGCCCCGGGCCCGGGCCGCCTCCAGCATCGGGTACCACAACTCCCGCTGGAGGCCCATGACGATGTCGGACTCGGCGAGGCGGGCGGTCAGCCCGGCCGAGTCGGGCTGGGTGAGGAGCTGGAGGTACTGGTTCTCGCGGGAGAGCCGGACCGTCGTGAGCGACGCCTCGATCATCGCCTCCACGCCGCCCTCGGGGCTGACCATCTCCCGGATCCGGCGGTGGATCTCCCGCACCTGACGGACGATGACCTCGAGGACGAGGGCGTCCTTGTCGGGGAAGTAGTAGTAGATGGTGGGCCGGGACACGCCGGCCTGGCGGGCGACGTCCTCCATCAGCGTGCGGCGCACGCCCTGCTGCTCGAAGCAGGCCAGCGCCGCGCCGTAGATGTCCTCCCGCACGTTGCGGCGGCGGGAGGGGGCCGGCGACGGAGCAGCCGGTTCGGCGGTGGTGCGCTTCGCCATGGCCGGTCATGCTACCGACTTCGTTGACAATCTGACATCTCCGGCCAGATACTGACACCGCTCAGATTTTGTCAGAAAGGGCGAGGGGGCCGATGGCGTACGACCGGGTCATCAAGGGCGGCATGATCATCGACGGCCGGAACTTCCCCCGCTACCGGGCCGACATCGGCATCCGCGGCGGGCGCATCGAGACGATCGGCCGGATCCCGACCAGCGACGCCGACGAGGTCATCGACGCCTCGGGGCTGATCGTGGCGCCCGGCTTCGTCGACCTCCACACCCACTACGACGCCCAGCTGTTCTGGGACCCGTACTGCACGCTGTCGGGCTGGCACGGCGTGACCTCGGTGGCCATCGGCAACTGCGGCTTCGGGTTCGCCCCCAACCGGCCGGCGATGCGGGAGTACCTCGAGTCGTCGCTGACCCGGGTGGAGGCCATCCCCAAGGCCTGCATGGAGGCGGCGCTGCCCTGGACGTGGGAGACCTTCCCCGAGTGGCTCGACGTGATCGACGCCCAGCCCAAGGGCCTCAACATGCTGTCCTACGTGCCGCTCAACCCGCTGCTGATCCACGTGATGGGCTACGAGGCGGCCAAGAGCCGCGACGCCACCGACGAGGAGCGGGCGGAGATGGTCCGGCTGCTGCGGGAGGCGATCGACGCCGGGGCCTGTGGGTGGTCGGCGCAGCGCTCGGCCCCGGGCACCGGCTTCGACGTGCAGCGCGACCACGACGGCACCCCGTTCGCCACCGACCTGATGTCGAAGGAGACGGCCCTGGCGCTCGGCGCGGCGCTGGCCGACTACGACCACACCTTCATCCAGACGCTGATGCTGACCGACGACCCCGCCGGCGACCTCGCCCACCTCGAGGAGCTGGCCCGGGTGTCGAACAGCCCCATCCTGTTCAACGCCGTGGGCACCATGGCCAGCATGCCCGACGCCCACCGGTTCATCCTCGGCTGGATCAGGGCCTGCCAGGAGCGGGGCCTGCCGATCTACGCCCAGTGCGTCACGAGCGGTGCCGGCTTCACCTTCACCTTCGAGAACTGGAACATGTGGGACGACTCCCCCGCCTGGCGGGAGGCGACGCTGGGCACGCCGGCCGAACGGCTGGCGAAGTTCCAGAACCCCGAGCTGCGCAAAGGGATGATCGAGCACCCGCCGATGCTGTTCCCCCTGGACGAGGTCGTGATCCTGCGGACGAGGACGGAGCGGTTCCTGCCCGCCAAGGGCACCAAGCTGCCCGACGCCGCCCGCATCCTGGGCTACGGGAACATGGCCGAGCTGCTCATCGACATGGCGGTGGCCGACGAGCTGACGACGCTGCTGCAGGTGCCGCAGGTCAACACCGACCCGGAGCTGCAGGCCGAGCTGGTGGTGGCGCCCTACGGACTGTGGGGCGTGTCGGACGGCGGGGCTCACACGAAGTTCATCACCCTCGGCGCCTATCCGACCGAGAGCCTCATCGACTTCGTCCGGGAGCGGAACCTGGTCACGCTGGAGGAGGCCCACTGGCGCCTCTCGGCGCTGCCGGCCCGGGCGGCGGGGTTCCGGGACCGGGGCACGCTGGTGGAAGGGGCGCCGGCCGACATCGTCGTCTACGACTACGAGAACCTGACGCTGCACGACGAGGAGGTCGTCGAGGACCTGCCCGGCGGCGAGTGGCGCCGCATCCGGCGGGCCGACGGCTACCGCTTCATCCTGGTGAACGGCGACGTCACCTTCGTGGACGGGAAGGAAACGGGCGCCACGCCCGGCCGCCTGCTCCGCCACGGTCGCGGCTGAGGGAGGTTCGCGGCCACTACGGCTTTACGTCGCATTTCCCTTCGGGTCACCTCGGTGCCAACATGGCCGACGGCGTTGGTCGAACGAGCGAGGAGCCCGAATGGCGGCCAGGAAGCAAGGTCCGGCGGAAGCGGTGAAGGACACGGCGGTGAAAACCGCCAAGGCGGCCAAGTCCGCCGAGCAGAAGGTGGCCAGGACGGCCAAGGCCGCCGAGCGGAAGGTGGTCAAGACGGCGAAGGCGGTGGCGTCAAAGGCGGCCGGCGTGGCCGAGGCGGCCACGATGAAGGCGGCCCGGAACGCCGGCCGGGCCGTGGGCACGGCCCAGAAGGTCGAGCGGACGGCGGTGCGGGCGGCCAAGGCCACCGTGGCCAAGGCTCCGGCGGTCGGCAAGGCGGCGACCAGGACGGCGAAGGCGGCCCCCGGCAAGGCGGCCAAGACGACCAGGGCGGCCGGGACCAAAGCGGCCAAGACGACCAGGGCCGCCGGCACCAAAGCGGTGAAGACGACGCGCTCCGCCGGCAACAAAGCGGCCACGACAGCCAAGAAGGCGACCGGCACCGCCACCAGCACGGCCAGGAAGGCCACCGGCACCGCCACCAGGACAGCCAAGAAGGCGTCCGGCACCGCCCGTGCCACCGCCACCAGGGCGACCGGCGCCGCCCGCAGCACGGCCAAAAAGGCCACCGGGTCGGCCGCGACGACGGCGAAGAAGGCCACGGGCACGGCGAAGTCGACCGCCACGAAGGCGGCCGGCACGGCGAAGAAGGCCACCGCTACCACGAAGGCGACGGCCAAGAAGGCCGGCGGGGCGACCAAGAAGGCATAACCGCCCCGCCGGGCGGGCGGGCTGCGCTACTTCGTGGGGATCGCCTTCAGGCGTGCCCCGAAGGCCGACGAGGGGTCGGCCACCTTGGCGTCCCGGCGGGTGAGCGGGGAGAGCTTCCAGTGCCGCTCGATCATGGCCAGGATCGACGTGGTGTCGAAGCGCGTGTGGTCGACGGCGGCCGGCTTGGCCAGCAGCGGCGAGATCACCATGGCCGGGATGCGGGTGCCGGGCCCCCACCGGTCCGTGTTGGGCGGCTTCACCGGGTCCCACGAGCCGCCGAACTCGTCGTAGGTGACGACGATCACCGTCGACTTCCAGTCCGGTGAGGCCTGGATGGCCTTGATCAGCTCCACGAGGTGGCGGTCGCCCTGGCTCACCCCGGTGTAGCCGGGGTGCTCGTTCTCCGGGCCGAGGGGCTTGACGAACGACACGTTGGCCAGGCCGACCTTGGCCGCGGCCAGGAAGTCCTGCTCGTCGAGGAGGTGGGCGAGCCGCTGCGGGTTCGTCTCCTTGCCGCTGGCGTCGGGCATCGCCTTGTACTTGTCGTAGTAGTTGAACGGCTGGTGGTGGAACTGGAACCGGAAGTCGGGGCAGTAGGGGAACTTGGCGGCGCTGAAGCTGTTGGCGCCGCAGCTGTCGGGCCCGTGTCCCATGGTCCAGCCCGGCCCGTCGACGTACCCGGCGGCGTCGGCCCACCCGCCGGCGTACCAGGCCCAGGTGAGGTGCCTGGCGCTCATCCGGTCGCCGATGTTCGGTGTGGTGAGCGGCGGCAGCCGCTTCCCCACCGCCGTGCCCGGCGAGTAGGGCTGGCTGAACGGCTGGATGGTGTTGACGGCGTAGTCGCCGCAGGTCGTGTGGACCGGAGGCTTGACCGCCCCCGTCGGCACGGCGCAGAGGGCGCCCGTGGGGGTGGCGGCGGCCTGGGTCAGCTGGTTGTCGGCCACGAGGGGGGCGGCGATGGCGGCGTTGCCGAGCGGCTTGTAGAGATCGGACTTGGCGGGCATGCCGTTGAGGTCGACGACCGAGTGGAGGTCGCAGTTGGCGGTGCCGGTGGCGCAGCCGGTCTGGACGCCGCTCCGGTCGGCCCCGCCGGGCCACAGCGGCGCCCCGGCGGCGATGAGGAACTGGTGGTTGAGGAACGAGCCGCCGAAGGCGCCCTGGAAGAAGTTGTCGTCGATGACGTAGGGCGGGGCGCCGGGGCCGTGCAGGTACTGGTAGAGCGGCAGCGACGCCGTGTCGTAGTACCCCATGGGGAGGCCGTCGGAGTCGCTGGCGGTGACGTAGCGGTCCTGGCGCCCGCCGTCGAGCTGGTACTGCTCCTGGTAGTACCGGTGGACGAGATCCCGGGTACAGCCCCCCTCGATGGCGCCCGGGGCTCCGGCCACCACCCCGTTGCTCGGGCCGCTCGGCGTGGCCTGGGTCGGGACGTAGCACGTCTTGGCCGTCGGCGGGAGATAGTCGTTGATGGCGAAGGGCTTGTTGGGGAAGTGGCTGTCGAAGGAGCTCCCGTCGGCCTTCGTGCCGGAGCAGACCTTGGCCAGCGGCGGGGTGGTCAGGTTGACGTCGTCCTGGAGGAGGCACGGCAGCGCCTTGCGGAGGATCGAGGCGTCGACCTGGGTGCTGTGCCTGGCGCTCGGGCTGTTGAGGCCGTTCACACCCGGCCAGCCGCCCCAGATGTTGTCGAAGGAATGGTTCTCCTCGTAGATGACGACGAGGTGGGTCCAGGGCGCCCGGCGGACCGCCGCCGCCCGGGCCGGCGTGACGCCGAGGAGCATCAGGCTGAGACAGATCCCGACCGACAGTGCTGCGCGTCGCCGCATGGACGCCTCCTTTGTCGTGGTGGCGCGGACGCTACGAAAGCCGTGTGAACAGCGGGCCACCGCCGGGCGAATGTCGGTTTACGAAGCTTGACGCCCGCTGTGCGATGCTCTCCGCCATGGAGTTCTCCCTCAGCACGCGGTGCCAGGAGCTGCAGACCCAGCTGACCGCCTTCATGGACGAGCACGTCTACCCGGCGGAGGCCGTCTACGAGCAGCAGCTGGTCGAGCTGGGCAACCCCCACGCCCATCCGCCGGTCATGGAGGACCTCAAGGCCGAGGCCCGCCGCCGGGGCCTGTGG
>DASYFF010000334.1:0-9774 GCA_036498605.1 Acidimicrobiia bacterium | reverse complement strand
GGCCGGGTGACGGGCGAGTCGTGGTACCTCATCCTGACCGGCCGATCACGCCTCGGCTGAGCCGGTACGGAAAGATGTCACCCATGCGACGCGAACTCTTCGAGCCTGAGCACGACATGTTCCGCGACAGCTTCCGGCGGTTCCTGGAGAAGGAGATCGTCCCCCGGGCCGAGGAGTTCGAGCGGGACGGGATCATGGACCGGGCCGTCTTCGCCCGGGCCGGGGCGGCCGGGTTCCTGGCCATGGAGGCGCCCGAGGAGTACGGCGGCGGTGGCGTGAAGGACTTCCGCTACAACACCGTGATCATCGAGGAGGTCGCCGAGACGGCCATCGGCGGCAGCGGGCTCGGCATCACGCTCCACAACGACATCTGCCTGCCCTACATCCTCCACCAGGCCAACGAGGAGCAGAAGCGGCGCTGGCTGCCGGGGATCTGCTCCGGCGAGCTCATCACCGCCATCGCCATGACCGAGCCCGGCATCGGCTCCGACCTGGCGTCGATGTCGACCACCGCCATCCGCGACGGCGACGTCTACGTGGTCAACGGGTCGAAGACCTTCATCACCAACGGCATCAACGCCGACCTCGTCATCACGGCGGTGAAGACCGACCCCACCCAGAAGCACAAGGGGATGTCGCTGCTCGTGATCGAGCGGGGCATGGAGGGCTTCGAGCGGGGCCGCAACCTGGAGAAGATCGGCCTCCACTCCCAGGACACCGCCGAGCTCTTCTTCACCGACGTGCGGGTGCCGGTCGAGAACCTGCTCGGCGCCGAGGGCGAGGGGTTCCGCCACCTCGTCACCAACCTGCCCCAGGAGCGGCTGTCGATCGCCGTGGCCGGCCTGGCCACCGCCCGGGCCGCCTACCGCTGGACGCTGGAGTACGTGAAGGAGCGCAAGGCCTTCGGCCAGCCGGTGGCCGCCTTCCAGAACACCCGGTTCAAGCTGGCCGAGATGGCCACCGAGATCGCCGTGGCCGAGGCCTTCGTCGACAAGGCGATCCTGGCCCACAACGCCGGGCAGCTCACCGCCGAGGAGGCGGCCATGGCCAAGTGGTGGTGCTCGGAGCTGCAGGGCCGGACGACCGACATCGGCGTCCAGCTCCACGGCGGCTACGGCTACATGACCGAGTACCCCATCGCCCGGGCCTACACCGACGCCCGCGTCACCCGCATCTACGGCGGCACGACGGAGATCATGAAGGAGATCATCGGCCGTTCCATCTTGAACTGACCGGGCTAAGCGATCAGCTCCTCCGCTTCCCACATCTCGGGGAACAGGTCGAGCACCCGGCGGACCTCCTCGACCTGGGCGTAGGTCAGCCGGTGGCGCCACCGCCCGGGCTGGGTCCTCGTCACCCGGTTGGTCCTGATGCCCGTCCCCGGCCGGTTCGATCGGTCCAGGAACTCCTCGGCGGCCGCTGTCCAGCCGAGGCCGAGCTGGGCGTAGAGGCGGCGGAAGCGCTCTGCCGGTTCCCGGCACAGCTCCTCGTGGGTGACGAGCCGCCAGCCGGGGTGGCGGTCGGCCAGGTCGGTGAGCACCGAGGCGAACAACGCTGTCTGCCAGGCGATCCGGGCCACCGGCGGCGCGCCGTCCGGGAGGGCGGGGACGGGGACGCGCAGGGCGTCGCCCAGCTCGGCGGCCCGGGTGTGGAGGCCGGCATCGGCCCACCCCAGCTCGAGATAGCTGGCCACCACGTTGAGCGGGTGGCGCAGGACGAGGACCGTCTGGGGCGAGAACCGCTCGGCCAGCCACGGCAGGGCCAACGTGCAGTGCACCGACTTGACGATCGGGCGGGGGCCGGGAGCAGGCTCCGAGCGCGGGGTGGCCACCCGCCGAACGGCGGCGATGCGGGTCGACACGACCGGGGTGCCGCCGTCGAAGGCGGCCCGCAGCTCGGGACATGGCGTGTGGCGCAGCAGCGTCTTGGCCGCCAGCCACCGGGTTGTGTGGCGGTGGCCGAGGCCGGCCAGCGCCCGGGCCCAGAGGTCCTCGTACTCGGCGGGAGCGATGTCACCTTTGTCGAGGAGGGGGAAGCGGCCCAGGCCGAGCGACGCCCGGAGGGCGAAGGGGTCGTGGGCGGGGTTGTCGGGCTCGTGGACACCGCAGGCGCCGTCGGCCAGCGACAGGACGGTGCCGATCCAGGTGGTGCCGGAGCGGGGGGCACCGGCGACGAGCACGGGGCGGGGGGAGCAACAGCGAAGTTCCTGCATCTCGTCCTCCCAGGGGTCGAGTGCGGGGCGGTCCCTTTTGCACGCTTTGGGTATGGGCGTCCCGGACTTCGACGCCCCGGCGTTGAGCTCCCCCGAGGACCGGCTGAAGTTCGCCCGCGCTTCGGGTGAATGTCTTGAAGACTTTCCTAGGCGTCGCCGGCTGGGAGGATCTGGTCAGTGCACCAGAGCGGCGGCCAGCACGGCCAGGACCAGGAGCACCGCCACCAGAACCGCCAGCATCCGCACCGCCGCCGCGTCGCCCGCCGGGCGGTAGCCGCCCTGGCGGCGCCGGAGGGTCTCGATCGCCTCGTCCTCGCTGACGGCGCCGGTCGCCACCCCGATGGCCAGTTCGGGGTCGCGGGCGATGAGCGCCGCCCGGGCCGCCGCCTCGTCGTCGGATGGGACCAGCCGGTCGAGCACGACCCAGGTCAGGCGGGCAGTGCTCATCTCGTCATAGTTCCCCACCCTTCGGTTATCGGCGCGGCCTCCGTCCCACTTGAGCCCCTTGTTCCGGAATCTCGTCGTCGAGGCGCAGCGTGAGCGAGATCCGCTTGCGGGGCTCGTCGACCTCGAGGACCTTGACCTGGACGACGTCGCCCGGCTTCACGATCTCCCGGGGGTCCTTCACGAACCGCCGGGCCATGGCCGACACGTGGACCAGCCCGTCCTGGTGGACGCCGACGTCGACGAAGGCCCCGAAGGCGGCCACGTTGGTGACGACTCCCTCCAGCACCATCCCCGGGGTGAGGTCGCCGATCTTCTCCACCCCTTCGACGAACGTGGCGGTCTTGAACGCCGGGCGGGGGTCGCGGCCCGGTTTCTCCAGCTCCTTCAGGATGTCGGTGACCGTCGGAAGGCCGAAGTTGGCGTCGACGAAGTCGTCCGGGCGCAGGGCCCGGAGGCGGGTGGTGTCGCCGATCAGCGCCCGCACGTCGGTCTTCGCCGCGGCCAGGATCCGCCGCACCACCGGGTAGGCCTCGGGGTGCACGGCCGAGGCGTCGAGCGGGTCGTCGCCGCCCGGGATCCGCAGGAACCCGGCGCACTGCTCGAAGGCCTTGGGCCCGAGGCGGGCCACCTCCTTGAGCGCGGAACGCTTCCGGAACGGGCCGTGTTCGTCGCGGTGGCGGACGATGTTCTCGGCCAGGCCCTCGCCGATGCCCGACACCCGGGTCAGCAGCGGCGCCGAGGCCGTGTTGACGTCGACGCCGACGGCGTTGACGCAGTCCTCCACCACGGCGTCGAGGGAGCGGGACAGCTTCCCCTCGGTCACGTCGTGCTGGTACTGGCCGACGCCGATCGACTTCGGGTCGATCTTGACCAGCTCGGCCAGCGGGTCCTGGAGGCGCCGTGCGATCGATGCCGCCCCCCGCAGCGACACGTCGAGGCCCGGCAGCTCCTTGCCGGCGTAGGCCGAGGCGGAGTACACCGACGCCCCGGCCTCCGACACGACCACCTTGGTCAGCCCGAGGTCGGGGTGCAGCCGGCTCAGGTCGCCGGCCAGCTTGTCGGTCTCCCGGGAGGCGGTCCCGTTGCCGATGGCCACCAGCTCCACGGCGTGGGTCCGGGCCAGGGCGGCCAGGCGGGCGATCGACTCGTCCCACTGGCGGCGGGGCTCGTGGGGGTAGATCGTGTCGGTGGCCACGACCTTGCCGGTGCGGTCGACGACCGCCACCTTGACGCCCGTCCGCAGTCCCGGGTCGAGACCCATGGTGGCCCGGGCGCCGGCCGGGGCGGCCAGCAGGAGGTCGCGGAGGTTGGCGGCGAAGACCCCGACCGCCCCGTCCTCCGCCTCCTGGCGCAGCCGGCTGCGGACGTCGAGGCCGAGGTGGACGGAGATCCTCGTCTTCCACGCCCAGCGCACCGTCTCGCCCAGCCAGGCGTCGCCCGCCCGGCCCCGGTCCTCGATCCGGAACCGCCCGGCGATGCGGGCCTCGTAGTCGGCCGGCCCTCCGGGGTCGACGCTGACGTCGAGCACCTCCTCCTTCTCGCCCCGGAACAAGGCCAGGATCCGGTGCGACGGCAGCCTGGTGAAGGGCTCGGAGAACTCGAAGTAGTCGGCGAACTTCGCCCCGGCCGCCTCCTTGCCGGGCCGCACCGTCGAGGTCAGCCCGCCGGTGCGCCACAACCGGTCCCGGAGGGCACCGATGAGGTCGGCGTCCTCGGCGAAGTGCTCGACGAGGATGGCCCGGGCGCCTTCGAGGGCGGCGGCCCCGTCGGCCACCCCCTTGTCGGCGTCGACGAAGGCGGCGGCGGCGGTCGCCGGGTCGAGCGCCGGATCGGCCAGCAGCGCCGTGGCCAGCGGCTCCAACCCCGCCTCCCGGGCGATCTGGGCCTTGGTGCGGCGCTTCGGCTTGAAGGGGAGGTAGATGTCCTCGAGGCGGGCCTTGGTGTCGGCGGCGGCGATCTTGGCCCGGAGGTCGTCGTCGAGCTTGCCCTGGGCCTCGATCGACTCCAGCACCTGGGCCCGGCGCTCCTCCAGCTCCCGCAGGTAGCGGAGCCGCTCCTCCAGCGCGCGGAGCTGGGCGTCGTCGAGCCCGCCGGTGGCCTCCTTGCGGTAGCGGGCCACGAAGGGGACGGTGGCACCGCCGTCGAGGAGGTCGACGGCCGCCCGCACCTGGGCCTCCCGCACCCCGAGCTCGGTGGCGATGGTCCGGGCCACGGAGGCCGTCGGGGCAGGGGTGGGGGCCACCAGCGGAGGGTAACCTGCGGGCGTGGTGTCGACAGCCTCGCAGGTGGCCACCCCGGTGGCCGCGATCGACATCGGCACCAACAGCATCCATCTCGTCGTCGCCCGCCCGACGGGCAACAACCGCTTCGAGATCCTGGCCCGCGACAAGGAGGTCGTCCGGCTCGGCTCCGGGTCGGGCGACATGAAGGAGCTCCAGCCCGACGCCATCGAGCGGGGGGTGGCGGCCCTGGGCCGGTTCCGCCGGGTGGCCGACACGTTCGGGGCCGAGGTCCACGCCGTGGCCACCAGCGCCGTGCGGGAGGCCGAGAACCGCGACGACTTCCTCGAGGCGGCCCTGGCCAAGGCCAACGTCAAGATCGAGGTCATCTCCGGCGTCGAGGAGGCCCGGCTCATCCACCTCGGCGTCCTCCAGGCGGTGCCGGTCTTCGACCAGCAGGTGGTCGTCGTCGACATCGGCGGCGGCAGCACCGAGTTCATCGTCGGGACGGGCGGCGACGTGCTGGTCGCCCGGAGCCTCAAGGTCGGAGCCATCCGGCTCACCGAGCGGTTCTTCCGCAAGGAGCCGGTCAAGAAGAAGGCCGTCGACGACGCCCGCAAGTTCGTCCGGAGCTTCCTGCCCCGGGTCAACGAGATGGTGGTCGAGGCCGGGGGCTTCGAGGTGGCCGTGGGCAGCTCGGGGACCATCCTCAACGTCTACGAGATGGTCCGGGCCCGGCAGGGAGGCGAGGCGCCCCGCCAGGTCGGGATGCGCAGCTTCACCGCCGACGACCTGGCCGACGTAGTCGACGACCTCGCCTCCCGGCCCCGGGTGGCCGACCGGCTGGACGTGCCGGGGCTCGACCCCCGGCGGGCCGACATCATCCTCGGCGGCGTCGTGATCCTGGAGGAGGTCGTCCGGAACCTCGGGATCACCGAGCTGGTCGTCTCCGATTTCGCCCTCCGGGAGGGCGTGCTGCTCGACGTCGTCCGCCGCCGCCAGGCCGGCAGCCTCGGCCATCTGCGCGACCTGCGCTACGAGAGCGTGCGGCACCTGGCCGCCCTGGTGCCGGGGGAGCAGGCTCACAGCGAGCAGATCGCCGAGCTGGCCCTCCAGCTCTTCGAGGGGCTGCGCCACCTGACGGAGCTGTCCGACGAGGCCGAGGAGTGGCTGGAGGCGGCGGCCCTCCTCCAGAACGTCGGGCTGGTCATCAGCCACGACCGCCACCACCTCCACAGCTACTACGTGATCCGCAACAGCGAGCTGCTGACGGGCTTCACCGACCACGAGCTCGAGATCATGGCCCTCGTGGCCCGCTACCACCGCAAGTCGACGCCGAAACTGCGCCACCCGGAGTACGCCGGCCTCCCCGACGAGGACCAGCGGGTGGTCGAGGTGCTGTCGGGAATGCTGCGGATCGCCGCCGGGCTCGACCGCACCCGCTCCGGGGCCGTCAACCGCCTGCGCGTCGACGGCGGCGCCGGGGGCGGGCCGCTGCGGATCCTGGTGGAGACCAAGGCCGGCGCCGACGCCGACCTCGAGCTGTACTCGGCCCGGAACCGGAAGGACCTGCTCGAAGCGGCCCTCGGGGTGACGGTGGAGATCCAGGCGGTGCCCCCGGGCATGCTGCGGAGCGCCGGCGATTGATCAAAAAAGGGGGGTGGCGCTCATGGCGCACACCCCCCTCGGGTATTTCGGTGTTTCAGGGTTGTCTTACGAGTGCTTGTTCTCGCCGCACATGCCCTTCTCCAACGCATTGGTGACGGGCTTCAGCGGACTGTTGATCAAGGCGTCGAAGAGGGCCTTGCCGCCCTGATAGGCCTGCTCGCAACCGGGCTGGTAGTCAGCCGGCTTTGGGGCGGCGCTGGCGCCGGCCGCCGAGAGCGGAAGGACGGAAGCTGTGATTGTTGCTACGAACAAGCCGATGAAACGCTTCATGGCTTGAGGCTCCTTTGTGTGGTGGGGGGACAGGGACGAGGAGCATTCTTACCCGTTTCCGCGGCGATGTCCCGTCACCCTTTTGGTGAATTCCCGGTGTCGTTCCCCCTCAGCCGGCCACTCGCCGCTTCGCCCGCCGGAGGGGCAGCGGCTCGCCCAGAAGGCGGCCGACGGCCCGGACGAGGGCCCGGCAGGCCGCCACCTCGGGGAGGGGCGGCTCGGAGGTCCGCAGCAGCGTCCGGCCGAGGGGCGGGAGGCAGGCCGTCGCCCCCGCCCAGACGGCCCGCCACGGCGGGCGGGCCACGGCGGGCAGGAAGGGCGGGTTCTCCAGGTAGCGCACGGCGGTGGCGGCCTGCTCGCCCAGCGCCAGGTCGGGGGCGTGGCGGCGGAGGGCGGCGTCGAGCTCGGCCCAGGTCCGGGGCGGGTCGACGACGCCGACGGCGGTCCCGACCCGGGCCACCTCGGCCACGTAGGTGTCGAGCTCGGCCCGGCTCATCGGGTGGGCGGCGAAGCGCCGGTTGGCCGAGGCGATGGCCAGGTACTCGGTCACGTGGACCCACTCCAGCAGCTCGGGGTCGCCGGCCGAGTACGGCCGGCCGTCGGGCGTCTGCCCCACCACACGGTCGTGGATGCGGCGCAGCCCCTCGCAGCGGCGCTCGGCCGCAGCCGCCGGGTCGTAGACCACACCCTGGACGAACTCGCCCGTCCGCCGGGTGCGGCCGAAGAAGTCGCCGCCGAAGGCGCTGTGGTCCCACACGCCGGCCATGGCCCGGGGGTGCAGCGTCTGGAGGGCGAAGGCGGTCATGCCCGCCACCAGCATCGACGTGTCGGCGTGGACCCGCCACGTGACGCTGCCGGGCCCGAACCATCCGGGGTCGCCGTCGCCGTCGGCGCCGGCCAGGGCGGCCAGCCCGGCGTCTCGGGACACGCCCAGCGGGGCGAGGCCCCGCCGGACCAGATGGACCAGCACCGGGGCCCCCACGGCGGCCCAGGCGCCGGCCGCCGCCCCGGCCGCCGTCTCCACCAGGGAGGGCGTCGGCGGGACCCAGGGTTCGGTGACCACGGAGGACGGCAGCGGTGCGCCCATGCTCACAGGTTCCCACGGTGGAGCCAGCGGGCGAGATCGTCGGGGGCCAGCCGGGCGAGGCGGGCCCGGTAGCGGGCATCGGCCTCGGCGTCGTAGATCGCCCGCCACTGCCCGCTCGTGCCCTTGTTGAAGAAGGCCCGGTTGCTCTTCCAGATCCGGTTCTGCGTGTCGGGGGCGGTGTCGTCGGCCCGCCGGCGCATGGCGTCGAAACCGGCCGCCTCGACCAGCGCCGGCCACCGCTCCTCGGGCACCTCGATGCCGAGCCGCCCGGCGATGCGGCGCATCTCGCCCTCGAGGTCGGCCTTGAGGTCGTCGTAGTGGAGCAGGATCACGTCGCCCCGGTCCCGGACGGCCCAGAACGTCCCCAGGTGATGGAGGGTGCCGGCCAGGCTCATCGCCATCTCGGACGGCGGCGTGGGGTCGTCGACCCAGTGGAGGAAGGCCTCCCGCTCGTCGGCGAAGTCGAGCCGGTCGGGCGGGGGGCCAAAGCTGTCACCGGGCTCGATCGCCGCCGCCAGGGCGGCGAAGGCGACCTCGAAGTCGATGTTGGCCAGGTGGGCCCGCCACGACAGGGCCACGTCGCGGGGATCCCGGCCGGCGCAGATGTAGGTGACCCCGGCGGCCGCCGGGAGCCCGTCGAGCGGGGTGTGGCTCTTGATGAAGCGGCGGTGCTTCTGGGCCCGGTAGAGGTCGTGGACGTCGCCCCGGCGGCGGAGGCGCATCTCCAGCCAGGGCGAGATCTCGTCCAGCGGCCGGTCGAACTCCGGCGTCTGGAAGACGAGCAGCCCGCAGATCATCTGGGTCCAGGTCGTGCCGGTCTTGGCCGGCGCGGCGATGATGATGTCGTCGGGCCGGAGGTCGAAGCCGTCCCAGCGGCCGCTGTCGGTCAGGAAGCTGGAGTAGCGCATCAAGCGGTCGTCAGGCGGCCAGCGCCGCGTGCATCTCCCACACGAGGATCTCGGCCGGCTCGATCGCCGTGACCTTCTGGCCGCCGGTGGCGGTGAAGCGCACGGCGTCGCCCTCGTTGAGGACGTCGGCACCTTCGAGCTCCACCGTCCCCCGGGGCACGAACAGGTGCAGGTAGGGGGCCTCCGGCAGCTCCACCGTCTGGCCGACCGGGAGGCGGGCGGCGTGGAGGGCGGCGTAGCGGTTGCGGATGCGGATGGCCGACGCCCCCTCGTGCTTGTCCATCCCCGAAGCCACCGTCACCAGGCCGCCCGAGAGGAGTTCGCCGTCGATCTCCAGTTGCTCGTAGCCGGGGGTGATGCCCGCCTCGTCGGGCACGACCCACATCTGCACGAAGTGGACCGGCTCGTCGTGGTGGGGCCCGCCGGCCAGCGTCCAGGAGTCGTTCTTCTCCGAGTGGAGGATGCCGGTGCCGGCGCTCATCCGCTGGGCCAGCCCGGGGTAGATGACGCCGGCCGTGCCGGTGGAGTCCTGGTGGACGAGCGAGCCCCGCAGCACCCAGGTGACGATCTCCATGTCGCGGTGGGGATGCGTCTCGAAGCCCTGACCGGGCAGGACGATGTCGTCGTTGTTGACCAGCAGCAGGCCGTGGCCGGTGTTGGCCGGATCCCAGTGGCGGCTGAAGCTGAACGAGTGCTTGGAGTCGAGCCAGCCGATCTTCGTCTTGAACCGGTCGTCGGCCCGGCGGATGTCCACGGTGGGCTGCTGTTCGGTGAAGGTCATACAACTCTCAACTATCTCTCCGCCGGCCGCATTCCGGGCCGGTCCCAGAGCGGCGGCGGGGCGGGGATGCGGCCGAGCCCCGTCTCGACCGGGCCGAACCGGTCGTCGCCCGCCTCCCAGGCCGAGCGGGCCTCGACCATCTCCTCCCTGGTGCGGGCCACGAAGTTCCACCACATGAGGAC
>DASYFF010000333.1:0-1960 GCA_036498605.1 Acidimicrobiia bacterium | reverse complement strand
CCGGCCCCGGCTGGACCAATGGCGCCGGGCCGGGCTGCTCGCAGCCGACGTTCACCAACGCCACGTACCCCTACTGCCCTGACCTGCTGTTCCAGTTCCACCACCAGCCGTTCAACTACTACGACCGGTACGCCAGCAAGCCCGACGCCCAGGGCAAGGAAACCAACCAGGAGCGGATCACGCACCTGAAGGACGAGGCCGACTTCCTGGCCGCGGCCAAGGCCGGCTCGCTGCCGGCGGTGTCGTTCGTCAAGCCGCTGGGACCGGAGAATGAGCACCCCGGCTACACCGGCGTGAGCCAGGGCGACGCCCACCTCGTCGACCTCATCAAGGCCGTCCAGGCCTCCCCCGATTGGAAGTCGACGGCCATCGTGATCACCTACGACGAGTTCGGCGGCGCCTGGGACCACGTCCCGCCGCCCTCCGACCCCAAGTCGGGGACGAGCGACAAGTGGGGCCCCGGCACCCGCATCCCGGCCATGGTGATCTCGCCCCAGCTGCACAAGAAGGCCGTCGTCGACTCGACGCCCCATGACACGACGTCGATCCTGACCACCATCGAGCACCGCTGGGGCCTGGCCCCGCTCGGCAGCCGCGACGCCGCCGTGGCCGACCTCGGCACGGCCTTCGAGAAGGGCAACGACCTGCCCCGCATCCCGACCAAGACCGGGACCAATGCTCACCCGGGCCAGAAGCACCACGGCTTCCACTGGCCCTGGCAATGACGACACGACAGCGGCTCGTTCGCCTCTCGGCGGCGGCCGCGCTGGGGCTGTCGACCTTGCTCAACCCGATCGGTGTCCGGGCCGCCACGCCCGGCACCGATCCGGTCGTCCTCGCGGCCGGCGACATCGCCACCTGCAACAGCGCCAACGACAGTGCCACCGCCGCCCTCCTCGAGACCCTGCCCGGGACCGTCCTGACCCTGGGCGACGACGCCTACCCCAACGGGTCGGCGGCCAACTTCGCCCAGTGCTACGGCCCGACCTGGGGCCGGCCGTCGATCAAGTCCCGCACCAGGCCCTCGCCCGGCAACCACGAGTACGTCACCAAGGGCGGGGCGGCCTACTACAAGTACTTCGGCGGCGCCGCCGGCGAAGCCGGCAAGGGCTGGTACAGCTTCGACCTCGGCGCCTGGCACCTCGTGTCGCTCAACAGCAACTGCGTCAGCGGCTGCGGCCCCGGCTCGCCCGAGGAGCGCTGGCTCAAGGCCGACCTGGCCGCCCACCCCCACCGCTGCCTCCTGGCCTACTGGCACCACCCCCGGTTCTTCTCGCCGGCCATCGAACCGGGCGCCTCCCACCTCGAGACGTCCGACACCCACATGTCGGCCATCTGGAACGACCTCCAGGCCGCCGGGGCCGACCTCGTCCTCTCGGGCCACCGCCATGTCTACGAGCGCTTCCCCCGCCAGGACTCCGCCGGCCACCTCGACCCGCACGGCATCCGCCAGTTCATCGTGGGGACGGGCGGCGCCGAACACGAGACCTTCAAGGGCCAGCCCGCCGCCCACAGCCAGGTCCGCAAGGACCACACCTTCGGGGTGGTCCAGCTGACCCTCCACCCCGGCGGCTACGACTGGCGTTTCATCCCCACCAGCGGCACCTTCACCGACGCCGGTTCCGACTCCTGCGGTTGACTCCGCCGCGCCCCGGACAAGAATTCCCTCATCCGGCCACGGCTCCGTGCCGTAGACACGGATGCCAGCGAGCGTGGCGGAACAGGCAGACGCGCCAGGTTTAGGTCCTGGTCCCCGCAAGGGGGTGGGAGTTCAAGTCTCCCCGCTCGCACAGAACAAAGGTGCAGGTCAGCTGGCACTTCTGGGGAATCTTGCTGAATACCGATTCAGCGCATAACCTCGATTTTGGGAATCACAAAACCTTTCGGTGATTCCCCGAAAGGTTTGGGGATCGAGGCGATGGCAGCGTCGAAGGTCGAGCGTTTCCGCTCGAAAGTGTTG
>DASYFF010000332.1:0-2665 GCA_036498605.1 Acidimicrobiia bacterium | reverse complement strand
CGTCGACACCACCCTCGTCCTGGCCGATCCCCGCTCGGCCAAGCTGGTGCCCGACGGAGTGGCGGTGCTGGAGCTGGAGGCGCTGGCGGCGCAGGCGTCGGCGCCCGGACGGGCGGCGCTGGCCCGTCCGGCGCCGGCCGGGGAGGACGAGCCGGCCCTCATCCTCTTCACCTCGGGCACCAGCGGTCCGCCGAAGGGGGCGGTGCTCCCCCACCGGGGCGTGGTGGCCCTCCAGCACACGCTGCTCCACGTCACCCGGCAGCTGCCCCATGCCCTCGGCCACGGCTCACCCCGGGAGGTGGCGCTCCAGAGCGGCCCCCTGTTCCACATCGGCGGCGTGCAGGCGCTGGTCCGGCAGTTCCTGCTCGGCGGCACCCTGGTCTTCCCCGCCGGTAGGTTCGACCCGACCGAGGTCCTCGACCTCATGGAGGCGGAAGGGGTGCACCGCTGGGGCGGCGTGCCGACGATGGTGAGCCGGGTGCTCAACGACCCGACGATCGAGGGCCGCGACCTGTCGAGTGTGCGGGCGATCTCGCTCGGCGGCTCGCCCGTCCTGCCGGAGCTGGTGACCCGGATCAAGGCCCGGTTCCCCAACGTGGAGCGGGGCGTGTCGCAGGTCTACGGGCTGTCGGAGGGCGGGGGGACGCTGACCGCGGCCTCGGGGCGGGACCTGGTGGAGCGGCCCGGCACCGCCGGCCGGCCGCTGCCGATCGTGGAGCTCCGCATCGACCGCCCCGACGAGCTCGGCAGCGGCGAGGTTGTGGCCCGCACGCCGACACAGATGCTGGGCTACTGGGGCCAGCCGTCCGACGGCGTGATCGACGACGACGGGTGGGTCCACACCGGCGACGTCGGCCACATCGACGCCGACGGCTACCTGTTCATCACCGGCCGCCTGAAGGACCTGATCATCCGGGGCGGCGAGAACATCGCCTCCACCCACGTGGAGGACGTGCTCCTCAAGCACCCCGCGGTGCGGGAGGTGGCCGTCTGCGGCCGACCCGATCCCGATCTGGGCGAGATCGTGGCCGCCGCCGTCGTCCTCGACGCCGACAGCACCATCACCGTGGCCGAGCTGCGGAGCTTCGCCGCCGAGCACCTCGCCTACTTCGAGGTCCCCACCTCCTGGTGGCTGCGCACCGAGCCGCTCCCCGCCAACGACGTCGGCAAGGTCCGCAAGCGCGACCTCCTCGCCACCTGGCCCGAAGCCGACGGCCCCGTCGACGACCGCCGCCCCTGACGGGCGGTCACCCGGTCTGCCGCTAAGCCAGCAGCCGGACGATCGCTTCCTGCTCAGCCTTTGCCTCGGGGGATCCGCTGCCACCCCGGCCGGTCGTCCGGCGAGCGAGCTCGAGCGGGGTCGAGCCGCTCTTGTTGGGGAGCAACGGGTCGGCGCCGCCGGCAAGGAGCGCAGCCACCGCCGCCGAGCAGCGGGTTCGCACCGCCCGGTGCAGCGGGGCGACGCCGCTCTTGTCGGTGACGTTGGGATCGGCGCCCGCCGCCAGCAGCGTCGCCACCGTCTCCTGCTGCGCGGCGGGGTTCCAGTTCCGGGAGCCGGGAGCCCCGTCGGCGGCGTAGTGCAGCGGTTGAGCTCCGCGCCGGTTCTGGGCGGCGATGTCCGCACCGCATTCGATGAGCACCCGGACCACCGGCTCCCGGTACGCCGCCGCGGCGACGTGCAACGCCGTGTCGCCTCCGTAGACGTAGTGCTCGATCTCGGAGAAGTAGTGATCGCGGGCCTGGGCCCGGGTGGCACCCTCCTCCACCCGGGCGGTGGCCAGCGCGGGAGCCGCTCCCAGCATCGCCGCGACCGCCGGTCCGTCGTCGGCCACGATGGCCAGGATCAAGCCCTGCAGTGTCGCGTCCCTCTGGCCTGGCCCCACGCCAGCGAGCCTACCGGGCTGTCGACCGGTCCCTCGGCCGCCGGGATCCGGGGGACCAGCGCTCCGCCCAGTCAGTCAGCGGCCTGATGGCGGCGCCGAGCTCCTCGCCGATCGGAGTGAGCCCGTAGCCGTCGTCGTTCCGTTCCACGAGGGCACCGTCGACGAGCTCCACGAGGCGGGTGCGCAGCACCGACGACGACATGCCGTCGCAGCGGGCCTGAAGCTCCCGGAAGCCGAGGGGCCCGTCGCGCAGCTCCCACATGATCCGCAGCGTCCACCGGCGGCCGAGCAGGTCGAGGGCGACCATGATCGGCCGCCCGCTCTTCGACCCCCTGACCGGTGTGCTCTTCCTGGTTTTCGCTTCGATTTTCGAAACCGTACCATGCGCCGCATGACTGCT
Source organism: Acidimicrobiia bacterium (assembly GCA_036498605.1). GTDB lineage: Bacteria > Actinomycetota > Acidimicrobiia > IMCC26256 > BP-133 > BP-133. Next base: position 382 of record DASYFF010000332.1, on the reverse strand, counting down.
TCTGTTTTCGAAGCGCCCCGGATCGGCCTGGCCGACGCCGCGCTGCCCGAGATGGGCCCCCCGATCAACCTGTTCAAGCTCTTCGCCCGCAACCGGCCGATGGCCGAGGCGATGACGGGCTGGGGCAGCTACGAGCTGAGCAAGCGCCTGTCGCTCTCCATGCGCCAGCGGGAGCTGGTCATCGACCGGGTCACCGCCCGCTGCGGCGCCGAATACGAGTGTGGCGTCCATGTTGCCTACTTCGGGGACCGCGTCGGGCTGACCCGCGATCAGATCGCCTCCCTCACCTGGGGCTCTCCGGCCGACCCCTGCTGGCCCCCCGACGAGCGGGCCCTCCTGACCGCCGTCGACGAGCTGCACGACACCGCTGACGTCAGCGATG
>DASYFF010000331.1:0-2789 GCA_036498605.1 Acidimicrobiia bacterium | reverse complement strand
GGAACTTCGAACCGGGCGCCGCCCAGCGTCGCTTCGAGCAGGGGCGCCAGGAGGCACAGAAGATGGCACAGGAGGTGCTGGAGCGCTTGCGGGGCTTGCCGGACGGGGAGCGGAAGGCCGGAGAGGCCAAGCGGATGATCGACCGGGTGCGGACCTTCAGCGGGTACCGGGAATATCCGAAGTACGGGATGATCAGCCGCTACTTCGTCTACAAGCAGGCCTTACTGGGTGAAGCCGGGCGCCTCGTGCAGGCGCAGGTGCTCCGTGAGAAGCAAGACATCTTCTACCTCTCGCTCCGGGAACTCGCCGACGTCGTGCGGACGAACCAGGTGGATGACGAGCTCATCCAACAGCGCAAGGACGCCTTCCGGTCCTATGAAGCGCTGACGCCGCCCCGGGTGCTCACGTCGGATGGCGAGTGCGTCGCCGGGGCGTACCGACGCGACGATCTACCGTCCGGCGCGCTGGTCGGCTTGGCGGTTTCCGCCGGGACCGCCGAGGGGCGGGCCCGCGTCATCCTGGACATGGCGGAGGCCGATCTCGATGCGGGCGACATCCTGGTCACCGCCTTCACGGACCCCAGCTGGACGCCCCTGTTCGTGGCGATCAAGGGCCTGGTGACGGAGGTGGGGGGCCTCATGACCCACGGCGCGGTGATCGCCCGGGAGTACGGCCTCCCGGCCGTCGTTGGGGTGGAGCATGCCACCCGGCTGATCCGGGATGGGCAGCGGATCCGCGTCCATGGAACGGACGGGTACGTCGAGATCCTGCCCTGAAACTCAGCGGGCGCCGATCCGGCGGGAGCAGACCGGCCACTGCCCCCAGCCGCTGCGGGCCTGGAGCTTTCGGGCGGCGTCGTCCTGCATGGCCGGCGACGCCTCGTGGGGCATCCCCGGGAAGCCGAGGCTGCGCCAGGTGCGGGGGACGAACTGGTAGGCGCCGTAGAACCCGTTGCCGGTGTTGATGTCGTAGCGCCCCCCTGACTCGCAGTGGCGCAGCCGGGCCCAGACGTCGTCGCCGGTGCCGACCGGGACGACCGGCGCGACGGCCGCCGACCGGAGGCGGAAGCGGTCGGCCGAGCGGGACGCCCGCCCCGCCCAGCCGCGTCCGGGCCGCACGATCGGTGGCGCCGCCGGCCGGACGGCGCCACCGAACTCGCCGAGCGAAACGACCGCCGAACGGGAGACGGCGTGGGCGGCGGGAGCGGCCGCCTCGGCGGCGAGGAGGGCCGTGCCGAGCAGTACGGCGGCGGCTAATGGCCGGACGGGCGGGGAAGAACGGGCAGAGGGGTTGCGCATCGTGCGTCTCCTTGAAGAGTCGTGAAGCGCCGTCCCTCCCCAGGGGGCTTCTCCAGACGTCGAGTTCCGCTGGTTTTACGCTACGCGTAGGACCCTCGTCAACCCGAACCGGGCGCCCAGAAATAATTCCCGGGCCGGGCTTGACATCGATTACGCATCGTGTAAAGTACGGGCCAGTTACGCGATGCGTAGTCAATCTGAACGCCGGGTGCAGACGGCACCCCACCGAAAGGACAGCGAAGATGTCGAAGCGCAAGAACACCTTCACCCGGTTCATCGAGGACATGGTCGACGACACCAAGGACCTCGTCGACGACCTGCTCGACCGGGCCAAGGACCTCGAGACCGACGCCAAGGACGCCGTGAAGGACGTCGTCGACGACGACGAGAAGACCTCCACCTCCGGCCTGGCCGACCTCGAGAGCGCCATCGCCTCCCTCACCGCCCAGGTCAACCAGCTGGCCTCGATGCAGCTGGCCGCCGCCTCCGCGCCCGCCCGCCGCTCGTCGTCGGCCGCCGCCTGACCGTCCCGTTTCGGTAGCAGCTTCTCCTCCAGGCCTTCGCCGTCCTCCCCCGGCGAAGCGTTCCGGCCCGGGCCCTGCGCCCGGGCCGGAGCCATTTCCGGGACCGGGTGCCGCCCGGCCCGGCCCGTTCCCTAAGCTCCTGCCCGTCCGACGAACGGCGCATCCGGGGGGTAGGGATGGAGACACAGGTCGACGAGATCGCGGCGGGCGTGTACCGGCTGTCGACGTACACCGACCAGATCCCGGGCGGCTTCACCTTCAACCAGTTCCTGGTGGCCGGCGAGCAGGCGCTCCTCTTCCACACCGGTCCCCGCCAGATCTTCGCGCTGGTATCGGGGGCGCTGGCCAAGGTCGTCCCGCTGGAGCGGCTGCGCTGGGTGAGTTTCGGGCACTGGGAGGCCGACGAGTCGGGGGCGCTCAACGAGTGGCTCGACGCCGCGCCCCGGGCCGAGGTGGCGGTGGGAACGCTGGGGACGTTCCTCTCCGGCGCCGATCAGGCCAGCCGGCCGCCCCGCCCACCGCTGGCCGACGGCGAGGTCCTCGATCTGGGCGGCAAGCGGCTCCGCTGGATCGACACCCCCCACGTCCCGCACGGCTGGGACGCGGGTCTCTTCTTCGAGGAGACCACCGCCACACTGCTCTCCGGCGACATCGGCGCCCACGGCGGGCCCGTGCCGGCACTGACCGAGGGCGACGTGGTCGGCCCGGCCGCCGCCACCGAGGACATGTTCCGGGCCGCCTGTCTCACGGCCGCCACCGCCCCGACGATCCGCCGGTTGGCCGGCCTGGCCCCGACGACGCTGGGCATCATGCACGGCGCCTCCTTCGCCGGCGACGGCGCCGCCGTCCTCCACGCGCTGGCCGACGACTACGACCGCCGCTTCCACGCTTCGATCGCCGCCGAAGGCGACCCCCGATGACCACCCCGCCCGCACCGGCCGCCGGCCCGGGCCCGGCGCCCCCGTCG
>DASYFF010000330.1:0-9860 GCA_036498605.1 Acidimicrobiia bacterium | reverse complement strand
GTCGGCCGTGCGGGCCAGGAGGGCGGGGAGGGACTCCGGGGGGAGGGGGCGGGAGAAGTAGTAGCCCTGGGCCCGGTCGCAGCCGAGGCGGCGGAGGAAGCCGAGCTGGTCGGGGTCTTCGACGCCTTCGGCGACGGTCTCCATGCCCAGGGCCTGGGCCAGGGCGATGGTGGCGCCGACGATGGCGCTGTCCTGGGCGTCGCGGCCCAGACCGTCGATGAAGCTGCGGTCGATCTTGAGGACGTGGGCCGAGAAGCGCTTCAGGTAGGCCAGGGAGGAGTAGCCGGTGCCGAAGTCGTCGATGCTGAAGCGGACGCCGAGGGCGCCGAGCGCCCGGACCACCTCGACCGCGTGGCGGGCGTCGGACATCAGCACGCTCTCGGTGATCTCCAGGGTGAGCGAAGCGGCAGGCAGGCCGGCGTCGCGCAGCGCCCGGTCGACGACGGCGACGATGTCGCGCTGCGACAACTGACGGCCGGAGAAGTTCACGCTGAGGCCGAGACCGGGCCTTGTCGGGCCGGCCAGGTCGGGGAACTGCTCCTGCCACCGGCGGACCTGGCGACAGGCCTCCCGCAGGACCCATTCGCCGAGCGGCACCACGAGCCCGGTCTCCTCGGCAACGGGGATGAAGTCGCCCGGCGGCACCAGGCCCCGCTCGGGGTGCTGCCAGCGGACCAGCGCCTCGACCTCCACCACCGCCCCGCCGGCCAGGTCGACGATCGGCTGGTAGTGGACCCGCAGCTCGCCGCCGGCGATGGCCCGCCGCAGCTCGACCTCGGTGTCAAGCCGGTGGAGCAGCTTGGTCCGCAACGAATCGGCGAAGACCCGGGTCTGGTTCCGGCCGTCGTCCTTGGCCTGGTACATGGCGGCGTCGGCGTCACGCAGCAGATCGTCGGCCGAGACTCGGGGAGCTTCACCCGCCTCCCCCGAGGCAGATGGCGCCAGGGCGATCCCGGTCGACACCGATACCACGAACTGGGCGCCGTCGACCACCAGCGGCTGCTCGGCGGCCTTCCGGAGCCGTTCGGCGATCATGCTCGCCTCCGACTCGTCGGCCAGGTCCTCGCACAGCACGATGAACTCGTCGCCGCCGAAGCGGGCCACGGTGTCGCCCGGCCGGACCGCCGCCTTCAGCCGGTCGGCCATGGTGACCAGGACCTGGTCGCCCTTGGCGTGGCCCATCGAGTCGTTGATCAGCTTGAAGCGGTCGACGTCGACGAAGAGCACGGCGAGACGCCCGGGGCGGCGATCCAGGGACTCCAGGGCGTGGTGGAGCCGGTCGGAGAACAGCACCCGGTTGGGCAGGTCGGTCAGCGGGTCGTGGAGCGCCTGGTACGACAGCTGCTCCTGGTGGGAGCGCAGCGCTTCCCGGGCGCCGTCGAGCGACACCGCGGCCCGGGCCGCCTCGTCGAGGATCGTGTTGAAGCTCACGGCCATGGCCCCGACCTCGTCGGTCGAGTGGACGTCGACCTTGGTCGTGTCGACCCGGGCCCGGGCCGCGGCCAGGTCACCCTCGGCCAGCGCCCCCATGGCCCGGGTGAGGTCGGCCAGCGTCCCGGTGGCCAGCTTGTCGGCGGCCTCGGCCACCTGGGTGGCGGCGTGGGCGATCATGCCCGGCAGCACCAGCCCGACGGTGATCGTCACCAGCGCCACGGCCACGAAGATGTCCTGCAGCACCGTGACCATCCCGGCGTCGCCAGGTCGGACGGACTGGACAGCGATCAGATAGCCCGACCCGTCGAGGACCAGCACCGCCACCATGGCCCCGGTCAGCTTCAGGTGCAGCGACCGCTTGACCCGGCGGGGCTGACCCCGGTGGTCCTGCCACTTCCGCCAGGCGAAGGCCGCCGCCCCCGAGTAGGCCAGCGTCAGGCCGAACAGCACCGTCGGCAGCCCGAACTGCTCGAAACCCAGCACCGTCGTCAGCAGCCACGCCCCGGCCGCCAGCACGCCGAGCACGATCGTCCCCCGGGGCGCCCGGTAGGGCCGCACCCGGCCCGGTTCGTTGCGCCGCAACAGCCACACCGCCACGCTGGGCAGGGAGATCCCGATGAGATAGGTGAAGTTGGCCGCGGCGATGACCCACACCGGGTCGCCGCCGAGGAGAAACAGCGTGGCCATCACGGCCGTCAGCAGCGAGGCCACCCAGGGGGCGTCGGTCCGGGACCGGCGGGCCAGCGTCTTGGGCAGCAGCCCGTCCTCCGACAGCTGCGACAGCGTGCGGGCGGCGCCGGTCAGCGGCGTCAGCGTGCCGTGGAACATGTTGAAGACCATGAACCACACCGCCGCCGCCTTGGCCGCCGAACCGAACAGCGGGGCGAAGGTCGGCCCCAGCATGTGGGCCAGCACCGACGGTTCGCCGTTGCCGCCGATGGTCCCCGCCCCGAGCACCCCGAGCCACACCACCGGCAGCACGAGGAAGTACAGCGTGGCCATCCAGGCGCTGGCGTACATGGCCCGGGGGACGTTTTTCTCCGGGTCGACCGTCTCCCCCACGTGGCAGGAGGCGGCCTCGAAGGCGGGAGCGGCGAAGCCGATGAGGTACAGCCCGGCCATGGCGCTGGTCAAACCGCCGAACAGGCCCCCGAAGGGCGAGGTGAGCCGGAACGACGAAGCCTGCTGCCAGTCGACGTGACCGGTCAGCACCGGGATGATCCCCGACAAAAAGGCCAGCCCTGCCGACCCGCAGGCGATGACCACCGCCACCCGGGTCACGACCCTCATCCCGGCCAGGTTCAACGCCGTGAACGTGGCCACGATGACGACCGCGCCCAGCTTGACCGGCATCCACGGCAGGTACCACTGGTGCAGCGCCGAGGCGGAGAGGATGGCCGTCAACCCGCAGGTCGGCACCCAGCCCCACCAGTAGCAGGTGCCGGTCAGGTTGGCCAGGACGGGGCTGTAGGGCCGGAAGGCCTCGGCGCAGGTGGCGGCGATCCCGCCGACCCGGTCGGGCCACATCATGATCAGCTCCGTCCACCCCGGCAGGGCCGCCCAGCTGAGCAGCAGGCCGATGACGAGCAGCGGCACCGCCGCGCTGCCCTGGGCCACCAGCAGCGCCGAGATGAGGAACAGGCTCTGGTTGCTGCCGCCCATCCCCAGGGCGGTCGTCCCCAGCCAGCCGATGGCACGGGGGTGCCGGAGCTCCTCCGGCGTTGCGTTCCCGGCGCTCACCGGGACCCGTTGACCATCTGCTGCGCCGTCGACACCGACGGGGTGACCTCGTCGGGGCCGTCGTTCCAGTCTCGCAGGGCGTCGCGGTACAAGCCCCGCACGACCAACAGGAAGTAGATCCCGGCCGGCACCGACAGCCAGTCGACGACCAGGCCGTGCCCGTCCTGCTGGTAGCGGCCGGCCACGGCGTAGGCGGCCCACACCAGGTGCATGAGAGCGCAGGTCGGGAAGATGACCGACAGCGACAGGCCCGACACCGACCAGCCGCCCATCGACGGGCGATTGGCCAGCTGGGTCCGCAACACGAACCAGCCGACGGCCATGTACAGCCCGACGAGGATCACGTTGGCCCAGACGGCGAAGCCCGGCCGCACCCGGGGCCCGGCCAGCACGACGCCGCAGGCCACGGCGATGCCCGCCGTGTACAGCCCGGCGACCACCGGGGCGGCCCGCAGCCAGCGGGGATCGCCGGGGATGAACCGGTCGCCCCGGCCGCCGAGGAAGGCCTCGAGCCGCAGCATAAGCCACAGCACACCGACCGGCAGGCCGACCACCACCGCCAGCAGGTCGAGCGGCCCGCCGAGGCGGCCGTCGATCGCGACGTGGAGGCCGTGGTCGAGATGGTGCGGTCCACACGTGAACGCCATGCAGATCCAGGCGGCGCCGAAGTGGGAGAAGCCGAAGGTGCGCCAGTCCCGCTTCATCTCGATGGCGGTCATCATCCCGTAGCCGGTGTAGGCGATCCCGAGGACGATGTTGGAGGCGGCGACCAGGGCGACGATCATCGGGCTGTTCCTCCGGTACCACGGCGGCTGGGCACGCTCGGCGGCTTTACCTGGCCCATTTTGGGCACACCGATCTGACGCATGAACTCGCGGATGGAGGAGTCCGCCCCCACCCCCGGCGGCAGGGTGCCGTGACGGCCGGCCCGCTGCGCCTCCTTGGCCGAACGGGGCAGGGCGAAGGTGAAGGTCGACCCCGCCCCCTTCGCGCTGCGGACGGCGACGTGGCCGCCCATGGCCTCGACCAGTGACCGGACGATGTACAGCCCGACCCCGGCGCCGCCCAAGTCGAGGGCTGCGACGTCGTCGGCCTGCCAGAACGGCTCGAAGCAGCGGGTCGCCTCGTCGGCGGTCATCCCCCGCCCGTAGTCGGCCACGCTGATCCGCACGAAGCGCTTGTCGGCGGCGGCGCTCACCACCACCGGCCGGTCCCCCGCCGAGTACTTGAGGGCGTTGCCCAGCAGATGGTCGAGGACTTTGCGCACGGCGCCGGCATCGGCGAAGGCGCCGGCCAGCGTGGCCGGTACCTGGACCACGATCGGGGCGGTGGCCGCCGGCCGGCGGACCGCCACCCGCTCGTTGACCAGCGCCGGCAGGTCGACCGGCCCGAGCTCGAGGCGGGCCGACGGCTTGGCCGCCATCCACTCGGCCAGCGCCTCCGGGGCCAGCGGCGCGCTCCACAGGTAACCCTGGGCCCGGTCGCAGCGCAGCGCCCGCAGCACCGTCAGCTGCTCCTCGGTCTCGACCCCCTCGGCGATGACCGACAGCCCGAGGGCGTGGCCGAGGTTGATGACGGCGGCGGTGATGGCGTCGGCCGCGCTGTCGTTGCCGAGGCCGGCCACGAAGGCCCGGTCGAGCTTGACGATGTCGACGGGGAAGCGCTTCAGGTAGCCGAGCGACGAGTAGCCGGTACCGAAGTCGTCGATGGCCAGGCGCAGGCCGAGGCCCCGCAGGTCGGAGAGGATGGCGATGGCGGTGTCGACGTCCTCCATCAGGACGCTCTCGGTGATCTCGAAGCAGAGCCGCCACGGCTCGAGGCCGCACTCCTCCAGCACGCGCTCGACCATGGGCAGGAGGCCGGGGGTGGCCAGCTGGCGGGCGGAGAGGTTGACCGATACCACGAGGCCGGACGGGCTGTCGCCGAGGCCGCCCCGGTCGAGGATCTCGGTCAGGTCGCGGCAGGCCTGGCGCAGCACCCAGGCCCCGAGGGGCACGACCAGGCCGGTGTCCTCGGCCAGCTGGATGAACTCGGACGGCGTGAGCAGGCCCCGGCGGGGATGCTGCCAGCGCACCAGCGCCTCCACGCCGGTCGGCGTGGCCTCGCCGAGGTGCACGATGGGCTGGTAGACGACCCGCAGCTGGTTGGCCTCCACCGCCCGGCGCAGCTCCTCGGCGGTCTGGATCCGGGCCTGGGTCCGCAGGCGGGCCGTGTTGTCGAATACCTCGATGCGGTGCCGGCCCGTCTCCTTGGCCCGGTACATGGCCATGTCGGCGTCCCGCAGCAGGGCGTCGGGGGTCACCTCGGAACGGCGGGTGAGGGCGATCCCGATGCTGGCCGAGCAGACCACCTCCTGCCCGCTGCAGTCGACGGGGCGGTCGAGGGCGACGAGCACCCGCTCCGCCACCCGCAGTGCCGCCCGGTCGTCGTCGAGGTCGTCGCACAGCACGACGAACTCGTCGCCGCCGAGGCGGGCCACGGTGTCGTGGGGCCGCAGCACCTCCCGGAGCCGGGTGGCCACACCGGTCAGCATCTCGTCGCCGGCGGCGTGGCCGAAGCGGTCGTTGATGACCTTGAACCGGTCGAGGTCGACGAAAAGCACGGCCAGTACCCGGTCGCTACGGTCGAGGCGGCGCAGGGCCTGGCCGAGGCGGTCCATGAACAGCGAACGGTTGGGCAGGCCGGTGAGCGGGTCGTGCATGGCCAGCTTCGACAGCGCCTCGGCCGCCTCCCGCTGGGCGGTGACGTCCTGGCAGGCACCGGTCATCTGCACCGGCCGCCCGTCAGCGGCCCGGACCCGGCCCCGGCACTGCAGCCAGCGGATCGCTCCCTCGGGCAGCACCGTACGGTGGGCGAAGTCGAAGGGTTCCAGGGAGCGCAGGCTGCGCTCCACCGTGGCCTGGACCAGCGACCGGTCTTCGGCGTGGACGAGGGCCATGTAGCCCTCGAACGTGCCGGGGAAGACCTGGGGCGACAGGCCGAAGATGCGGTACAGCTCGTCGGACCACCGGACCTGGTTGTCGGTGATGTCCCACTCCCAGATGCCGACCTTGGCCACCGCCTGGGTCTCGCGGAGCTGGTCCCCGAGCGTGTCGAGGGCCGCTTCGAGCCGCAGGCCCTCGGTGACGTCGCGGGCCACGGTCAGGGTGGCGGGCCGGCCCTCGAAGGTCACGGTCTCGCTCTGGACCTCGACGGCGACGACGGCGCCGTCGCGGGTCACGTGCCGGCGGCGGACGGGCCCGGCGGTCGCACCGTTCCCGGCCCGGGCCAGCAGCTCCTCCAGGTAGCCCGGCCGGTCCTCGGGCGACATGAGGTCGAGGACGGTCATCGACAGCAGCTGGAGGCGGGACCACCCGTACTGGCGGACGGCGGCCTCGTTGACGGACAGGACCCGCAGCGTGTCGGCGTCGTGGATCCACATGGCCGTCGGGCTGGCGTCGAACAGCAGCGCGCCCGCGCCCGGCCCCGGGGCGAGGTGGCCGTCGGTGACGGAGCCGTGGGGCGCGAACTTGGGGATGACGACTCCCGGGGAGGCGGATAGGCAGGCGGGTGCGGCGCGCCGCGGCCGCGCCGCGGTACAGAACCCTCACCGGAATGATCGGTACCGGTCTGTTCAGGGCCAATGACGCGGGGGCGTCATTTCCCGCCCCCGAACGGACTAGTCCCGGGCGATTCGGGCGGTATGGGCTCAGGCCCGGCGGTAGATGTGCCCGTCGTCGGAGTAGTAGACGGCGTGGTCCGGGCCCTGGGTGACGTCGAGGGTGCACTCCGCCGGCCCGTTGGCCACGGTGGCGTGGGGGGTGCCGGGGCTCAGGATCCGCATGCCGCCGCTGAAGTTGCAGAACACGAGGTGGCCGGCCAGCCCGGCCGGGCCCGCCCCGTCGACGAAGGCCACACCCGTCGGCACCACGGTGGTCGTCTCGCTGCTCCAGACCGGTTCGACCTGCCCCGCCCCGCACGACGTCTGGCCCGGCATCGGGTGGCTGTAGCCGTAGCAGTGCGGCCACTGGTGCCCGGACCCGGCCTTCACCGTGTCGAACACGATGTCGAACCCGGTCGGCGGGCTGCCCGAGTCGCCGCTCGGCCCGTTGCTGGTCACGGCCACCTGCCCGGACGGGGAGATGGCGAGGCCGAACGGGTTCCGGAAGCCGAAGGCCCAGACCGGGTCGTTGGCCCCGAAGGGGTTGTCGGCGGGGACCGTCCCGTCAGGGTTGTAGCGCAGGACCTTGCCCCGGGGGTCCTTGGTGTCCTGGGCGGCGGCCGAGGTGTGCTCGTCCCCCAGGGTGGCGTAAAGCTTGCCGTCGGGCCCGAAGGCCAGCCGGCCACCCTTGTGGCAGCAGTCGGCGCCGGAGGGGAGGGTCACGAGGGTGGTGAGCCCGCCGCCGGTCCCGGCGCAGTCCGTCCAGCGGACGATCTCCTGGTGGGCCCGGTCGGGGTTCGACACGAAGGCGTAGATGAAGTGATCGGTGGCGAACGTCGGGCTGACCGCCAGCCCGAGCAGCCCCCGCTCGCTATAGCCGCCGCCGTTCTCGGTCGTGACCGTGGGGACCCTGGCGAACTCCTTCACCGCTGCGTCCTGATAGACGCGCACAGTGCCGGACCGTTCGGCGAAGAACAGCCGGCCGTCAGGGGCGAAGGCCAGCGCGGTGGCGAAGGCGGCGTCGATCGTGCCCGGCGGCGGCCCCTGCGCGCCGAGGCTGCAGGCCGACGACGACGGCGCCGCGACCGGCGCCTGCGTCGACGCCTGCGTCGATCCCTGTTCGGCGCGTGATGGGGAGCTGCCGCTGTGGCAGCCCCCCATCACGATCAGCGTGGCGATGAGAGCGATCGGGTGGCGCATGCGCATCCACCCAGTGTGCCCCTCCTACAGGGCGTCCGTCCCCGATTCGCCGCTGCGGACCCGGACCAGGCGGTCGACCGAGACGGCCCACACTTTGCCGTCGCCGATCTTGCCCGTCCGGCCCGTCTTCACGATGAGGTCGATGATCTGGTCGACGTCGGAGGTGTCGACGAGGACTTCGATCTTGACCTTGGGGACGAAGGCCACGGTGTACTCCGCGCCGCGGAAGACCTCGCTCTTGCCCCCCTGACGGCCGTAGCCCTGGACCTCACTGGCGGTCATGCCCATGACACCGGCCGCCCGCAGGGCGTCTTTCACTTCGTCGAGCCGGTGCGGCTTGATCACCGCCGTGACGAGATGGACCACAACTCCCCCTTAGCTCGAGGCGTGTTCGGATTCGGACGGGACGGGATCGGGCGCTCCGTTGGCCGGCTTGTTGAACCCGCCGCCGGTGGAGAAGGTGGAGAAGCTCGAACCCTGGCCGAACTCCATGTGATAGGCGTGCGTGCCGTGCTCGTGGAGGTCGATGCCCTCCTGTTCGCCCTCCGATGAGATGCGCAGTGTTCGGGTCAGGTCGACGAGGAAGAAGAGAACCAGCGACACGGCCGAGATCGCCACCACGCAGGTCAGGCTCCCGATGAACTGGGCCTTCAGCTGGTCGAGCCCGCCGCTGTAGAACAGTCCCTTCACTGTGGTGGAGGTGTCGATGCCGTCGGGTGTCGGGATCCCGAATGCACCGGTGGCGAACAATCCCAGACTGAGCGTCCCCCAGATCCCGGCGAAGCCGTGGACGGCGACCGCTCCGATCGGGTCGTCGACCCGCAGGTGCTCGAGCAGGTCGACGCCGAGCGGCACCACGATGCCGGCCACCGCTCCGATGATCACCGCCCCGGTGCTGTTCACCCAGTAGCAGGGGCAGGTGATGGCCACGAGCCCGCCCAGCAGGCCGTTGCAGGCCATGCCGAGGTCCCACTTCTTCGATCTCGGATAGACGAACAGGATGGCCGCCATCCCGCCGGCGCAGGCCGCCAGGGTGGTGTTGGTCGCCACCCGGCCGATGCCTTCGAGGTCCATGGCCGACAGCGTCGAGCCGGGGTTGAACCCGTACCACCCGAACCACAGGATGACCGCCCCGATCGAGCCCATCGTGAGGTCGTGGGGGGGCATGGGGCCGCCGCCGTCCCGCTTGAACTTCCGCCCGAGGCGGGGACCGAGAGCGACGGCGCCCCACAGGGCGATGAACCCGCCGACCGTGTGGACCACGGTGGAACCGGCGAAGTCCCGGAACACCGCGCCATGGGTGAAGGTGTTGAGGAAGTGCGGGGTCATGTTGCCCAGCCAGCCGCCCGGACCCCAGACCCAGTGGCCGAAGATCGGGTAGATGAAGCCCGACACGGCGATGGAGTAGTAGATGTCGCCCTTGAAGCCGGTCCGGCCGACCATGGCCCCCGAGGTCACCGTCGAACAGGTGTCGGCGAAGGCGAACTGGAACAGCCAGAAGGCCATGAAGGCCACGCCGGTCGTGCCGTAGGTGGCCGGGGCGCCGTTGAGGAAGAAGTACTGGTGGCCGATGAGGCCGTTGCCCATCCCGAAGTGGAAGGCGAACCCGAAGGCCCAGTACAGGAGACCGCACAGGCAGGTGTCGAAGATGCACTCGAGGAGGACGTTGACCGTCTCCCGGGAGCGGGCGAAACCGGCCTCGAGCGCCATGAACCCGGCCTGCATGAAGAAGACCAGGAAGGCCGTGACCAGCACCCAGACGGTGTTGATCGGGTTGACGAGGTCGTTCGCCTGATGGGTGATCTCACCCAGGGGTCCGGCGTTGGCGTGGGCGGTGAAGTACCAC
>DASYFF010000329.1:0-2884 GCA_036498605.1 Acidimicrobiia bacterium | reverse complement strand
CAGGCCGCCCAGCACCAGAGGCCGGGTGACGTCGCCGTGCTCGAAGCCGACCAGCACCTCGTCGTTGACGTCGGGGATGATTTGCAGGCCCCGGCTGGAACCGGCGCCGGTCGAGACCACCCGGGCCCAGTCGCTCTCCTCCTTGTCGGTCAGCGTGGGGAACTTCACCTTGACCCGGCCGAGCTTGTCGGGATCGTTGTTGTTGGTGACGATCCCGACGACCAGCGAGCTGCCGAGCAGCGGGGGCGACACCCCGCCGGACGGGCGCTGACCGCCGCCCAGGAGGTCGACGAGGCCATGGTCATGGGCGCCGCCCGATTCGAAGCGGGTGAGGTAGGGCTGCCCGGCGGCCAGGACGTGTTCGACCCGGGTCAGCTGGTAGGTGCCGCACAGTGACTCGGCCAGCCCCTCGATCTTGACTGCGGCGCCGGGCCGCAGGTCCGGGTCGCCGAGCGTCTCGCCCTTGGCGATGGCCTGTTCGGCGGTCGCCCGTTGGGCCAGCGCGGTCGCCAGGCCGTTGGCTTCGTGGGTGTCCTTGACCGGCGTCCCCCAGGCGAAGCGCTCGGCGGCGAAGCTGCTGGCGCCCTTGCCCACCTTCTTCGTGATGAGCGGCGCGTCGGTGGCCAGCTCGACGCCACCGCCCGATGCCCCGGCCATGGCGCTCGTGCCCACCAGGGCCTGCTGGCTGACGGGATCCCAGCCCCGCACCGTCGCCGTCTTGGCCGACTCGGTCGACGACAGCCGCAGCCGGAAGCGGCGCAGGCCCGATCCCCAGGTGACCGTGCGGGTGGCCCGCTTCGCCTCCGGCTTCTTGAAATACAGCGTGCGGTCCGACACCCACCAGTGGAAGCCGCAGTAGCGGGCCCGCTCGGCGATGAATTCGTAATCGGTGCCGCACTGCAGCAGGTACTCGTGCTGGCCGCTGGTGGCGTCGGCGTCGACGCGCAGGCCGTACTCCTGTGCGATCTTGCTCACAACGTCGTTGTCCTTGCTCTTGGTGAAGGTCCGGACCTTCACCCCCCGGCTCAGCCGGTGCCGGCGGTCGAGGCCGGTGACCACGAACTGCTGTTGGTGCATACCGTCGAGCTCGGCGGACAGGCTGGTTACCTCTCCGCTCATCAAGGACGTGACGACGCCGTGGCTGTCGATGCCGATGTCGACCTCCGCTCCGAGGTCGAAGGTCGCCCCACCGAGGATGGTCAGGTCGTGATCGTTGAAGCGCAAGGTGAAGGTGTCGGGGACGTGGAGCGACTGGTCGACCCGCACTTCGGTCAGCGCCAGCAGGACGGCGTCGGACAGTGGCTTGCCCTCCACCTTGATGCTGACGAGGGCGCGGCGGTGCTGATCGGGCCGTTCAGGCATCGTCCTCGTCGTCCTCCGGGTGCCCCGCCTGGAGGCGGGGAATGGTCAGGATGGTGCCGGGGACCAGGGCCAACGGGTCCTCGATGCCGTTGCCGGCGGCGATGGCCCGCCAGCGGGTCGGCCGGCCGTAGTAGGTGGCGGCGATCCGGTCCAGCGTCTCGCCCACCTGGACCTGGTGGACCCGTTCCGGCTCCGGGGTCCCCGAGGTGGGGTTCTGGGGCCCCCAGAACCCCTCGTCCTGGAACTGGCGGAGGAAGATGGCCGCCTTGGCCCGCAGGGGCGTGCCATTGGCGGCGAAGTAGGTGAAGTCGATCTGGAGGTCCTCCAGGACGCCGGCGAAGGAGTGGAAGTCGCCCCAGTGGAGCTTCACCCAGGGGGGCCGGCCCCGGTGCGTGGCGTTGTCGTAGCCGGGAAGCGTGGTGTCGACGGCCATGAGCTTGATGAGCGCCTGGGTGTGGACGGTCACTGCGCTGCCGTCGGCGGTGGTGTCGAGCGTGAGCGTGGCCCGCAGCGTCCCGGGGTGGCCCCCGGTGAAGTACAGGTTCGGCGACTGCCGCCCCGGCACGAGGTCGGACACCCACTGGTTGGCCTTGGTGACGGTCAGCTGGGCCGGGTTGAACAGGAAATCGATGCGCTTGCCGCTCTCGGTTTCGAGGAAGGCCTTCTGCAGCGGCATCAGAACAGCCCCGTGTAGCGCCCGCCGCGCCGTTCGACCTCGGCCAGCACCCGTTCCTCGATTACCTCGATGAGCCGGTCGACGTCGACCCCGCCCGCCGCGCCGGGCGCCGGCCAGCCCGGAGCCGGGACATGCCCCGCACCATTCCCCTGACCGGCTCCTGGCGCAAGGCCCGTTCCCTCGCTGCCGCCGGCCGGAGGACCTCCGCCGCCGGACGGCTGGGCCGCAGTCAAGGCCGAGACGGCGCCCGGCGTCGACGTGGGGACGGACGCGCCCTGGCCGAACGAGGTGGGAGCGGCGGCGCCCGCCGTTGGAGCCACCGGGTCCGCGACGGCGGGCTCCGTCTGGCGCATCACGATGCGGGGCGCCAGCGCCGGCAGCCCGCTCACCCCACCGACGGCCGGTCCGGTCGTCGCCGGCCAGCGGCGCACCCGGTCGGGCCGATGACGGCCGGCGCCCGGGCTCGGCGGCGTGGTGACCGCCCTCCGAAGGATCGCCGACCCGGCATCGCCGGCGACCGCCGACGACCGATGGGCGGGGGCCGGTGCCGCCGGCCTGCGCCGGGACGCCCGCGGCAGGGACCCGGTAGTCGGCGCGAAGCTCCGCCGCAGCGGCCGTGAATCGGTCGGAACCCGCGTCGTCGCTTCCGAGCCTGAGGCCGGTTGCGGGACGCCGCTCCGGACGCCTGCTCCGCCGGGCGATGGGTCCAGCCCGGCGCTTCCGTCGAAGGGCCGGGCGCTCGGTCCGGCTCCCCGCGGCGATCCGGCGCCGTGCTTCACCGGAACGCCGGATGCCACGGAACGGCGGATGGCCAGCGGCCGCATCGGACTGCCGGCGAGCGCCGGC
>DASYFF010000328.1:0-4128 GCA_036498605.1 Acidimicrobiia bacterium | reverse complement strand
CCACGACCACCGCCACGACCACCGCCACGACCACCGCCACGGCGCTCGTGACCGCGATGGCCGCCGCCCCTCCGTCTCCGTCGGGGCCGCCGACCGGGAGCCAGACCCGGCGCCATCTCGCCGCGCTCGACGTCGACAAGCACACCCTGCTGCCCTGGAACCCCGATGCCGACGGGCCGGTGTCCGCCATTGTCCTGTCGGCCGACGGCACCCAGCTCTACGTCGGCGGCGACTTCAACCACATCGGGGGGCAGCCGGTCGCCAAGCTGGCCCGCATCGACGTCGCCACCGGAGCGGTCGACCCGACGTTCCGCCCCGGGGTGCGGGGCGGAGTCCGGGCTTTGGCGCTGGCCGGTGACCGGCTCTACGTGGGAGGCGTCTTCACGTCCGTGGCCGGGCCCGCCGGGAGCGGGGCCCGGCCCAAGTTGGCCGCGCTCGACGCCGCCTCCGGCGCCCTGCTCCCTTGGACCCCACCGGCCCTCGGCCCCGGCCGCTACACCGGGCACAACGGGACGCCGACGCCGTCACCCACCGGCGGCGACGTGCTCGCTCTGGCGGTGCCGGCCGACCACAGCCTCGTCTACGTCGGCGGCAACTTCATGGACCTCGGCGGCCAGGCGGGGCTGGCGGTCCTCGACGCCACCACCGCCCAGCCGGCGCCGGCGCAGTGGAGGACGGGCCGACCGGTCTTCGACCTGACGGTGTCGCCAGCCGACGGGGAGACCATCTTCGCTTCGGCCGGCGGGTCGGGCGGACGGGTGTATGCCTTCCGGCCTGACCAGCCGAAGGGGCCGGTCTGGTCGACGTGGGTCGACGGTGACGCCCCCGGCGTCGCCGCCTCCGACACCACCGTGTACCTCATGGGCCACTACGACTACGCCGGTCAGCAGAAGGCCCTCCGTCACCATCTCGCCGCCTTCGACGCCGACAGCGGGTCCGTCGACCCCTGGAACCCGACGGCGAATACGCCCTGGGGTGCCTTCTCAGCCGCCGTCGGGGCCGGCCACGTCTTCGTCGGAGGGGAGTTCACCCGGATCAACGGCACGCCCCAGCCGGGCTTCGCCCAGTTCCCCCTTCCGCCTCCCCCGCCGCCGACCACGACGACCGTGTCCACGACGACCACGACGACAACGGCCCAACCGCCAGCGTCAACGACCACCACGACGAGAGGGACGCCGCTCACAACTCTTCACTGATCTTGCTGGCAGCTGAAGGAACCCCCCGGGCCGGGTGACCGAGCGGTGAACGGCCACCCCCCTCCCGCTGATCAAGGCCGACGCCCACAGGATCCACCACCTCAAATCCTGAACCGGACATCTGACCCGATTGGGACAAACCGGAGAAGGAGAAGGGGAATGCGTAGATCCATCCGGCGGGGCCTGGGAACAGGACTGGCCGCCGCCGTCATCGCCGGGGGCCTTGCCGTACCCGCCGCCCTGGGGGCGGTACCGACCAAGAGCCACCACGTGCTCCTGATCTCGGTCGACGGCCTCCATGACTTCGACCTGCAGCTGTGGGTCGCCCAGCATCCCGAATCGAACCTCGCCGACCTCGTCGGCGGCGGCACCACCTACGACCAGGCGTCGACGACCGTCCCGTCCGACTCCTTCCCCGGCCTGCTGGCCATGGTCACCGGCGGAACCCCGAAGTCGACCGGCGTGTTCTACGACAACAGCTACGACCGCACGCTGTACCCGCCGGGGTCGGCCTGCCTCGGCCCGCAGGGCACCCAGGCGCTCTTCGACGAGACCGTGGCCAAGCACGACGCCGCCGGCCAGATCCCGTTCGCGGGCGGGGTGGTCGACCCGGCGCTGCTGCCGCTGCGCAAGACCGACCACCGCTGCGACCCGGTGCAGCCCCGGGACTACCTCAAGGTCAACACCATCTTCGGTGTGGCCCACGACGCCGGCCTGCGCACCGCCTGGTCGGACAAGCACCCCGCCTACCAGGCCGTCGAGGGGCCGGGGACGGCAACGACGGTCAACGACCTCTTCACGCCCGAGATCAACACCGACGTGACCCCGGCGAACTTCCCCCGCCCCGACCTGGCCATCACCGACTGGGTGCCGAACACCATCACCTATGACGCCATCAAGGTGGCGGCGGTGCGCAACCAGGTCGACGGGCTCGACTCGTCGGGCCACCACCAGGTCGGAGTTCCGGCCATCTTCGGAATGAACTTCCAGGCGGTGTCGGTGGCCGAGAAGCTCGTCGACCCGGTGAAGTCATGTGTCCGCAACACGAAGGGCGGCTGCGACCCGAAGTACGTCGCCGGCGGGTACGTCAAGACGAAGACCGGCGCGCTGGCGTTCTCAGCCCAGATGAACCTGGCGCTGGGCGCCGTCGACCGCCAGGTCGGCCGGCTCGTCGACGAGCTGCACCGCAAGGGGCTGTGGAGCTCCACCGAGCTGATCCTGTCGGCCAAGCACGGCCAGTCGCCGCTGGACCCGACGACGCTGAAGCGGATCGACGAGGCGACACTGCAGGCGGCGGTTCCCGGGCTGGCCCAGGACACCGCCGACGACTCGGCCCTGCTGTGGCTGAAGCCCGGCGCCAGCGTCAGTGCCGCCGTGGCCAGCCTGCGCAAGAACGCCGACGCCCTCAACATCCCGCCCAACGGCATCCTGTTCGGCGCTCCGCTGCAGGCGCTGTACGGCAACAACGAGCGGACGCCGGACATCATCGTCCAGCCCCGGCCCGGCACGATCTACTCGACCAGCACGAAGAAGGTGGCCGAGCACGGCGGTGGCGCCGAGGGTGACACCCACGTCGCCCTGGTGGTGGCCGGCGGTGGAACTGCCCGGGGCGTGACTGTCTCTACGCCGGTGGAGACCCGCCAGATCGCCCCCACCATCCTCACCTACCTGGGCCTCGACCCTGCCGCCCTGCAGGCGATGGCCGTCGAGCCCACGACTGCCCTGCCCACCCACTGATCCGGTGCTGACGCACGCCCGGGCGGCGAAGGAGTTCGCCGCCCGGGCGGCGTCGCGTCGGCCCGCCCGTGGGGGGTGTCGCAGATTGGCGCGCTGCGGCCGGTGGGGCCGGCGTTACTGTCCCTGAACCGCTCGAAGGGCCAAGTCGCGCCAGGAGGACAAGATGGCTGAGGACCGCAGTGACCATGGGGAGCACGGAGCCTCGCCCCTCATCGCTCGGATCTTCGCCTTCATGGAGACCACGGCCCTGATGACCGCAGCCAAGATCGGGCTGCCCGACGCGCTGGCCGACGGCCCGCTGTCTCCCGAGGAGATGGCGGCCAGGATCGGCGTCGGGCAGCAGGCCGTCGCCCGGCTCATGCGGGACCTGACCGGCACCGGCGTCCTGAAGTCCGCCGGGGCGGGGCGCTACGCCCTGACCGAGCTCGGACAGTTCCTGCGGTCGGACGTGCCCGGGTCGGCCCGGGCGTTCTACCAGATGTTCGGCGGCCCGCTCGGGCAGGGGATGATCGGCGGAGAGGCCCCGCTCGTCAACCCCGGGAAGACCGCCTTCGAGCAGGTCCTGGGCGCCCCGATCTTCGAGTACATGGCCGCTCATCCCGACGACGGCACCATCTTCAACAACGCCATGGTCAGCATCGGCAGCGCCATCGGCACACCGCCCATCCACGCCTACGACTTCTCGGGCCTGTCCCAGATCGTCGACGTCGGGGGTGGCCATGGGCAGCTGGCCCGTGAGGTGCTGCGGGCCAACCCGGCGATGAAAGGCATCGTCTACGACCGGGCCAACGTCATCGCCGAGACCCAGGTCGAGATCGAGCGGGCCGGCCTCGCCGACCGCTGTCAGGCCGTCGCCGGTGACTTCTTCGAGTCCGTGCCGGCCGGCGCCGACTGCTACGCCCTCCGCCTCGTCATCCACGACTGGGACGACCAGGAGGCCGAGACCATCCTGCGGCACTGCCGGAAAGGGATCACGATCGAAGGCCGGCTGCTCATCTTCGAGATCGTGATGCCCGAGAGCGACGACCCCCATCCCGCCAAGGGCATGGACTGGGTGATGTTGTCGTGCGTCACCGGCCAGGAGCGGACCGAAGCCGAGTACGCCGAGATCCTGGACCGGGCCGGTTTCCGCCTGACCCGAGTCGTACCGTCGCCCAGCCCGATGAGCGTCGTGGAGGCTGTGCCCGTCTGACCC
>DASYFF010000327.1:0-1780 GCA_036498605.1 Acidimicrobiia bacterium | reverse complement strand
CGGCTCCACCAGGAGGCGTCGGAGGGGAGCGGACGCTGGGGTCGGGCGTACCAGAGGGAGATGACGACCGTACCGAGACCGATCCAGAACAGATCCCACCCGCCCATCGCCCACCTCCGGTCCGGGAATGTCAGGCCTTGTCCTCTGATCGACAGGAACCCGCCGTCGGTCCACCATTCCCTGGCGGTTTGTCCGGGTCAGGTGGTCGGCTCCACCAGGCGGGCGAGCTTGGTGAGGGAGATCGTCCAGCCCAGCTCGTTGTCGGCGGGGGAGAGGCCGGGGGGCAGGTTCTCGTGGACGGCGGTGAGGTCGGTGCCGTCGTCGCTGTCGGCCAGGCGGTAGGTGATCGTCATCTCGCCGTCCATCGCCGGGTCGTCGGTCTCGAACTCGACGACCTGCACGACTTCGGTGTCGGGGACCAGGCGGACGAAGCGGCCGTGGAAGGTGTCGGTCCGGTCCGTCGTCTTGCCGGCGGTGGTCGGCGCCTCGTAGGTGAGCGAGATCCGGAACCCGCCGCCCTCGTGGGCCTCGAACCGGTGGACCTCGCTGGTCATCCCGTCCGGCACCATCCACCGCTGCACGGCCGTGGCGTCGAGCAGCGCCCGGTAGACGGCGGGGCGGGGGGCCCGCAGGCGGCGGGAGAGGCGGGTGACGGGGCCGGCGGTCACGAACGAAGGCTAACGGGAAGCCGGAGCCCGGTCTGCCTAGGCTCGGCGGCCATGTACGAGACACTGCTCTACTCGGTGGCCGACCGGGTGGCCACCATCACGCTCAACCGGCCGGAGCGGCTCAACACGATCGTCCCGCCCATGCCCGACGAGTTCGAGGCCGCCATCACCGCCGCCGTGCGCGACGACGAGGTCAAGGTTGTCGTGCTGCGGGGGGCGGGGCGGGCGTTCTGCGCCGGGTACGACTTCGGCGGTGGGTTCCACCACTGGGACGACGAGATCACCACCGACGGGCGGTGGGATCCGGGCAAGGACTTCGTCTTCGCCACCGCCCCGGCCATCTCGCCGACGCAGAAGTTCATGAGCATGTGGCGGGCGCCCAAGCCGGTCATCGCCCAGGTCCACGGCTGGTGTCTCGGCGGGGGGAGCGAGACGGCGTTGTGCGCCGACATCGTCATCGCCTCCGAGGACGCCCGGATCGGCACGCCCTACGCCCGGCTCTGGGGGTGCCACCTGTCGGGCATGTGGATCTACCGCCTCGGCCTGACCCGGGCCAAGGAGTACGCCCTCACCGGCAAGCCGCTGTCGGGCACCGAGGCCGAGCGGATCGGGCTCATCAACCGCGCCGTGCCGTTCGAGGGCCTCGAGGCCGAGGTGGCCCGCACGGCCCGGCAGCTGGCCGCCATCCCCTCCTCCCAGCTGGCGGCCATGAAGCTGGTGGTGAACCAGGCCTACGACAACATGGGCCTGGCCGGAACGCAGACGCTGGGCCCGATCCTCGACGGTCTCATGCGCAACACCCCCGACGCCAACCGGTTCATCGAGCTGGCGGAACGGGAGGGTGTCGGCGCCGTCGTCGCCGAGCGCGACCGGCCCTTCGCCGACTACCGGGAGGGCCCGCCCGCGGACCAGCCCGACCCGAGCCACGTGATCACGCCCTGAGCCCCCGCCGAGGCCATTGTCTTCCGCTCCGTTCCTACATCGCGCCGTTGGGCTCGAAGCCCCAGTGCTTTTAGCGCAGGGGTTGCCGTCTGTGACGCCCGACACAGTTCCTCCGTCGCGGGGGGTGACGACCTGACGGCCATCGTCGGCTGAGACTGGCGGGTGAAAGG
>DASYFF010000326.1:0-10757 GCA_036498605.1 Acidimicrobiia bacterium | reverse complement strand
GGTGGGTGTGATCTTCTTCGAGCACCGCGTCTCGCCGAAGCTGTCGGAGACGGTGGCGGCCGAGATCGGCGCCACCACCGACACCCTCGATCCCGTCGAGTCGCTGACCCGGGCGGATCTCGAGGCGGGCACGACGTACGTATCGATCCAGGAGGCCAACCTGGCCGCCCTGGCCCGGGCGCTGCGGTGCTCGTAACTGGGAACACCGCCCTGGCCGTCGACGGCCTCGGCGTCCGCTTCGGCCGGACCGAGGTGCTGACCGACGTCGGCTTCGCCGTCGGGCGGGGCGAGCTCGTGGGGGTGATCGGGCCGAACGGGGCGGGCAAGTCGACGCTGTTCCGGGCCATCTGCGGCCTGGTCGCCCACACCGGTCACGTCGCCGTCGGCGGTGTCCGTTGCCACCACCACCGGGACCGGATGTCGACCGCCTTCATCCCCCAGCGTGCCGACCTCGATCCGGAGTTCCCCATCACGGTGGCGGAGCTGGTCGGCAGCGGCCGCCGGCGCTACCGGCGCTGGGGGCAGCGACCGGGGCCGACCGACCGGGCCGCCACCGCCACGGCGCTCGCGACCGTGCACCTCACCGGGCGGGAGCACGATCCGGTCGGCACCCTGTCCGGCGGTCAGTTCCAACGGGCGCTGCTGGCCCGGGCCCTGGCCCAGGACGCCGACATCCTCCTCCTCGACGAGGCCCTCTCCGGGGTCGACGCCCCGACCACCGCCGAACTGTTCGGCCTCTTCCGGCGGATCACCGCCGCCGGGCGGACCCTGCTGGTGGCCACCCACGACCTGGCCCTCGCCCGCTACCGGTTCGACCGCTGCCTGGCCCTCAACCGCCGGCTGGTGGCCGACGGAGCACCGGACGCCGTGCTGGCCGGCGCGGCGCTCGACGCCACCTTCGGCAGTGGGCCCGTGCCGAGGAATGGAGTGACCGGGCGATGATCCGGTGGCTCAGCGACCCCTACCAGTCGCAGTTCATGCGCCACGCCGCCCTGACCGCCCTGATCGTCGGTGTCCTCAGCCCGACCGTCGGGGTGTGGGTGGTCCTGCGGCGGCTGGCCTACCTCGGCGACGCCATGAGCCACGCCACGCTGGCCGGGGTGGCCGGCGCCTATCTGCTGGGAATGAGCGTCACCGTCGGCGCCCTGGCCGCCGGGGTGGTGACCGGCGCCGCCATCGCCGTCCTCGGCTCCCACCGGCGCCTCGGCGATGACGCCGTCATCGGGGTGGTCGAGACGGCCATGTTCGCCGTCGGGGTCCTGCTCATCACCCGTAACGACCGGATCGGCGTCGACCTCGCCCACTACCTGTTCGGTCAGGTCACCACGGTCTCGGCCCGGGAGGTGGCCGTGAACGCCGGACTGGCCGCCGCCGCCATCGCCGTGGTCGCCGCGCTCCTCGGCGATCTCCGCATGGCCACCTACGATCCGCTCCACGCCCGCCAGGTCGGCGTCCCCGTCGGCCGCCTGAGCCTCGTCCTGCTGGTCGTGCTGTCGGTCACCATCGTCGTCAGCCTGCGGACGGTCGGACTGCTCATGTCGATCGCCATGCTGGTGACCCCGGCAGCGACGGCCCGCCTGGTCACCACCCGGGTGACGACCATGACGCTGGTGGCGGTGGCCGTCGGGGTGGTCTCAGCCCTGGCCGGGCTGACCCTCAGCTACCACCTGCGATCGGCCCCGGGACCGACCATCGCCCTCGTGGCCGTGGCCTGCTTCGCCGTCGCCTTCGTGGCCACCCGGCTTCTGGGAACGGGACCGCATTCCCCGGGCCTCACACCGCCATGACGGCGACGGTTCCCGTCGCCGTGCCGACGAGGACCCGGGTGCCGTCGGGGCTCCAGTCGAGCGCCGAGACCGCGCCGCCGGCCAGGAGCACCGACCGGGGCGAGCGGGCCTGTGACGGTGTCCATAGGAGCAGCGATCCGTCGGCACAGCCGGCGGCGAGGAGGTCCCCACCCGGCTGGTAGCCGATGGCGGTCACCTTGGCGGGCACCCCGGAGAGGATCCTGGGCTTCCGGCCGCGGGGACCCTTGCCGGAGAAGTCCCACACGGTGACGTCCTCGGCGTTGCCGACGGCCAGCCAGCGCGAGCCGTGGTGCCAGGTGAGGTGCTCGACCTTCGCCGGGTAGCCGGCCATCTCCAGCTGGTCACCCGACCACAGCCGCCAGAGGTGGACGGAGTGGTCCTGGTTGCCCGACGCCAGCCACTTGCCGTTGGGGGCCGGCGCCAGACGGAGCACCGAGCCCTTCCAGGGGAACGCCTTGTGCACCCCGGGATTGCCGGGCTCGAACCAGTGGACCCCGCCGTAGTGGCCGGCGCCGACGTGGCGGCCGTCGGGGCTCCAGACCAGGGAGCTGACGGTGCTCGGCTGGTCGGGCCAGCGGTCGACGGCCCCTTCAGGGCTGCGGTCGTGGTCGACGACGGCGACCTCCCGGCCGACGGCGACCGCCAGCCGGGGGCCGGCCGGCGACCAGGCCAGGTCGCCCACCCAGCCCGCTCCGGCTGGTATTGCGGCGCTGACCCGGCGGGTGCGGTCCCAGGTGTGCACCCGGCCGTCCTGGCCACCGCTGGCCAGGACCTCGCCACCCCGGGACCAGGACAGCGCCAGCGCCCCACCCCGGTGATCGGGAAGCGGCACGATCTCCCGGCCCTCGGCGCCGGAGAGAAGGTGGACGGCGCCGCCGACCGAGGCCGTGGCGACGAGGTCGCCGTCGGGAGACCACCGCACCCCGACCACGTAGTCCTCGAGATGGGCGGCCCAGGCCGGTGCGCCGGCGGCGGCCCGGAGCCGGGGTGTGGCGCTCACCGGGCCAGGCAGGCGGCGAACGACGACTCGAGCTCGCCCCGGTCCAGGTTCCGGCCGATGAACACGAGGCGGTTGGAGCGGGCCTCGTCGCCCCAGGGCCGGCCGGCCTTGCCGTCGAAGAGCATGTGGACGCCCTGGAAGATGTAGCGCTCCGACTGGCCGGTCACCGCCAGGATCCCTTTCATGCGGAAGATGTCGACGCCCTTCTCGGCCAGGAGGCGGCCGAGCCAGTCGTTGAGCCGGCGCGGTTCGACCTCGCCGGGCAGGTCGATCCCGACCGACGTCACGGTCTCGTCGTGGAGATGCTCGCCCGAGTCGAGGAACTGAGGGTCGAGGTCGAGCACACGATCGAGGTCGAAGGCCCCGACGCCGAGGATGGCGTCGAGGTCGACCCGGGCGTACTGCGAGCGGACGATCTCGGCCAGGGCGTTGATCGACCGCAGGCGTCGCTCGACGGCGGCCAGCGCCTCGTCGCCGACGAGGTCGATCTTGTTGACCACGAGCCGGTCGGCGAAGGCGACCTGCTCCACGGCCTCGTTCTCCACCCCGGCCGGCTTGACCTCGTCAAGATGGGCGAGGACGTGCCGAGCGTCGACCAGCGTGACGATGGCGTCGAGCCGCAGCTCGCGGCGCATGTCGTCGTCGACGAAGAACGTCTGGGCCACGGGGGCCGGGTCGGCCAGGCCGGTCGTCTCGATGACGACGCGGTCGAAGCGGTCCCGGCGGCGGACGAGGTTGGCGAGGATGCGGATGAGATCGCCCCGGACAGTGCAGCAGATGCAGCCGTTGTTCATCTCGAAGATCTCTTCCTCGGCCTGGACGACGAGCGCATCGTCGATTCCCACCTCGCCGAACTCGTTCTCGATGACGGCGATGCGCTGCCCGTGCTGCTCCGTGAGGATGTGGTTGAGCAGCGTGGTCTTCCCGGAGCCGAGGAACCCGGTCAGCACCGTGACGGGGATCCGATGGTCGGTTACGAGGTCGATGGTCATGCGCTCAGACTAGCAATCGTGAGAAGTATTCTCACAATGTGGCCATCTCACAAGTAATTTCAGGAAGACCTTCAGCAGAATGTCGCTAGGCTGTAAGAACTATTCTCGATACTCTGCCCGGGAACCGGCGGAAGGAGCAGGCCCTGAACAGCATGCCCAGCGTCAACCGCCTCCGCGGCACGTCGCACGTCCCGCCGTTGTCGCCGGCGTCGGTCACCCCTTCCGTGTTCCGCAGCCGCGGGCCGGAGCTCGTCGCCGTCACCGAGCGCGTCACCGAGCTGGCCGCCCGCGTCGGCGCCGGCCTCTCGGAGCAGGCCAGGCTCGAGCGGCGCTACGCCGGACCGGACGGACCGTCCGGTGTGGTGGTCGCCTTCGGCCGGCAGACGGCCGGTTACGCCCATCTCGTCTTCGGGGCCGACCCGGCGCCGGGCTGGGACGTCGAGCTGGTGGGGGACCCGGCCCGGCCGCAGGCCTTCCCCGCCGTGCTGGCCGCCGTCCTGGCCGAGGCCCACCGGGCGGGCGTGGCCGAGCTCCGCTGGTGGGCCCCGCCGTCGGCGGCGATGGTCCTGCTGGCCCGGGGCTTCGGGATGGACCGCCACCACGACCTGCACCGGATGGAAGCACCGCTGCCGGCGCCGGCGGCGACCCGTCCGCCGCCGGCCGGCGGGCTGCGGCTCCGGCCGCTGGACCTCCCGACCGAGCTGGAGACCTGGCTCTCTCTCAACCGGCGGGCCTTCGCCACCCACCCCACCCAGGGACGCTGGACCCGGGCCGACGTCGAGCGCCGCATGGCCCAGCCGTGGTTCGAGCCCGACGGGCTCCTGGTGGCCGAGGCCGACGGCCGGCTGGTGGCGACGTGTTGGGCCAAACGCCAGCGGGACCTCGGCGAGCTCTACGTCGTGGCCGTCGACCCGTCGCAGCAGGGGCTCGGTCTCGGGCGGGTCGCCGCCATCGCCGGGCTCCGCCACCTCGCCGCCCGGGGCGCCCGCACCGCCTGCCTGTACGTCGCCAGAACCAACGCCGCCGCCCTCCGGCTGTACGCCGGCCTCGGGTTCACCACCACCGGCTCGCAGACCGTCTGGCGGATCGGTCCCGGCACCGCCTGTCCGGAAGCGGAGGCCGATCCCGGCGACGGCTAACCGGCGGCGCAGCGGGCGCAGACACCGAGGATGTCGAGGCGGTGCCCCGTGGGCTGGAACCCGGTGACGCCGGCGACCTCGTCGATGGCCGTCTCGATGGCCTGCTCCGATCGGGCCGCCAGCGTCACGTCGGTCACCGAGCCGCAGGACAGGCAGACGAGGTGGTGGTGGTGCTCCCGGAGCCCTTCGGCCAGTTCGTAGCGGGCGGAGTCCGAGGTGAGGATCCGGCCGACTGTTCCAGCCTGCTCGAGCACGACAAGGTTCCGGTAGACGGAGCTCTGGGGGAACTCCGCCTCCACCGCCAGGATCTCGGGGATGGCCAGCGGCCGCCCGGCCCGGGCCAGCACGCCGACCAGCTTCCGCCGGCTCGTGGTGTAGCGCTGCCCGGCGGCCTCGAGCCGGGCGGCCACGACGTCATGGACGTCAGACCGCGTCGGGACCGGATCCTCCCGGCGCGACGGGCGCTCCGTCATGCTCCGGCGGGGATCTCCACGGGCCCGTCCCGATGGCCGTGGCGAACCCGGTGGGAGGCCTCCACCGCCAGCCAGGTCGTGCAGCCGGTGACGATGATGGCCGTGCTCGGCGGCAGGCTCGGCGAGAGGTAGCTGAGCCACAGGCCGGCCCACACGGTGGCGACGGCGATGGCCACGGAGGCGGCCAGGGCCCGCCAGGGCCGGGCGGTGAGACGCTGGGCCGTGGCTGCGGGGGTGGTGATGAGGCCGAGCACGAGCAGCGCTCCCACCACCTGGACCAGCTGGGCGACCATGACGCCGGCGGCGACGAGGAAGACGACGTTCAACATCCGGACGGGCACGCCGCGGGCTTCGGCCACCCGGGGGTCGATGGAGGCGAAGAGCAGCGGCCGGGCAATGACCAGCATGGCGGCCACCACCCCGGCGGCGATCCACGCCGTCTGGGCGGCACTGGCGGCGTCGATCCCGAAGATGGAGCCGAAGAGGACCCGCACCGCGCCCGCCCCGTTGCCGGTGGCCCGGGACGACGTGAAGACCGACAGGAAGAGGACGCCGAGCCCGAGGAGCCAGGTGAACACCACGCCGGTGACGACGTCGTTGACCAGGGCCCGGCCGCCGAGCACCGCGAGGAGGATGGCCACCGCCACGGTGGCCGTGAAGACACCGGTACGAGCAGCGAACCCGAACGCCAGCGCGCCCAGCCCGCCGGTGAAGGCGACATGGCTGAGGGCGTCACCGGCGAACACCTGGTTGCGCAGTACCAGGAAGGCGCCGACGAGGCCGGCGGCGATGGCGGCGGCCGTTCCGGCGGCGAAGGCCCGCCGGAAGAAGTCCTGGGAGAGCGGCCCGGCCCACGTGGCGAGGACGGCGGTCATGCCGCCGCCACCCGCAGCCGCGGCCGGCCCCGGAGCGCGGCCGCCCCCCGGGCCAGGACGTAGCCCACGAAACCGGCCGACGTGACCCAGAAGCCCACCGGCCGGTTGGTGAAATAGGCCGCAGCCAGCCCGGCCCACACCGTGGCCACCGCCAGGCCCACCGACAGGGCGAGGCCGAGCGAAGGGCGGGCGGTGAGGGCCGAGGCGGTGGCGGCGGGCACGACGAGGAGGGCCAGCACCAGGAGCACACCGGTGAACTGGCTGGCCTCGGCCACGGCGCAGCCCAGAAGGACCAGGTAGGCCAGCGACACGGCCCGCACCGGCACGCCGGCCGCCTCAGCCACCAGCGGATCGACGGAGGCGAAGAGCAGCGGACGGCCGATCACCGCCATGACAGCGAGCGCCACGATCGCGGTGATCAGCAGCACGGCGACGTCGTCACGGGTCACGCCCAGGAACGACCCGAACAGGAACCCGCTCAGGCTGGTGAGGAAACCCCGGTAGAGGCTCACGAACCAGAACCCCAGGGCCAGGGCCAGGGCCTGGATGGCTCCGACGGTGGCGGAGTGCCGTTCACGTGCACCGGGTCGCGGGGGGCTGAGCCAGGCGATGAGCCCGGCACCGGCCACCGCGAACCCGAAGTACCCGGCCAGCGGAGCCAGCCCCAGGTACACAGCCCCGGACGCCCCGGGGAACGCCACGTTGGCCAATGTGTGGGCGGCGTACGTCTCGCCCCGCAGGACGGCGAACCACCCGATGACCCCGCACATCACCCCGGCCACCGCACCGGCCACGAAGGCGTTGCGCATGAACGGGTACTGGAGCAGGAGGTGGACGTCCCGGCCCAGGTCCCACGTCAGGCGGGGGGCGGCGGCCAGCACCCCCGGCCAGGCCTCAGTGGTCGGCATGGAACGACGCCGCCTCGGGTTGACCGACCACCACCAGGCGGCCGCTGGGGGTTCGCACGACCTCGACCGGTGCGCCGTAGAGGCGGCTGAGATTGTCGGTAGTGATGACCTCGGCCGGCGTTCCCGCCAGGGCCCGGCCGCCGACGATGTAGATCACCTGGTCGAGGTAGTCGAGGATCGGGTTGACGTCGTGGGCCACGATGACGACGGTGACGCCGTCGGCGCTGATCCGCTGCAAGAGCCCGGCGACGCCCTGCTGGTTGGGCAGGTCGAGGCTCTCCAGGGGCTCGTCGAGGATCAGCAGCCGGGGATGGCGCACCAGGGCCTGGGCGATGAGGAGACG
Source organism: Acidimicrobiia bacterium (assembly GCA_036498605.1). Taxonomy (GTDB): domain Bacteria; phylum Actinomycetota; class Acidimicrobiia; order IMCC26256; family BP-133; genus BP-133. The sequence goes on along the minus strand of DASYFF010000326.1, from coordinate 3,219 downwards.
CTGCTGCTCGCCGCCGGACATCTCGCCGATGGGGCGTCCGGCATAGCCCGTGGCCCCGACCCGGGCGATCACGTCCTGGACCCGCCGCCGTTCCGCCTCGACGCCGGCCCGGTCGAGCAGCCGCCGGACGAGCGGCAGCGGCGTTCCCCAACGGTGCCCGTCCACCCCGAGCCGGACGAGGTCGACGCCCCGGATGCGGACGGCGGCGTCGAAGCTGCGCCGCTGCGGGAGGTACCCGATGTCCCGGTTGTGGCGGCCCGGCCGCTGGCCGAGGACGAGGAGCGACCCACCCCCGAGGGGGTGCAGGCCGAGCAGCATCCGCAGGAAGGTCGACTTGCCGGCGCCGTTCGGGCCGAGAACGGCGACGAACTGGCCGGCCGTGACGGTGGCGTCCAGACCGGTGAAGAGCAGGCGGCCGCCGGCTCGGGCCGCTACGGCGGTGGCGGTCACCGTCGGCTCCAGCGTCGGGGCCCCGGCCGGCGACCAGTCGACGTCGGGCTGATCGAGGGCGTCGAGGCGCCCGGCATCGCTCGGGTCGGCGGGGATCACTCGCCTCGCGTCGGCGGCCGGTTCCGGCGGACACCGGCGGCGGCGAGGCCGAACCGCCGCCGTCCCGCTGACCCGCCCGTCAGGCTCAAGCCACCCAGGACCAGGGCCGCTCCCGCCAGGAGCACCAGCCAGCGAGATGACGAACCGGTGCGGGCCAGGGGCGCCGTCGGTGCCGCCGCCGGGTCAGCGCCGCTGGTGGCGGCCGGATCCGGCGCCGGCGCGGCATCTGCGGCGGCCCCGGCGGGAGCCTGGGCGGCGCTGACCCCGACCGCCGGCTTCCCAGTGGCCTGGGCCAGGGCGTCGGACAGGCTCTGGAGCTGGTTTGCCTGCCAGTCCTGGAAGGTGGCGCCCTTGGGGGTGAGCGTCTCGGTCACGGTGGTGACCGCGATCCCCGCCTGCTTGGCTTTTTGCACCAGGGCGTCCACGTCCGGGGTGGAGTTCTGGGAGTTGTAGACGAAGACCTTGATCTGCTTGCCGGTGATCTGCTGGTCGACGGTGGCCTTGTCCCTGGCGGTCGGCTCGTTGCCTTCGGCGATGGCGTCGAGGAACGACTCGGGCGTGAGCAGCTTGAGACCCAGGTCGGACGCCAGCGGGGCGAAGATGCTCTCCGAGGCCCCCACCGCCGTTCCCCCGAACTGCTGCTTCACCTGGGCCCGCAGGTCGTTGTAGCGCTTGAGGCCCTGGTCCCGGTAGGCCTGCCGTTGCGTGTCGAAGTAGGCCGAGTCGGCCGGGTCGGCCTGCTTGAGGGCGTTGGTGATGGCGTCGATGACCGAGTTCACGCTCTTGGGTGAGTACCACTGGTGGGGGTTCCCGCCCTCCTTGACCCCCACCACATCGCCCACGGTCACGACCTTGCGGCTCGACGACGGGTTGGCCGCCAGCAGCTTGTCGGCCCACCCGTCATAGCCGATCCCATTGACGACGGCGACCTGGGCCGTGGCCATGAGGGCGCCGTCCTGCGGCTTGGCCTCGTAGTCGTGCGGGTCGGTGTCGGGATCGGAGATGATGCTCGTCACGTCGGCATGGTCGCCGCCCAGCTGGCGGGCGATGCTGCCCCAGAAGTCCTCGGCCGCCACCACCGAGACCTTCCCGGTCGCTGCCGTCGCCACGGACCCTATTCCGCCGGCCGACCAGAACACGGCTGCCATGAGCAGGGCACCAGCTCGCCACCACGCACTCCGACTCATCACGCCCACCCTTCTCGAAGCTCCGTAAGCGTGAGCGTACTCTACGAGTGATTCTCATTTCAATTCCCGTCCGGGCCGAACCGGATCTGCAAACTTCCCGCCGATGGTCGAAAGCCCTCGTTCGGAGATGTAAGAATAATTCCCAGAAATGCCAACCTCGGCTTTCGAAAAGAAGCTCCGACGCATTTGGATCGTCACCGAGAGGACGGTGTCCGTGCGGATCGCTTTCGTCGGCAAGGGCGGCAGCGGCAAGACGACCTTGGCCGCGCTGTTGACCCGCCACCTCGTGGCCGAGGGGCGTCCGGTCGTGGCCATTGACGCCGACATCAACCAGCACCTCGGCCAGGCCCTCGGACTCGACGACGAGCAGGCGGCGGACCTTCCGGCGCTCGGAGCGGACCTACGTTGGGTGAAAGACCACCTCCGGGGGGACAACCCCCGCATCCCATCGGCCACGGCAATGATCAAGACCACGCCGCCGGGGCGGGGCTCCCGGCTGCTCCGCCTCGACCCCGACGAGCCGTTGCACCGCCGGTTCGCCCGGCCGGCGGGCGGCGCGAACCTCATGGTGACCGGGGAGTTCACCGAGGACGACATCGGCGTCGCCTGCTACCACTCGAAGACCGGAGCGGTGGAGCTCTACCTGAACCATCTGATCGACTTCCCCGGCGAGTACGTCGTGGTCGACATGACGGCCGGGGCCGACGCCTTCGCCTCCGGGCTGTTCACCCGGTTCGACATGGTCGTCCTTGTCTGCGAGCCAACCCGCCGGGGCGTGCGCGTCTACGAGCAGTTCTGCCAGCACGCCGCCGGGCACCACGTCCGGCTGCGGGTCGTCGGGAACAAGATCGCCGACGAATCCGACGCCGCCTTCCTCACCGACGCAATGGGTGACGCCCTGCTCGGCCACGTGGCCCATTCCGGCTGGGTACGAGCCGCGGAACGGGGGGACCCACCACCCTTCGGCACCCTGGAGCCAACCGTCCGGGCGACACTGGCGACGCTGCACGACCATCTGGATCGCACCGGACGGGACTGGGCGGCCTATCACCGCGACACCGTGCGGTTCCACCTCCGCAACGCCCAGGCCTGGGCCAACCGATCGGTGGGGGCCGACCTGGCCGAACAGGTCGACCCGGAGTTCGTTCCGGGACCGGCGGCGCTGTCCCTCGCTCCAGCTCCCTAGCGAAACTGACCCCGCCGACAATCGGCCGGCGCGCCTTTGCTCCACGGCGGACAAACCGCCGAACCCGGCCGGAGCCCTACGGTGACGCTCCGGGGAGGGGCCATGGAGACGCGCCAGAGCCCGGCGTGCGCGCCGGTCGTCACCGGCCAGGCCGTCGACCATGGCCACGGGGCCGGTCGTCGTCCTCGTGATCATCGTCATCCGCACGCCGACGGCGGCGCGGTCGCCGCCGGCCTCTCGGGCGCGGAACGGCGCCGCTTCCTCGGTTCGGCCGGGGCCGTGCTGGCCCTCGGCTGG
>DASYFF010000325.1:0-8512 GCA_036498605.1 Acidimicrobiia bacterium | reverse complement strand
GGGGGGAACACATGAACCGACCGATCTTCGGCACCCGCGAGGTCTACGACGCACTGGCCGAGGCCCTCAACGAGGACCCCAAGTGGCTGGCCAAGGCGTCGGTCCTCAACTACACGATGACCCACGTCTACACCGAGCCGGTCAACAAGACGTTCACGTTCCGCTTCGAAGGCGGCAAGCTGCTCGACGTGCGCGACGTCGACGGGCCCGCACCGGCCGACTTCGTGCTGACCGGCAGCCCCGAGGTGTGGGAGCGGATGCTGGTCAGCCAGACGATCACGCCCCAGATCGCCCTCGTCACCCGCAAGATTCAGGTCGACGGGAAGATGACCGTGCTCCTCAAGCACATCAGCGTGTTCAACTACCTGCTGGCAGTGCTGATCGGCCTCGAGCCGGTCATGAGCGCCGACGAACGGTGACGCTCTGGGAGTCCTTCACCGCCCACGCCGCCCGCCACCCCGACAAGGTGGCGATCGTCTCCCACCGGGTCGCCGATGGCGCCTGCGACGTCGTGTCCTACGGCGAGCTGGCGGGGCGGGCGGAGCGCTTCGCCGCCGGGCTGATCGACCTCGGGGTGGCGCCCGGCGAGGTGGTCAGCTTCCAGCTCCCGAACTGGTGGGAGGTGGCCGCCCTCCACCTGGCCTGCGTGCGGATCGGGGCGGTGGCCAACCCGATCATCACCATCCTGCGCCGGCGGGAGGTCGGCTTCATCCTCGGCCGGGTGGCCAGCCGGGTCTGCATCGTGCCCGGCGAGTTCCGGGGCTTCGACCACGCCGCCATGGTGGCCGGCCTGCGGGCCGAGCTTCCGGGGCTGGAGCACGTCTTCGTGTGCCGGGCCGGCGGCCCGCTTCCCGACGGGCTCGAGCCGTTCGAGCCGTTCTTCGTCGACACCGCCTGGGAGGACAAGCATCCCCCCGCCGAGCTCGACGCCCGCCGGCCCGGCCCCGGCGACCCGGCCCAGATCATGTTCACGTCGGGCACGACCGGCGAGCCGAAGGGCGTCCTCCACAGCCACGAGACGATGGACGTCGGCCTGCGGGCGGTGTCGGAGCCGCTCGGTCTCGGCGGCGACGACGTCGTCCTCATGTTCTCGCCGCTCGGCCACCAGACCGGCTACCTGTACGGGATGTGCATGCCGCTCAAGTACGGCATGAAGTTCGTCCTCCAGGACGCCTGGGACCCGGAGACGATGCTGCGGCTGGTGGCCGACGAACGGGTCACGTGGACGATGGGTACGACCACGTTCGTGCTCGACGCCTGCGCCGCCGCCGCCCGCCACCCGGAGGCCGACCTGTCGTCGCTGCGCTACTTCACCTGCGGCGGCGCGCCGATCCCGCCCAAGGCGGTGACCGAGGCCCGGGCCCGGCTCGGCACCCAGCTCGTGGCCGTGTGGGGCATGACCGAGGTCGGGGTGTGCACCATCACCCGGCCTGACGACACCGACGAGACGGTCTGCGCCTCGGACGGGACACCCCTCGACTGGGCCGGGCTACGCGTCGTCGACGGCGGCGGCGCCGACCTGCCCGACGGCGCCGACGGCCGCCTCCTGGTGCGGACGCCGTCGCAGCACCTGACGTACCACGGCCGGCCCGACCTCTACGAGGAGAGCTTCCCCGACGGGGTGGACGCCGGGTGGTTCGACACCGGAGACCTCGCCCGCCGGGCGGCCGACGGCTCGATCCGCATCACCGGCCGGGCCAAGGATCTCATCATCCGGGGCGGCGAGAACATCCCGGTGGCCGAGGTGGAGGCGGGGATCATCACCCACCCGCTGGTCCACGAGGTGGCCGTCGTGGCCACACCCGACGAGCGTCTGGGCGAGAAGGTGTGCGCCGTCGTGGTCCCCGCCGGTGACGAAGCCCCGACGCTCGACGACCTGCGGGGGCACCTCGAAGGCCTCGGCATGGCCAAGCCGTTCTGGCCCGAGCGCCTCGTGGTCAGGGACGCCCTGCCGAAGACGGCCTCGGGCAAGACGCAGAAGTTCGCCCTCCGGGAGGAGATGGCGAAGGGGTGACGGGCGGTCGCCGGTCGGTCCGCAGCTTCTGCCGCCTCTGCCAGGCGATGTGCGGCATCGTCGTCGACCTCGACGGCGATCAGGTGGTGCGGGTCAGCGGCGATCCCGACCACTCCGTCTCCGAGGGCTACACCTGCCCCAAGGGCCGGGCGCTGCCCGCCGTGCACCACGACCCGGCCCGCCTCGCCGACCCGGCCTGGGAGGAGACGGTGGACGGGCTGGCCGCCCGCCTGGGCGGGATCGTCGAGCGGCACGGCCCGGGGGTGATCGGCGCCTACCGGGCCACGCACTGGGCGTTCGACGCCGCCGGCCGGGCGGTGGCGGACCGGTTCTTCCGGGCCCTGCCCACGACGCAGCTGTACTCGGCGGTGACGGTCGACGCCCCGAGCAAGACACTGGTGCCGGACCTGGTGGCCGGCGCGCCATTCGTGTTCCCGGTTCCGGACTGGGACGCCACCCGGCTGCTCCTCCTCGTCGGGCAGAACCCCGTGGTGTCGCACGGCCACTCCACCGCCCGGCCCAATGCACTGGTCACGCTGCGCCGACTGCGGGCCCGGGGTGCCCGGCTGGTGGTCGCCGATCCGCGGCGGACGGAGACGGCCCGCCTGGCCGATGTGCACCTGCCGGTGCGGCCGGGGTCCGACCCGGCGCTGCTGGCCGGTCTGGTGCGGGCGGTGTTCGAGGCCGGGGCGGCCGACAGCGCCTACCTGGCCGGTTGCACCGACGCCGCTTCGGTCGAGCACCTGCGGCGGCTCGTCGATCCGTTCACGCCGGCCGCGGTGGCCCAACGCTGCAACGTCGACGAGGCCCTGGTCGAGGCGGCCATCGCCGCCGTGCTCGATGCCGGTCGCCTGTCGGTCCAGACCGGCACCGGTGTGTCGATGGGCCCGGCCCCCAACGTCGGGGAGTGGCTGGCCTGGGCCCTGGGGGCGGTGACCGGCAGCCTCGACCGCCCGGGTGGCGTGCTGTTCAACCCCGGGGTCCTGCGCCCCCAGGAACAGGGTCTCGTCACCCGCCCCCGCCAGGCCGGCCCCGGAGGCGACCCGGCCAGCCGGCCCGATCTGCGGGCCTCCTACGGCGAGATCCCCTGTACCGCCCTGGCCGACGAGATCGACGCCGGTTCGCTGCGGGCCCTGTTCGTCCTCGGCGGCAACCCGCTCACGACGCTGCCGGGCTCGGCCCGCCTGCGCCGCTCCTTCGCCGCCCTCGACGTGCTGGCGGTGTGTGACATCCGCCCGACCGAGACGACGGCCGCCGCCACCCACGTGCTCCCGGTGGCAGGCCAGTTGGAACGGTCCGACCTGACGTCGTTCCTCGACGGCTACTTCCCGTTCCCCTTCGCCCAGCACACGGCGCCGGTGGTGGCGCCGCCCCCGGGCCGCCCGCCGATGTGGCGCGTCTTCGCCCGGCTCGGCCGCCGCCTCGGCCTCCCCGGTTTCGCCGATCTCGAGGCGGAGACCGACGACACGCTCCTGGCCGGCGTCGCCCGCCGATCCCGGGTGCCCTTCGCCGAACTCGTCGCGGCGCCGGGCGGCGTCGCCCCGACCGGCGTGCCGGGCCCCGGCTGGCTGATCCCCGACCGGCTGCCCGCCGCCCGCCTCGACCTCGCCCCAGCCGAGTTGGTCGCCCAGTTCGCCGCCTGGCGCTCGGCGCCGGTTTCACCGCCGGGCTCCGGCCTCGTGCTCGTCAACCGCCGCGAGCTGCGCCAATCGAACTCGATGCTCCGCACCGATGTCGCTCCCCCGCCGTTGCTGATGCACCCCGACGACGCCGTCCGCCTCGGCCTGACCTCGGGTCAGCCCGTCCGCCTCTCATCCCCCGCCGGCTCAACCGTCGCCACCGTCACCGTCACCGACGCCATCCGCCCCGGCGTGGTGTCGCTCCCCCACGGCTGGCCGGCCCCCGGAGTGAACGAGCTGACGTCATCCACCGCCGGCGTCGACCCCCTCACCGGAATGCCGCTCCTGACCGGGATCCCCGTCGAGGTGGTGCCGGCCCGTGTCAGCGGCTTGACACCCGCTGCGTCGTAGCCACGACGGACCGTCCTCTGCGGCGTGCCTATCGTCGCGCCGCCGCATCCAACGAGAGAGAGGGGCGGACATGATCGGACAGCAGATCGGCGAGGAGCGGGGCCAGGTACTCGTACGCAGGGTGCTGCCCACGGAGGGAGCACCGAAGATCGAGGTCTCGTTCGAGGCCCAGGGCCAGATACTCGGCGTCAGCGTCGCCGACATGGGAACCTACGTCAGTTCGATCCGGCCCGACGGCACCCTCTACGGCGAGGGCTCGGGCATCACGCGCAGCTCCGACGGCAGCGAGATCGCCACCTGGACGGGCTCCGGCGTCGGCCAGCTCACCTCGGACGGCGGCGCCTCCTACCGGGGCGCCATCTACTTCCAGAGCCAGACCCCGAAACTGTCCCGCCTCAACGGCATCGCCGCCCTGTTCGAATACAACGTCGACGGCAGCGGCAAGACGGAGTCCACCCTCACCGAGTGGAAGTAGCGCTCCGCCGGAGCGCCAGCCCATCGAACGGGAGCCGGGCCCACCAGGCCCGGCTCCCGTCACTCTTCGTAACGGCCGCCCAGGTGCTTGGCCAGGAACTGCTCGGCGGCGGCGAAGAACTTCATGCGGTTCTCGGGCTTGGCGAAGCCGTGGCCTTCGTCGCCGAAGAGGAGGTAGACGTGGTCGATTCCCTTCTCTTTCATGGCGGTCACGATCTGCTCCGACTCGGCCTGCTTCACCCGGGGGTCGTTGGCGCCCTGGGCGACGAGGATCGGGATCCTGATCTCGTCGACCTTCGACAGCGGTGAGCGGGCCCACAGGAGGTCGGCCTCCGTCTCGGGGTTGCCGACCCGCTCGTGGAACTGGGCCACGATCGGCGCCCAGTAGGGCGGGATCGACTCGATCAGCGTCTGGAGGTTGGAAGGACCTACTACATCGACTGCACAACAAAACACGTCGGGGGTGAACGTCGCCCCGACCAGGGCGGCGTAGCCGCCATAGGAACCGCCGGAGATGGCCACCCGGGCCGGGTCGACCCAGCCCTGCTTGACGACGTAGTCGACGGCGTCGATCAGGTCGTCGTGCATGGCCGCCGCCCACTGCTTGTTGCCGGCGTTGACGAACTCCTTTCCGTAGCCCGTCGAGCCCCTGAAGTTGACCTGCACCGCCACGTAGCCCCGGTTGGCCAGCCACTGGGCCTCGGCGTTGAGCCCCCAGCTGTCCCGGGCCCACGGCCCGCCGTGGACCATCAGCACCGCCGGCAGGTCGCGCCGCTCCACCTGGGGCGGGAACGTGAGGTAGCCCTGGATCTCCAGCCCGTCGCGGGCTTCGAAGGCGAAGGGTTCCATGTGGGCCAGCGTGTAGTCCGACAGCGCCGGCTGGTGATGGAAGAGGAACGTGGCCTTGTGGGTCTCCCGGTCCCAGGCGTAGTAGGCGACCGGCCCGTCGTCGACGGTGAAGCCGAGGAGCCACGTGCGGTCGGCATGGTCCCGGCCGAGGAAGGTGAAGTCGCCGTCCTGGATGGCCCCGATCTCGTTCATGTCGGCGACGATCGAGGGGTCGATGACGACGTGCTCGACCCGGGCCTTGGTGAACGACACCATCTGGATCTCCCGGGTGTCGGGGTTCGACATCACCCCGCTCACGTCGTAGCGGGAGTCCTCGGCCAGGACGTCGGCCACGCCCGAGGCCAGGTTGACCCGCAGCAGTCGGCTGGCGTTGGCGTCGACCGACGACAGCAGGTACAGCGAGTTCCCGTCGGCGTTGAAGCCGATGGGGGCGGTACCCAGGGCGTCGTCGGAGTCGACCTCGAGGAACACCTCCCACTCTTCGGCGCTGGCCCCGGGCCGGCGGCCGACGAGGTTCATGCCGCCGTCGGGCCGGGGCTGGAGCCCGGCCCGGACCCGCATCTCCCCGTCGGCCACGAACCCGACGATCCCCGGGTTCTGGAGGATCAGCTCGAGCTCCCCCGTCTCCAGGTCGAGGTGGTACACGTCGTGGAGCTGGGGGTTGTCCTTGTTCAGGCCGACCAGCAGCTCGGTGGGGAACAGCTTCTCCTCGGCGATCAGCTGGGCCTGGACGCCCTCGAAGGGCGTCAGGTCGCGGGTCGTGCCGCTGGCCAGCTCGACGTCGAAGAGCCGCCAGTTCTCGTCGCCGCCGACGTCCTGGACGTAGAGGATGCGGGCGTTGTCCTGCCCCCAGAAGAAGGCCCGGATGCCCCGGTCGGTGTCGTTGGTCACGACCTGGAAGGACTCGGGGTCGCCGATGTCGCCCACCCACACGTTGAGGACACCGTCGAGGGGGGCGATGTAGGCCAGGCGTTGCCCGTCGGGCGAGATGCGGGGCTGGACCTTCTCGGGGTTCCCGAAGAGGATCTCCCGGGGGACGAGCGGAACCGGGGGGACGGCGTCGTCAGTCATGTCCCCCGTCCTACCACGTCAGGGGACGGTCGCCTCCACGATGAAGTCGACGACGGCCCGCAGGTCGCCGGTGGCGGCCCACACCCGGCGCTGGCGGTCGGCGGCGGTGCCGTCGGCCACGGTGCGCCCGACGAGCTCCGCCACCTCGTGCCAGTCGCCGAGGTCCTCGAGCGCGGGGCGGAGCCGGTCGAGGAAGCGATCGATCAGCTCCCGGGCCGGCCGGGCCACGCCCGCCTCGACGTCGACGAGGTCGCCGCTCAGGCCGTAGCGGGCCGCCCGCCAGGTGGCGGCCCGGAGCAGCTCGGGCCGCCCGGGCGTCACCGGTGACGGCCCCGCCCGGGCGACGGTGACGGCCAGGGCCCGGACCAGCCCGGCGGTCATCACCGTGTCGTCGACGGTGGCGCCGACGTCAGCCATCCGGAACTCCACGGTGGGGAACTTGGCCGACGGCCGCACGTCCCAGTAGATCCGGGCGTGGTCGTCGATGCTGCCGGTGCGGAAGAGGGCTTCCACCACCGCCTCGTACTCGGCCCGGTCGGCGAACGGCGCCGGCGTGCCGGCCGTCGGCCACCGCCGCCACAGCTCGGTGCGGAAGCTGGCGTAGCCGGTGTCGCGCCCGCCCCAGAAGGGGGAGTTGGCCGCCAGGGCCACGATCGGCGACAGCCACGGCCCGACGCCGTTCACGACGGCGATGGCCTGCTCGGGGTCGTCGATCCCGACGTGGACGTGGGTGCCGCAGATCAGCTGCTCCCGGGCCAGCTGCTGGTACTGCCGCTCCAGCACGGCGTACTCGGGGTTGACCGTGGGGTCCTCCGTCCAGGGAGAGGACGGGTGGGTGCCGGTGGCCGCCAGCCGGCACCCGTCGGCGGCGACCGAGGCGGTCAGCTCCCGCCGCAGCCGGGTGACGGCGGCCCGCACGTCGGCCAGGGTCGCGCCCACCGGCGTGGTGGTTTCCAGCTGGGAGGGGTGCAGCTCGGGGTGGACGTCATCCCCCAGCCGGTCCCGGGCGGCCGGCAGCAGCGCCGGACCGTCGGGCCGCAGGGCCCCGCTGTCGGCGTCGACGACGAGGAACTCCTCCTCGACGCCGATCGTGAAGGGGCCGCTGTCCATGTGGCCACTCCTTACCCCGGGGGGCCGGGCGGGTAGCGTGGCGGGCGTGACCCCGGCGACCCCGCCGACTCCGGCGACTCTGGTGGAGCGGCTCGGCTACCCCGCCGACGCCCGGCTGGTGATCATCAGCGCCGACGAACTCGGGCTCACCCGGGCGTCGAACGTCGGGGTCTACGACGCCCTCCGCCACGGCGCCGCCACCAGCGCCTCGCTGATGGTGCCGGCCCCGTGGGCCCGCGATGCCGCCGCCGGCTACCGGGGGGAGGACGTCGGCGTCCATCTCACCTTCAACTCCGAGTGGGACACCTACCGCTGGGGCCCCATCAGTCACTCCCCCTCCCTCCGGGACGGCGACGGCGGCTTCCCCCGCACCACCGAGGACCTCTGGGACCACGGCGACATGGAGGAGCTGCGCAAGGAGGGCCGGGCCCAGATCGAACGGGCCATCTTCTGGGGCTTCGACGTGAGCCACGTCGACTCCCACATCGGCGCCCTGCTCGGCCGGCCGGAGTTCTTCGACGTGTACCTGGAGCTGGCCCTCGACTTCGGCCTGCCGATGCGCCTCCCCGGTGAGGCGACCCAGCGCCTGGTCGGGTTCCCGTTCCGGAAGCTGGCCGCCGAGGAGGGGGCCATCTTCCCCGACCATCTGGTGGCAGTCCCCCGGGAGGGCATCGGCCGGGTCGGGGCCCGCCGGGCGGCGGAGCGGGCCCTGTTCGAGCTGGTGCCCGGCGTCACGGAGATCCAGACCCACCCGGCCATCGACACCGACGAACTGCGGGCCGCCTGCCCCGACTGGCCGGGGCGGGTCGAGGACCACGCCTACCTGCGCGACGACCCGTCGCTCCCCGACCTGGTGGAGCGGGCCGGGGCGACGCTGATCGGGTACCGCGACCTGCGCGAACTGCAACGAGCGGGCTAGGCACCAAGCAGTTCGGGGGGTTCTCGGGGGGCGGCGCCCCCCGAG
>DASYFF010000324.1:0-4889 GCA_036498605.1 Acidimicrobiia bacterium | reverse complement strand
CTACGCCGTGCTCGGGATGGTCGTGGGGGCGATGGGCGCCCTCGTCTTCGCCCTCGTCCTGGCCTCGCTGGCGCTGAGCTTCACCGTGGTCGGGGCGCTGGCCCTGCTCGGGGTCACACTGGCCGGAGTCCGGCGCCTGGGGCGGGCCGAGCGGGCCCGGGCCGGGCTGCTGGTCGGGGTGGCCATCGCCGATCCCCACCTCCCGGTCGAGGGCAAGTGGTGGCAGCGCATCATGGCCCGGGCCACCCGGATCGAGACGTGGCGGGAGGTCGCCTACCTCGTCCTCCTCGCCCCTCTCGGGCTGCTCGGGGCGGCGCTGGTCCTCGCCGCCTGGACGGGCGCCGCGCTCTTCGTCCTCCTCCCGCTCTACAACCCGATGCTGGCCAACGGCGGCGCCCACCTCTTCACCATCGTCGTCGACACCGTGCCGGAGACGGTCCTGGTCGGCCTGACCGGCGTCGGATTGGCCCTGGCCGCCCCCTGGATCGCCCGATCGGTGGCCGGCGCCGAGAGCCGCCTGGCCGCCGCCCTCCTCGGCCCGTCGGAGCGGGCCGCCCTGGCCACCCGGGTCGACGAGCTCCGGGCCCGCCGGGAGCAGCTCGTCGACGTCGTCGAGGCCGAGCGCCGCCGCATCGAGCGTGACCTCCACGACGGCGCCCAACAGCGCCTCGTGGCCCTGGCCATGACGCTGGGGATGGCCAAGGAGAAGTTCGACCGGGACCCGGCGGCCGTCCGGGCCCTGGTGGAGGAGGCCCACCAGGAGGCCAAGCAGGCCATGATCGAGCTGCGCAACCTGGCCCGGGGCATCCACCCCGCCGTCCTGTCCGACCGGGGCCTCGACGCCGCCCTGTCGTCGCTGGCCGGGCGGGCGCCGCTCCCGGTGGCCGTCGACGTCCAGGTCGCCGACCGGCCGCCGGCGGCCGTCGAGACCACCGCCTACTTCGTGGTCGCCGAGGCCCTGACCAACATCGCCCGCCACGCCGGCGCCAGCCGGGCCGGCGTGCGGGTGGCCCGGCTCAACGGCCACCTCACGGTCGAGGTGACCGACGACGGCATCGGCGGCGCCGACACGACCCGGGGCACCGGCCTGGCCGGCCTGGCCGACCGGGTCCAGGCCGTCGACGGGACCTTAAGGATCTCCAGCCCGCCCGGCGGGCCCACCGTTCTCACCGTGGAGCTGCCATGCGCATCGTGATCGCCGAAGACGCCGTACTGCTGCGGGCGGGCCTGACCCGCCTCCTGGCCGACGCCGGCCACGACGTCGTCGCCGCCGTCGGCGATGCCGAGGCCCTGCTCGTGGCCGTCGAGGACCACAAGCCCGACATCGTCGTGACCGACGTCCGCATGCCTCCCACCCACAACGACGAAGGGCTCAAGGCCGCCGTCGAACTGCGGGCCCGCCACCCCCAGCTGGCCATCCTCGTGCTGTCGCAGTACGTCGAGGAGCGCTACGCCACCGAGCTCCTCGTCGGCGACACCCGGGGCCTGGGCTACCTCCTCAAGGACCGGGTGGCCGAGGTCGGCGAGTTCGTCGACGCCGTCGAACGGGTGGGCAACGGCGGCACGGCCCTCGACCCCGACGTCGTCACCCAGCTGCTGGCCCGCAGCCGCCGGGCCGACCCGCTGGCCGCCCTCACCCCCCGGGAGCGGGAGGTGCTCCAGCTCATGGCCGAGGGCCGGTCCAACACCGCCATCGCCCAGGCCCTGGTGGTCAGCGAAGGAGCGGTCGAGAAGCACACCAGCTCGATCTTCCTCAAGCTCAACCTCGCTCCGACCGACAGCGCCGGCCACCGGCGGGTCCTGGCCGTGCTGCGCTACCTGGAAGGCTGAGATGCGCCACCGCCTCCCGGGGTTGTTCGGCGTCGGCCTCGCCCTCACCGCGGTCTGCGTCGGGCTCCTCGCGCTGGTGGCGGTCAACCGCATGGCCACCCAGACCGTCCACCAGAAGCGCACCTACCCCTTCAGCGGGTCGCAGCTGTCGGTCGAGGCGGCGCTGGGCTCGGTGCAGATCGTGCCCGGCCAGACCGGCCAGATCGTGGTCGATCGCCTGATGACCTACGGGCTGCGCCGCCCGTCGGTCGAGGAGCGCGTCGACGGCGACACGTTTCGGATCAGCGACCAGGACTGCCGCGTCCCCGAGGCCTTCCCCTGCCGGGTGAAGTGGCTGCTCCAGGTGCCCCGCAACCTCGACGTCGAGGTGCGCACCGTGTCGGGGGCCATCACGGTCAACGGCCTGTCGGGCAAGGTGAAGCTGACGTCGGAGGGCGGGGCGGTCAAAGCCTCGGGCCCCAGCGGGAAGCTGGTGACGCTGCGCTCCCACGACGGGATGGTCACGGCCCAGAACATCAGCAGCGCCCAGGTGGTGGCCACCAGCGACAACAAGGCGGTGCAGCTGCAGTTCCGGACGCCCCCGGCGCTGGTGGTCGGCCGCAGCCAGCGGGGCCAGGTCGGCGTGGTCCTGCCCGACGGCGACGACACCTACAAGGTCAGCGCCAAGAGCCAGAGCGGCAGCCGGACGGTGGCGGCCAAGACCAGCGACGACGCCAAGCGGCGGATCGACATCCTCTCCGCCAGCGGCGACGTGTCGGTCATCCAGAACGCGGACGGCTGACACCGCCTTCCCAGGAAACTCCCAGGCTCGGCTGCGGACGCTCCCACCGTCGGGGCCGATGGTGGAGGCATGAACGGTCAATTCCCCTGGTACGTCGCCCGGTCCGCCGGCCTCGTGGCCTGGGCCCTGCTGGCGGCGTCGGTCCTGTGGGGGCTGGCCCTGTCGACGAAGATCCTCAGCCCCAAGGTCCGGCCCAACTGGATCCTCGACCTGCACCGCTGGCTGGGCGGCCTGGCCCTCACCTTCACCGGCATCCACGTCGGAGCGCTGCTGTTCGACACCTACGTCCACTTCGGCCTCGTGTCGGTGCTCGTGCCCTTCGCCACCAGCTGGCACCCCGGCGCCGTCGCCTGGGGCGTCGTCTCCCTCTACCTCCTCCTGGCAGTGGAGATCACCTCGCTGCTCAAGGCCCGCATCCCCAAGTCGCTGTGGCGAAGGACGCACTTCCTCAGCTTCGGGCTCTTCGTGACGTCGACGTTCCACGGCCTGACCGCCGGCACCGACACCGGCGCCACCATGCTCCGCATCGGTGCCCTGATGACCGGCTCCCTGTTCGCCGGCCTGGCCGTGGCCCGGATCCTGGAAGCCCTCTCCCCGACGCCGCCGGCCCGGCCCCGGACGATCCCCGTCCCGGTCGACCGCCCCCGCCCGGGACGCCGCCTCGAGGGCTAGTAGTTATGGAAGGGTGACAGGACCTCCTCCTCCCAGCCGGCGCCGATTCCTGCTGGCCGCCGGGGCCTCGGCGGTCGGCGCCGCCGCCCTGGGCGGTACGCCGGCCGGCGCCGACGCTGCTCCCGGGGCGGCGGTGTTCGACGTCCGGGCCTACGGCGCGGCCGGCGACGGCGTCACCGACGACACCGCCGCCCTCCAGCGGGCCATCGACGCCGCGCTGGCGGGCGGGGGTGGCCGGGTGGCGGTGGGCCCTGGGCGGTATCTGGTGCGTCCGCCGGGCCTGCGCATCACCGGTCCGGTGCAACTCGAGGGGCGCGGCTGGGCCCCGGCCAGGGATCCGTTCCCGCCCGCCCCCGCCCCGACCGGGTCATGGCTGCTGTGCGATACGCCGGGGACGACGGTGGTCCTCCTCGAGGTCGACCCGGCCCCGGGCCGCAGCCCGGCCGGGGCGGCCGTCCGGGGCCTGGCCGTCGCCCACCGCCAGCCAGGCGACACCACCGGGTTCCGCCCGCTCGACTATCCGGCCGCCATCCGGCTGCAGCCCGGCTGCACCGACATCGTCATCGAGGACCTGTTCCTCCTCAACCCGACCCGGGGTGTCGAGATCGGCGGCGCCGGAGCGGCGTGCGGCCGGATCCTCGTTCGGCGACTTTCGGGCCAGCCCCTGAGCGACGGGATCGTGGCCGACGGCTGCTACGACCTGCTGTGGGTGGACAACATCCACTTCTGGACCTACTGGCGCTGGGCCGACGGCCCCGGCGGCGTGCAGCACTGGATCGGAACGCAGGCCACCGGCATCACGCTCTACCGCTGCGACAACCCGATGCTGCGGCACGTCTTCTGCTACGGCTACGCCCTCGGCCTCGGCCTCCGTCAAAGCGAGTCGGGCACACCGCACAAGGTGAAGCTGTCCGACTCGGACTTCGATCTGTGCGGCACCGGCGTGGCGGTGACCGGGGTCGGGGCTTCGGGATTCGACGCCCACACGTTCGTCAACGTCTCGATGCAGGGACCGGACGAACCCGACCGTGAGAACCTCGGCGGCTTCGTGGTCGACGGCCGGTCGTCACAGGTTCGCCTGGCGCTGTCCAACATCGCCATCTACAAGTTCGGCGGCAGCGGGATCCATCTCGCCGGATCGGCGGTCACGGCCTTCATCGACAACGTGTTCATCCAGGACGTGAACCTGGCCAACGGCGGCGCGGCCGGCATCCGGGCCATCCACGGCGCCCGGGCCCGGGTCGGCTGGCAACGGGAGATCGCCGTCGCCCACGGCGGGCCGGAAACCGACGGCCAGGTCGAACTCGCCCTCGGCCTGCCCGCCCCTCCCGCTCCTGGCCCGGCTGACGGCGGGCTTAATGGCACTTAGGTGCTGTTTGCACTAAGTGCCAGTTTTGGGTATGTTCGCGGCGGTTGACGGAAACGTCCTCCGTCTCACAGGGTCGAGAAGCTCCCTTGCTGGGGGGAGACGCGACGAGTTCGGACCATGCCTGTTCCCCACCCAGGAAAGGACTGGACCATGCTCAAGCGCATGCTCACCGCGTCGTTGCTGGCCGGCGCCCTTTTGGTCGCCGCCCCCACCGCCGCCTTCGCCGACAACTACCAC
>DASYFF010000323.1:0-8750 GCA_036498605.1 Acidimicrobiia bacterium | reverse complement strand
TAGCGCTTGGCGATCGACACGACGAGCCGGAGGTTGGCCTCGATCAGCTGGCGCTTGGCCCGGTGCCCGTCGGCCACGACGGCGGCCAGACGATCCTTGTCGTCGGGCGACAGCTCGCCGTTGGGCGTGTCCATCCCCTCGGAGGCCAGCAGGCCCTGCTCGATCCGCTGGGCCAGGCTCACCTCCTGGGGGCCGGTCAGCAGCGGAACCTTGCCGATCTCTTTCAGGTACATCCGAACCGGGTCGGACACGCCGCCCTCGCCGACGCGGTCGGGCCGTACGTTCTCCCCGGGGGCGGGTTCGGGGCGGGGCGCCCGCCGGGCCCGGGTCGTCGGTGCCGGACCGGCCGGCACCGCTTCCGGCTCGGCCGGCGGCTCGGGCAGGGGAACGGGGACGATGAGGGGAATCGGCATGGCCGGGGCCTCGGCCGCCGCCGCCGGCGGCGCCGGCAGGTCGTCGACGTCGTCGTCGCCCTCGAGGTCGGCGGAGATCTCCTCGACCGTGATCCCGCTGGCCCGGATGTGGCTGAAGATCGCCTCCAGCTGGGCCGGCGACGGCTCCATGTCGGGCAGGGCGAAGAACACGTCGGCGTCGGTCAGCGACCCCTGCGCCCGCCCTTTCGCGATCAACCCGGCCAGCGCCTCTTCGGGCAGACCCTGGAGATCTTCAGGAGACGGGCTGATCGGCTCCCCCACGCAATCACTACTCCTCGCCTGAGCCGGCAACCCAGGGTAGCAACTGCGCTGCGGCGTCGGCGGCAACCGTCCACGTGCCGGCGGAACGGTTGAACACCAATGTCTCCAATACCGCCTTCAGTTCGCTGGCCCGATCGTCACCGGTGCGCACCATAACGGCCAGCTGACGGGTCCCGGCGGCTTCGACGAGCTGGACCAGCACCGACGTGGCGTAGGCGGACGGGTCGTCGCCCCACGGCAGATCCTCCACCGCCAGTCGCTGCAACAGTTCGTGCACCTCGCCTCCGGCGCGCTCGAGTGCTTCGTGGAACGTAGCCGAGGTGGCGAGCAGGCAGTACGACTCGTGGACGACCGGATCGGCGAAGAGGACGGCGTCGAGGCGGTCGGCCACCAGCTCCGGCTCGTGGACGGCCACCCGGAGGGCCTCGACCTCGCTGCGGTCGAGCGCCGGGGGACGGCGGCGCGGCGCCGGCTCGCCCCCGGCGACGGTCGGCCGGGGCCCGGTGGCCCGGCGGAGCCGGTCGACGTCGATGCCGACCCGATCGGCCAGCTGCATCAGGTACTGGTCGCGCACGAGGTCATCGGGGTGCTCGGCGACGATGGCCACCGCCGCCTTGGCCGCCGCCGCCCGCCCCTCGACGCTGGCCAGGTCGGCGGCCCGCAGCAGTCGTTCGAGCCGGAAGGCCAGGAACGGCCGGGCGCCGGCCACGGCCGCCGCCAGCCGGGCCGGGTCGGCCAGGCCGAGGTCGGCCGGGTCCTGCCCCGGGGGGAGGTCGGCCACCGACAGGCGGATCTCGTAGCTCGACTCCCACTGGTAGATCCGGAGCGCGGCGTTCTGGCCGGCGTCGTCGGCGTCGTACGCCAGCACGAGGTTGGGAGCGAAGTTGCGCAGAACCCTCACGTGGTCCTCGGCCAGGGCCGTCCCGCAGGTGGCCACCGCCCGGGAGACGCCGGCGCCGAAAAAGGCGATGACGTCGGTGTAGCCCTCGCAGATGACCGCCTCCGACTTCGCCACGATGTCGGGCTTGGCCCAGTTGAGCCCATAGAGCACCCGGCTCTTCTGGTAGATCGGCGACTCCGGCGAGTTCTTGTACTTGGGCCCGCCTTCCAGGGCCCGCCCCCCGAAGGCCACCGGGTCGCCCCGCACGTCGAAGATGGGGAACATGACCCGGGCCCGGAAGAAGTCCTGCAGTTTGTTGACCCGGTTGACGAAGGCCAGGCCGGCGTCGAGCAGGTCCTGGCGGGCGAACTTCTGCTGCTGGAGGTGCAGCGACAGGGCGTCGTAGCGGTCGGAGGCCCAGCCGATGGAGAACGAGCGGGCGACGTCACCGTCGAAGCCCCGGCTGCGGAGGTATTTCCGGGCCACCCCGGCGCCGGGGTCGTCGAGCAGGATCCGGTGGTAGAAGGCTACGGCGGCGGCCATGGCCTCCACGAGGCGGTCGCGGCGCTGCCGGTCCTTCCCGACGTTGGCGTCGTCGTATCGGAGGGTGATCCCCGCCTTGGCCGCCAGCCGCTCGACGGCGGTGGCGAAGTCGAGGTGCTCAACCTCCCGCACGAACTGGATGGCGTCGCCCCCCACCCCGCAACCGAAGCAGTGGTACAGCCCGAGCTCGGGATTGACCGAGAACGACGGTGTCTTCTCGGCATGGAAGGGGCACAGCCCCTGGTAGCGCCGCCCGACCCGCTTGAGGCCGACGTGCTCGGACACGACGGCGACCATGTTCGTCGCCTCCCGGACCCGGGCCACGTCCTCGTCGAGGATCCCCACTGGTGGCGAGCGTAGGGCTGTTGGCGCCGGAATGGCGCGTCAGATGCGCCGCAGGGAGGCGGTGTCGATGCCCACCGGGAGCCGGCCCGGATCCCAGCCGAGGTGGGCCACGGCGCTCTGGAAGGCGAAGCGGTCGGTCATGCCCGCCACGTAGGTCACCGCCGCCCGCACCGCCTCGGGGCTGCCGGCGGCGAGGCCGAGGTCGGGGCCGAGGCTGTTGGGCCGGTCGGCGAAGTGGTCGACCAGCGCCTGGAGCACGGCCACCACCGAATCGGCCTGGACCACCGACGCCGGCCGGAGGTAGATGTGCTCGTAGTTGAAGGCCCGCAGCGCGGCCAGGGCCTCGGCAAGGTCGGCCCGCATCCCGACCTGGCCGGTGGTGGTGATGCCCTCCACCAGCCCGTCGATGAAAGCCCGCAGCTGGGAACCCCGGGTGGGGCCGCACCGGTCGGTGACGACCGCCGGCAGCATCGAGAGGCCGACGACGCCGGCCCGCACCGCGTCTTCCAGGTCGTGGGCGGTGTAGGCGCAGCGGTCGGCCCAACTCACCACCGCCCCTTCCGGCGTGGCCGGCGCCGGCCGGGACCAGGAGTGGTTGCGGATCCCATCGAGCGTCTCGGCGCAGAGGTTCAAGGGAGCGAGGACGACATCGGCCCCCCAGACGGCGTGGTCGTAGCCGCCGTCGAGGTAGGGGCTGAGGGCCTCCTCGCTGGCGTGCCCGCCCGGGCCGTGGCCGCAGTCGTGGCCCAGGGCGATGGCCTCGGTGAGAGCCACGTTGAGGCGGGTGGCCCGGGCCACGGCGGTGGCCACCTGGGCCACCTCGAGGGCGTGGGTGAGGCGGGTGCGCTGATGGTCGTCGGGGAAGACGAACACCTGGGTCTTGCCGGCCAGGCGGCGAAAGGCGCTGCAGTGGAGGATCCGGTCGCGGTCGCGTTCGAAACAGGTCCGCAGCCCGTCGGGCTCCTCTGGTCGGGCCCGCTGCCCCGCCCCGGCCGCCCGGGTCGCCCCGGCGGCCAGCAGGATGCCCTCCGCCGCCTCCCGCTCAACCCGGGACAGCGGCTGGACCTCCCCGGTGACGACCCCCGGGCCGGAATGGGCCAGCCGGATATCGCACCCGGTGGTGTGGCCCTCCATGGTGGAGGCCCACCGCCGGGCCCGTTCACTCTCGATCATGCCCAGAGGGTACCGAGAGGGTGTGACAGGGTCGCCGCCGTCAGCCACGCGAAAGACCCCGGGGAGCCCGTCCGAGGCTGGGGACTCGGCGAGCTCGACCCGGGGTCCAGGGTCGAGCATAAAGCCCGACCCCACCGAACATGAAGCACAAGCCGGCGGGGGGTTCCGGCTCCGCTCCAGTGCCCGGAGCTTGATGGAGCGCTAGGCGCCGACAGCGCGGCGGGACTGCAGCCACCGCTGGAGGGCGAGCACGTCGTCCTCCCGGTAGCGGCGGTGCCCACCCAGGGTCCGCACGGTCACCAACCGGCCGCAGGCGGCCAGGCGGCGCAGGCGGGCCAGCGAGACGCCGAGAGCATCGGCGGCCTCGGCGGGGCGCATCATCCGAACGTCCTCCATCAGTCTGTTCCTCCTCCAAGGTCGAGGGACGCCGTACGAGGTCACCCCTCCGGACCGTCTCGTCCGTCCTTAGAAATGTCGGTTTTTCACCGGCTGAAGAACATGGCTAGAACGCGTCATTTCCCTCTGGCCCGATCGAACTAGTCATTCTGTTCGGGGAACAGAACCTGTCGTCAGGCTGTACTCCCGGGACCGCCCGCTCCGAGGGCCGCATGGGCCGCTGCGAGTCTCGCCAGGGGCACCCGGAACGGCGAGCACGACACGTAGTCGAGGCCGACCTCGTGGCAGAAGTGGACGGAGGCCGGGTCGCCGCCGTGCTCGCCGCAGATGCCGAGCTTGAGGGTCTCCCGGGCGCCGCGGCCCCGCTCGACCGCCCACCGGACCAGCTCGCCGACGCCAACCTGGTCCAGGGTCTCGAACGGGTTGGCGGGGATGAGCTTCTTCTCCAGATACGGCGTCATGATCCGGCCTTCGACGTCGTCGCGGGAAAAGCCGAACGTCATCTGGGTCAGGTCGTTGGTGCCGAAGGAGAAGAACTCGGCCACCTTCCCGATGGCGGCGGCGTCGATGGCGGCCCGAGGGGTCTCGATCATCGTGCCGACGAGGTACTCGACGTCGACGCCGGTCTCGTCGATGACCGCCTGGGCGGCCTCCCGGCTCCACGTGACCAGCAGTTGGAGCTCAGGGCCGCTCACGACGAGCGGGATCATGATCTCGACCCGGGGGTCGCCGCCGGCCTGCTTGCGCTCCACGGCGGCCTGGATCAGGGCCCGGACCTGCATCTTGTACAGGCCGGGCTTGAGGATCCCGAGGCGGCAGCCCCGGGTCCCCAGCATCGGGTTGGCCTCCTGCCAGGAGCGGGCGGCCCGCAGGAGGGCCTCGCCTTCGGCGTCGAGCTCGCCCTTGGCCTGGGCCACGATGAGCTCCTCGATGTCGGGGAGGAACTCGTGCAGGGGCGGGTCGAGGAGCCGCACGGTGACGGGCAGCCCGTCCATCGCCTCCAGGATCCCCACGAAGTCGGACTTCTGGAGGGCGCGGAGCTCCTCGAGGGCGGCGTCCTCGGCGGCGTCGGTGTCGGCCAGGATCATCCGCTGCACGATGCCGAGCCGGTCGCCGAGGAACATGTGCTCGGTGCGGCAGAGGCCGATGCCCTCGGCGCCGAACGAGCGGGCCCGGGCGGAGTCCTCGGGGGTGTCGGCGTTGGTCCGGACCTTGAGGGTGCGGAACTGGTCGGCGAGGCCGAGGATGGTGGCGAAGTGGCCGGTCGGCTCGGGGGTGATGACGGGCACCTCGCCGAGGGCGATCTCGCCGGTGGTCCCGGAGATCGAGATGATGTCGCCCTCCCGCACCACCTGCCCCCCGGCTTCGAACTGCTTGGCCTTCAGGTCGATCCTGACCGCCTCGGCGCCGCAGATGGCCGGCGTTCCCATGCCCCGGGCCACGACCGCGGCGTGGCTCACGAGCCCGCCCCGGGAGGTGAGGATGCCCTCGGCGGCGATCATGCCGTGGAGGTCGTCGGGGCTGGTCTCGGGGCGGACGAGGATGACCTTCTCCCCCGCCGCGGCGTGCTCCTCGGCGTCGTCGGCGGTGAAGTACACGGCGCCGACCGCCGCCCCCGGTGAGGCGTTGAGGCCCTTGGCGATGGCCGTGAACGTGGCCTTGGGGTCGAACTGGGGGTGGAGCAGCTGGTCGAGCTGGGCAGGCTGGACCCGCAGCACGGCCTCCTTCGGCTCGATCAGGCCCTCCTCGACCATCTCGGCCGCCATCCGCAGGGCGGCGGCGGCGGTGCGCTTCCCGACCCGGGTCTGGAGCATGTAGAGCTTGCCCTGCTCGATGGTGAACTCGATGTCGCACATGTCGCGGTAGTGGTGCTCGAGCTTGGCCATGTTCTCGAGCAGCTGGGCATGGCAGTCGCCGAACCGGCCGGCCATGGCGTCGAGGGGCTCGGTGACCCGGATGCCGGCCACGACGTCCTCGCCCTGGGCGTTGGTCAGGAAGTCGCCGTAGGGGGCCCGCTCGCCGGTGGCCGGGTTGCGGGTGAAGGCCACGCCGGTGCCGGAGTCCTCGCCCTTGTTGCCGAACACCATCGTCTGGACGTTGACGGCGGTGCCGAGGTCGTCGGGGATCTTCTCCATGCGGCGGTAGTCACGGGCGCGGCGCCCGTTCCAGGAGCGGAAGACAGCTTCGATCGCGTGGGCCAGCTGCTGGTCCGGGTTCTGGGGAAACTCGGCCCCCGTCTCCTCCTTGACGATCCCTTTGAAGGTATCGACGACGGCGGCCAGTTCGTCGGCCGACAGGTCGGTCTCGGTGCTGGCGCCCTTGGCCGAGATCGCCGCGTGAAGGGCCTCCTCGAACCGATCCCCGGGGATGCCGAGGACGATCTTGCCGAACATCTGCACGAAGCGGCGGTAGGAGTCCTGGGCGAAGCGCTCGTTGCCGGTCTGCTTGGCCAGCCCCTTCACCGAGGAGTCGTTGAGCCCGAGGTTGAGGACGGTGTCCATCATGCCGGGCATCGAGAACGCCGCTCCGGAGCGGACCGAGACGAGGAGCGGGTCCGCCTCGTCGCCCAGTCGCTTGCCCATCTCACCCTCGAGGGCGGCCCGGGCGGCGGCAACCTCGTCCATCAGCCCGTCGGGCATGCTGTTGCCGGCGGCCATGTACGCCTTGCAGGCGTCGGTGCTGATGGTGAAGCCGGGCGGGACGGGCAGCCCCAGGCTCGTCATTTCGGCCAGGTTCGCGCCCTTGCCGCCGAGGAGGTATTTCTGGTCGCGGTTGCCCTCACGAAAGGCGTAGACGTACTTCACGTTGTTCTCCTTGCGTCTTGGGTCAGCGCGGCAGGCGGTCACCCAGGTACGAGACCAACTGATCGATGGATACCCGTTCCTGGGCCATCGAGTCCCGCTCCCGTACCGTCACGGCCTTGTCGTCGAGCGAGTCGAAGTCGACGGTCACGCAGTAGGGCGTGCCGATCTCGTCGTGGCGGCGGTAACGCCGGCCGATGGCCCCCGCCTCGTCGTAGTCGATCTGGAAGACGGGCCGCAGCGCGCCGGCCACGTCGCGGGCCACGGGCGAGAGCTTCTCGTTCTTCGACAGCGGCAGCACAGCCACCTTGATCGGCGCCAAGCGGGGGTCGAGTCGCAGCACGACCCGCTTCTCGCCCCGCACCTCCTCCTCGGAGTAGGCGGCCAGCAGGAAGGCCAGCGTGCCCCGGTCGGCGCCGGCCGACGGCTCGATGACGTGGGGGATGTAGCGGCGGTTGTTCTCCTGGTCGAAGTACGACAGGTCCTTGCCGGAGAACTCGCCGTGCTTCGTCAGGTCGAAGTCGGTGCGGTTGGCGATCCCCTCCAGCTCCCCCCAGCCCCAGGGGTAGAGGAACTCGATGTCGGCCGTGCCGGTCGAGTAGTGCGACAGCTCGTCGGGGTCGTGCTGGCGGAGCTTGAGCATGTCGGACGGGATGCCGTAGTCGAGGTACCACCGCATCCGCTCCTCGCACCAGTACTCGAACCATTGCTGGCCCTCGTCCGGCGGCACGAAGAACTCGAGCTCCATCTGCTCGAACTCCCGCGTCCGGAAGGTGAAATTGCCCGGGGTGATCTCGTTGCGGAAGGCCTTGCCGATCTGGGCGATGCCGAACGGCGGCTTCTTGCGCGACGTGGTCTGCGCCGAGGCGAAGTTCACGAAGATGCCCTGGGCCGTCTCGGGCCGGAGATAGGCGATCGAGGCGTCGTCCTCCACCGGGCCCACGTAGGTCTTGAACATGAGATTGAAGTTGCGGGCCTCGGTGAAGCTCTCCTTGGCGCCGCAGTTGGGGCAGGCGCCGGAGTCGGGCAGCTGGTCGGCCCGGAAGCGCTCCTTGCAGTTGCGGCAGTCGACGAGCGGGTCGGAGAACGTGGCCACGTGGCCCGACGCCTCCCACACCCGGGGGGCCATGAGAATGGCGGCGTCGAGGCCGACGATATCGTCGCGGCTCTGGACCATGGACCGCCACCACGCCTCTTTGACGTTCCGCTTGAGGAGCACGCCGAGGGGCCCGTAGTCCCACGTGGAGCGGAAGCCCCCGTAGATCTCGCTCGAGGGGAAGACGAACCCGCGCCGTTTGGCCAGGTTGACGATGGTGTCCATCAGATTAGGAGCGGGGGGCATACCCCGGAATGCTAGCGAGAAGCATCGGCGTGCTCCGCAGGCGCCGTTCCAGGTGGTGCTCCAGGGAGCGCAGCGCCAGCGACTCGGCCTCGTTCAGCGCCGGCCCGGGCGCCTCGGCCAGCACTCCCCTCAAGCCCCCGCCCAGGATCCGGCCGACGAGGGCCAGCCCGGCGGCCGGCACCACCGGCGCCCCGGGCCCGGCGCAGGCCCGGCACAGCACGCCGCCCTCGGCCACGTCGAAGGTGGCCGCCACGTCGACAACCGTCTCGTCGCAACGGACGCAGGCGTCGAGGACGGGCGATACCCCCTCCAGCGCCAGCAGCTTCCAGAAGAAGGCGGCGCTGACGGCCGGGACCGGGTCCTCGGCCAGCGTCCGCAGGGCAGCGGCCAGCATGCGGTAGAGGGCGATGTTGGCCTCGGCCTCCTGGGCCACATGGTCGACGGCCTCGAGCATGGCGATGGCCTGGGTGAAGGCGCCGTAGCTCTCCCGCAGCTGCCGGTTGGAGTCGATCGTCTCCACCTGGGTGACGACGTCGAGGTTGCGGCCCTCGTACAGCTGGAGGTTCAGGTGGGTG
>DASYFF010000322.1:0-9124 GCA_036498605.1 Acidimicrobiia bacterium | reverse complement strand
CCAGCACGGCGACCGGCAACGCCTCCCACGCCGTCCAACCCGCCTTCGTGGTCAGCATGGCGGTGGTGTAGGCCCCCACGGCGTAGAAGGCGACGTAGACGAGGTCGAGGAGACCGGCCGCCCCGACCACGATGTTGAGCCCGAGGGCGAGGAGGACGTAGATGCCCACCGGGAAGAAGAGGATGCTCTGCGTGCCCTGGCTGAGCGTCAGCGGGTAGAGGACGGCGAAGAGGGCGCCGGCGGCCAGCACCGCCGCCCGCACGGCCGTCGACTGCCGGGCCCACCACCGGGCGGCCGGTTCGACGAGCGAGATCCGGCTCCGGAGCGCCCGCAGGGCGGCGAGCCGCTCCCGGAGCGGGGGGGCGGTCACGCCCGGGCCCGGCCCAGCGACTCGCCGAGGAGCCCGGTCGGGCGGAACATGAGGACCAGCACGAGGACGGAGAAGGCGAAGACGTCCTTCCACTGGCCGCCGAGGACGGTGGCGCCGTAGTTCTCGAGCAGGCCGAGGGCGAGGCCGCCCACCAGCGCCCCCCGGATGTTGCCGATGCCACCGAGGACGGCGGCGGTGAAGGCCTTGATGCCGGGCAGGAAGCCGATGTTGTAGCGGGCCGACTCGAAGAAGACGCCGTACAGCGTGCCGGCCGCGCCGGCCAGCATGCCGCCGAGCAGGAACGTGAGCATGATGACCCGGTCGATGTTCACGCCCATCAGCGCCGCCGTCTCGGGATCCTGGGAGGTGGCCCGGATCCCCCGGCCGAGGCGGGACAGGGCCACGAACCGGTCGAGGGCCAGCATCAGGATCAGGGCACCGAAGATGACGAGCAGCTTGTCGCTGCGGATGTCGGCCCCGGCGACCGACGCCAGGTGGTGCTTCTCCATGACCCGGGGGAAGCCGAGCAGGTTGCGCCCGTAGCGGGCGGCGAACAGCTCCTGGAGGAACAGCGACACGCCGATGGCGGTGATGAGGGCGGCCAGGCGGGGGGCGCCCCGCCGCCGCAAGGGCCGGTAGGCGATCCGCTCGATGATGACCGCTGCCCCGCCGGAGGCGGCCATGGCCACCAGCGTCATGGCCGCCAGGGTGAAGACCAGGGCCACGCCGGTCTTCGACGGGTCGGCCGGCTGCATGCCGAGCCCGTGAAGGGTGAAGAGCGAGGCGAAGACCCCGATCATGAAGATCTCGGAGTGGGCGAAGTTGATGAGCTTCAGCACTCCGTAGACCAGCGTGTAGCCGAGGGCGATGAGGGCGTAGATCGCCCCGAGCGTCAGACCGTCGAGCGTCTGGGGCCAGAACTGGTCCCGCAGACAGGTGAGGCAGAACTGGATGTCGTTATGCAAGCGGCGTTACTTGGCCAGCTCGGAGGTTTGGCCCAGCTCGGTCAGCTTGCCGGCCTTCACCTCGTAGACGAACACGTCGCCGGCCTTGATATTGCCGTTGGGGGCGAACTCGATCTTCTTCGACACGCCGTCGAAGCTGCTGAGGGTGTCGACGTAGGACAGCAGCTTGGCCCTCGTGTCGTTCCCGGCCTCGATCCCGGCGATCAGCATGCTGGCCGCGTCGTAGCCCTCGCTGGAGTAGGTGCCGGGGTCGCGGCCGTTGAGCGCCTTGTAGCTCGTGGCGAACTGGCCCGCCTTGCCCGGGAGGTCGGGGGTGGCCAGCCGGCAGGGGCAGGTCAGCAGGGCGCCCTCACCGCCGGCGGCCCCGGAGCTGGTGATGAAGCCCGGGTCGAGCGAGCCGTCGCCGCTGAGGAACTTGGCCTTCACGCCGGCGTCGGACAGCTGCTTCTTCAGCCGGCCGGCCTCGCTGTAGTACCCGCCGTAGAACACCATGTCGACCTTGGCCGCCTTGACCTTGTTGACAGCGGCCGAGAAGTCCTGGCTCTTGGGGTCGACGGAGTCGGTGGTCGTCGTGTCGATCTTGGCCGCCGTGAGCAGCTTGACGACGCCCTCCCAGAGCCCCTTGCCGTACTCGGTGTTGTCGTTGATCAGCGCCACCTTCTTGGGCTTGATGACCTTGACCACGTAGTCGCTCACGCCCTGGGCCTGCACGTCGTCGTCGGCGATGATCCGGTGGAACACCTTGCTGTTGGGGACGACGGTCGGCAGGGCGGCGTTGGTGGCCGAGGCGCTGATCATCACCAGCCCGGCCTGCTCGAGGTCGGGCAGGACGGCCTTCGTCTCGCCGGAGAAGGCCGGGCCCACGATCCCGAGTACCGAGGCGTCGGGGATGTACCTGTCCTTCTGGGTCGGGGCCTGGGCCGGGTCACCCTGGGTGTCGAACTCCTTCAGCTGGTAGGTGATCGGGCCGCCCTTCTTGTTCCACTCATCGATGGCCACCTTGGCGCCGTCGCGGATGTTGACCCCGAGGTTGGCGCTGTCGCCGGTCAGCGGCCCGACGAAGCCGAGGGCGACGGTCTTCTTGCCGTTGGTCGAACCGCCCTCGGACGCCTTGTTCTTGCTGCCGCCGCCTCCGCCGCACGCGCCCAGCACCACGGACGAGAGGAGGAGGGCGATCCCTAGGCGGCCGACAGTGTTACGACGCCGGAGCATCGCGGGTCTCCTTCCGTCGGTGACCGATCACAGAAGCTTATTCCCAGGTGGAGGCGTGGATCTGTGATGTCTGCCGGGGCATCCAGGCAGGTTTGCCGGAAACGTCCCGTTGGACCTCGTAGACGGTGAGGCTGCGGGCGGTGGCGTCGCCGTAGCGGTCGAAGGACAGCGGCCCGGTGACGCCGTCGACGGTCCCGTCCTGGACGGCCTGGCGGAGGGCGGCCCGCACGTCGTCGGTGATCCGGCCCCGACCGGGGAGGACCCTGGCCAGGGCGGCGATGATCACGTTGGCGGCATCGTAGGCGTAGCCGCCGTAGCCGGCGGCCGGGTCGTTGTAGCCGGCGGCGTCGTAGGCGGCCAGGAACGGCCGGGCCCCGGGGAGGTCGTCGGTGGCGGCGCTGACCGACGTGGCGAGGTCGCCCACCGCCGCGTCCTTGGCCTGGCTGAGGTAGAGGGGGTCGAAGATGCCGTAGCCACCCATCAGCGGCGCCTTGACGCCCTGGGTGTCGGCCTGGGCCGTCAGCCGGGCGGCGGTGGAGTACTCGCCGCCGAAGTAGACCAGGTCGGGTTTGAGGCGCCGGACGGGGGCCAGGACGGCGGCGAAGTCCTCGGCGTCGGGGGCGACGGTCTCCACGGCCGGCACCCGGCCGCCGAGCTTCTCGAACTGGGCCTTGAACCCGAGGGCGACACCCTGCCCGTAGGGCGTCTTGTCGTGGATGACGACGGCGGTGCGCTTCCCGACGCTGCGGTAGGCGAAGTTGGCCGCGAACGGCCCCTGGGCCAGGTCGGTCGGGGCGACCCGGAAGTAGTAGTCGTAGGGGCGGGCCCCGCCGTTCGGGTTGGGTCCCCGGGTCAGGGCCGGGTCGGTGTTGGCCGGCGAGACCGTCACGACCTTCCGGCTGTTGAGGATGGGGGCCACCTTCTCGGCCACCATCGAGTTGAGCGTGCCCACCACGGCCACGACCGCCGGGTTGTCGGACAGCGTGGTGGCGACGTTGGCGCCGGCGTCGGGGTCGGCCAGGTCGTCCTGCGACGACACCGCGATCCTCCAGCCCTTGACCGCGTGGCGCTCGTTGGCCTGGCGGACGGCGAGCGCCACGCTGTTGCGGATGCCGAGGCCGGAGCTGCTGAGGGCCCCCGTCAGCGGGGCGATGACGCCGATCCGGACCGTGGCGGGCCGGTCCCGGCCGCAGGCCGACAGGCCGCCACCCCCCAGGAGGACAGCGGCGAGGAGAGCGATTGCGAAACGGCCGGATTTCAGGTGAGAGGATCCTCTCCGTGACGGTGGACGACAAGCTGGCCCAGCTTCGCACCGATCTGGCCGATCTGCGCCACGTGGTGGTGGCCTGCTCCGGCGGGGTCGACTCCTGCCTCCTGGCCGTGGTGGCCCACCAGGAGCTCGGCCCGTCCGCCCTGGTGGTGACAGCGGTGTCACCGGCCGTCCCGGCCGACGAGGTCGCCGAGGTGGAGGCGCTGGCCGCCGCGGTCGGCTTCCGGTGGCGGGCGGTCGACACAGCCGAGCTGGCCCGCCCCGGCTACGTGGCCAATGCCGGCGACCGCTGCTACCACTGCCGCAGCGAGCTGTTCGACGTGCTGGGGCCCCTGGCCGCGGCCGAGGCCGCCGGCGCGGGCGGGGCGGCGGTGGCGGTGGCGGTGGCGGTGGGGACGATCGTCGACGACCTGTCCGACCACCGGCCGGGGCAGCGGGCCGCCGCCGAGCGGGGGGTGCGCACGCCGCTGGCCGACGCCGGGTTCACCAAGGCCGACGTGCGGGCCGCCGCCCGGCAGCTGGGCCTGCCGATGTGGGACAAGCCCGCCGCCGCCTGCCTGGCCTCCCGCATCCCCTACGGCACGCCGGTGACCATCGGGACGCTGGACCGGGTCGGCCGGGCCGAGGCGGCCGTGCGGGCCCTGGGATTCGCCGATCTGCGGGTCCGCCACTACGGCGACCTGGCCCGCCTCGAGGTCGCCCTGGCCGACCTGCCCCGGGTGCTGGAGCGCCGGGCCGAGGTGGTGGCGGCGGTGACCGGGGCGGGCTACCTCTATGCGACGCTCGACCTGGAGGGGCTACGGTCGGGCAACCTCAACGCGGCTCTGGGGAGATGAATGAGAACGATGAGCAGATCCCGCCTCCACCTGTCGTTTCCCGAGCCCCTGGTCGGGCGGCCCGTCATCTACGAGGCGGCCAACCGCTTCGGCGTGGTGCCCAACATCCGGCGGGCCAACGTCGAGACGCACTCGGGCTGGGTCATCCTGGAGCTCACCGGCGAGCAGCAGGCCATCGACGACGCCGTCGACTGGTTCGCCGAGGTCGGCGTCACCGTGAACCGCATGGAGGGCGACGTCCTGGAGAGTTAGGAGCTGACCGGTCGGCCTTCGCCCGATCGGGCAGGCTTGCGCCGTGCGCAAGTGGATCCTCCTCGTCATCCCGACCGTCATTCTCCTGGCCTTCGTCGTCGCCGACCGGGCGGCCAAGGGCTGGGCGGAGTCGCAGCTGGCCGAGCGGGCCGCCGCCTACTACCCGCCGGGGTCGGGCTCGTCGGCCTCGATCCACTCCTTCCCCTTCATCGTCCGGCTCCTGTTCCTGGGGTCGGTCCCCCGGGTCGACGTCAACCTCGACGACCTCCGCATCCAGCAGGTGCTGATCCGCCAGCTGTCGATCCACGTCTCGGACGTGAAGCTCAGCCGCTCGGAGCTGTTCAAGGGCCGGGTCCACCTCGACGACGTGGGGGAGGGAAAGATCGTGGCCACCATCGACGGGCCGTCGCTGGCCAAGGCGGCCGGGCTCGACCTGCGCTTCACCCCCGGCGAGGTGTCGGTCCACGAGAAGATCCAGGGGGTCGACGTGACGGCCAAGGGGAAGGTGGCGGTCAAGGGCAACACCGTGACCGTCACCCCGACCTCGGTGCAGGGCCTCAACGTGCCGGCCAGCCAGTTCGCGGTCAGCTACCGGATCCCCGGCATCGAGATCCTCCCCTGCCAGGCCGACGTGAAGATCGTCCAGAACGGCCTCGTCGTCTCCTGCGACGTGGTCGACGTCCCACCCGCCCTGGTCCAGGCCGCCCAGTCCGGCCAGTGACCGGCACCGAAGCCGAGCAACGGCTGCGGGAGACCTCGAAAGCTCTGCTGGAGGGGGTGCCGGTGGCCATCCCCAACTGGGCCGCCCGGGTGGCGGACGGGCTGCTGGCCGCCTGGGGGCGGCTCGACGACGGCCGGCGGCGGGAGGTGGTGGAGCAGGCCCGGGCGGCGGGGGAGGCGGCGGCCCGGCGGGTGGCGGGCGAGCTGGCCGGGCTGCTGGCCCTCGATCCGGCCGAGCAGCGGGCCACCCCGCTGGAGATCATCCGGACGGCCGTGGTCGAGCCGACCGCTGTCCTGGCCGGGGCGGGCCTCCCCGACGTGGTGCGGGACCCGTTCGAGGAGCGGTCCTGGCCCGACGACCGGTTCGGACTCGTGCCCCGGACCCTCAAGGATCTCGACCCCGACCTGGCCGCCGTCCATTTCGCCTGGGGCGTGGCCAAGGCCGCCGTCCTGCGGGCCCGGGCCACCGAGCCGCCCCGGGAGCCCGGGCCGCCCCGATAGTCTGGCGACCTTCATGGCCGACCCGTCTCCCACCCCGGCCGGCAAGCCCGGCGACCCGTTCCTCGTCTCCCCCAGCGACCTGCTGCGGTGGGCCGAGGCGCTGGCCGGCATCGCCCGCACCGGGCTGGGTTTCACCGAGAACCTCTACGAGCGCGAGCGCTTCGAGGAGGTCCTCAAGGTGGCGGCCGACATCCGCTACCACGCCCTCGAAGAGGTCGAGGCCGGGGTGCAGATCGAGGAGTGGCTCTCCAGCGTGGGCAAGGGCGTGCCCGGCTACGTCACCCCCAAGACGGCCGTCGGGGCGGTGGTCGGCAACGAGGCGGGCGAGATCCTCCTCGTCCAGCGGGCCGGCACCGGCGTGTGGCTCTATCCCACCGGCTGGGCCGACATCGGCTACTCGCCCTCCGAGGTGGCGGTCAAGGAGGTCGAGGAGGAGACCGGCATCGAGGTCGAGCCCGTCAACCTCATGGCCGTGTTCGACGGGATGCGCCTCGGCTTCCACTCGATCCCGCTCTACTCGCTGATCTTCCACTGCCGGATGATGGGGGGCGCCCTCAAGCCCCACCCCCTGGAGTGCCTCGACGTCGGCTTCTTCGCCCGCGACAACCTCCCCGAGCCCCTGGCCGGTTCCGGCCTGTGGGTCGAGATGGCCTTCGCGGCCATCGACGGCCGGCAGACCACGACGTTCTTCGACCGGCCCCGCGACCCCACCTGGCGTTCCCGCCCCGGCGACGACGCCTGAGGAGTTCCCCGGCTCAGCCCTTCAGCTGGGTGAGGAGCAGGGTGACGATCGAGACGGCGCCCCGGGTGCGTTCCCACTCGTCGCCGATGGCGCCGTGGTCGACGAGGCCGGCGGCGTCGGGGGGCAGCCCGAGCTCGTGGGTAGCGGCGGCGGCCAGCGTGGCCGGTTCGATGTCGTCGCCGTAGGCGGCGAAGCACTCCAGCCCGTCCCACACCGCCTCCGGTGTCAGCCGGGAGTCGCCGCCGATCAGGCTCTGGACCACCACATCCCAGATGTCGTTGTGGGACAGGTCCTTCGGCTGGAGATAGCCGGCCACCGGGTGGAGCCGCCACTCCAGCGCCACCCCGCCCAGCGTCTCGGTGAACCAGGTCTGCGACCCGTTGACATACCGGTCGACCGGCTCGCCGAGCCGCTCGGCCAAGCCCAGCACGACCTCCGGTCTGATCCGCCAGACGGCGGTGGCAGTGCGCGTCACGCCCCGAACGTACCGGCCCTACCGTGACGGCGTGCGCCCGGCCGTCCTCGCCCTGATCCTCCTGCTCGGGGCGGGGTGCACCGGCGAGCGGCACCGGGCCGCCGATCCGCCGGTCGCCAGCTCATCCGTGACCGAACCTCCGACCACCGCGTCGTCCACGAGTTCGACCACCGGCGGGTCGGGTACGACGACCGATCCGCCCGGGTCCGCTCCGGGCACTCCGCCGGCGGGCTGTGACGTTCCCGGCGGGTATCCGGAGCCGTGGGCGGAGCGGCCGCGGTACATGGCTCATCTGAACGTCGACCCGACGGCCCGGGTCGTGACCGGGGACGTGGCGGTGCGGTTCACGCCCGATGCCGACACCGACCGACTGGTGTTCCGGCTGTGGCCCAACGCGCCCCGGATAGGGCGGGCCGGGGGCCGGCTCGACGTCACCGCCTCACAGGTGGCCGGCCAGCCCGTCACCGGGCGGTACGAGGCGGGCGGGGCGGTGGCCGGCAAGCCCGGCACGATCTGGATCCTGCCCGGCACCTTTCCCGCCGGGCAGGCGGTGGACGCCCGGCTGGAGTTCCGCCTCACCCTGCCGGGAGCGATCAACGACCGGGTGGCCGTCTCCGGCCGGGCCGTGCGGCTGGGGTCGGTGATCCCGATCCTGTCCTGGATCCGGGGCGACGGCTGGCAGACCAGCCCGGCGGTGATCATCAACGCCGAAGCCGCCGCCTCCGAGGTCGCCGACTGGGACGTGACCGTCACGGCCCCCGCCGGCTACACGACGCTGGCCAGCGGTGGCGAGACGAGCCCCGGTCGGTTCCAGGCGTCCGCCGTGCGGGACTGGGCCGCCACGGTTGCTCCCATGCGGGTCGGCGAGGCCACCGCCCAAGGAGGGCGGACGAAGGTCGTGGTCGGGGTGGCGGACGGCGCCGCCGGGGATCCGCAGGCGCTGGCGGCCCGGAACGCCGAGGCGCTCGACGATCTCGCCGCCCACTTCGGTCCCTATCCCTATGACCGCCTCACGATCGGGATGACGGCCGGGCTCACCGGGGGGATCGAGTTCCCGACCCACATCATGCTGGGGGCGGGGGTGGCCACCGTCCACCTCGTGCACGAGGTCGCCCACCAGTGGTTCTACGGGCTGGCCGGCGACGACCAGTACCGCGACCCCTGGCTCGACGAGGGGCTGGCCAGCTACGGGGAGTCCCGGGTCGACGGTGCCCTGGCCTACGACCGGCGCCGGGCCGTCCCGGCCTACGGGAAGGGCCACCTGGGGGAGTCCATGGCCTACTGGTCCCGGGCCGACGGCTCGACCTACTACCTGTCGGTCTACGTCGGCGGAGTCCAGGCCCTCGGCGCCGTCGCCGACCGCCTCGGCGGCTACGGCGCCCTCGACTGCGCCCTGCGCCGCTACGTCCACGACCGGGCCTACACGGTCTCCCGCCCGTCCGACCTGATTGCGGCCGTCGCGGCCCAGACGGGGGTCGATCCGCCCCCGATCCTGGCGCCGTTTGGGGTCCGGTGAACGGCCCCGAGAATGCTTGACGTGGGGCTTATGTTCACGACGGTCTAATAAGGAGGCGTGAGTGACTCTGGCGCTGGTCTTTCTGGGGCTGTCGGGGACGTTCTCGTTCGGGTGGATGCTGGGCTCGGCCCTCGGATACCAGAACGGTCGCCGGGACGCCGAGGAACTGGCCCGCCTCCAGGCCATGCTCGTGGACTCGATCGAGCTCGACCTGCGCCAGAAGACGACCGTCCCCGTCGAGACGGTCGCCACCCAGGGCAGCCTG
>DASYFF010000321.1:0-1964 GCA_036498605.1 Acidimicrobiia bacterium | reverse complement strand
TGCCGGACACGATCTCGAACGGGTAGGCGGGGCCGACCACAGCCGTGACGGCGTTGCACCAGGTCTGCTCGGTCCCGGGCGGGTTGTAGCTCAGGTCGCCGAGCCCGAGGAAGAAGTCGGTACCCGCCCCGGACAGCGCCTCGAGAGTGGCGCCCATGGCCGAGGTGGAGCCGAAGTCCCCGGCCGCGCCGAAGGTGAACGAGGTCGGGGCCGCCGCCGGCGGCGGGCTGGTGTCGGCGAGGACGCCCGGCAGGTGGGCGACGGCGAGCGCGACGAAGGTTGCGGCGACGGAGCGGGCGCGCCGCCATCCGGATGTTGTTCGCACTGGGAGCCTTTGAGGTTGGGGACAAGCGTCTTCAGGAGTTCCCCGACAAAACGGGCAAGCCTCCCAAAAACTGGCAAATTCCCCCTGAACAACTGCCGCCTCACCCGCTAGCGACCATGATGCTGCACCGCAGGCGGGGCTACGCCGTCGCTTCGGCGCTGGCCGTCCTCACGACGCTCGTAGCGGCCCCTCGGCCGGGCGCCGCCGAATCGACGGTCGACTCGCTGGCCAGGATCGGGGCCTGGATCCAGCCCTTCGAGAAGGGCGGGGCGGCCGTGCCGCGCTGCCACGCCAATCGAGAAGGAGGGCTGGGAGAACGGCCAGCTGCGCTGCAAGCCGTCGGCGAGACGTCAAAGCGGTCGCCGTCCGATCGGCATCACTTGCAGGGCGGTCCCGGCATCGTTCCCGCCCGCCGCCGAGCAAGAAGGCTGGCGCCTACCCTGGGCCTGTGAGCGACGTCAGCGACGCCTTCAACCCCGAGCTGGTCAGTGAGGCGTGTCGGTACGCCCTTGAGCAGATCATCAGCGACATCGACGACAACGGCTGGGCCATCAGCGGCTTCGCCGACCTCAACGACCATGTCGAAGCGGACGAGTACATCGTCGATGCATGCGACCATGTCGGTGTCGACGCCGCCAGAGACGCCCCCTTCGCCGACGCCGTCATCGAATGGCTCGACGACACCCTCGAGGCCCGGTTCGCGAACGGCGGGACGGCGTAACCGACGGAAGCGTCCAGCCCGAGTCGTTGACCCGTGGGAGCCGGTTTCGGCGGGAAGCCACTTGGACCATTGTGGTGTGAATTGCTCCGCGCTGTGCAGGACGCGCCGCCGTCCTCAACGGCCGGAGCGGCGCAGCGCCTCCTCCGTCCCCCGGAGGTGGTGGGCCACCGTGGCCAGGGCGGCGTCGAGGTCACCGGCGGCCAGGGCCTCGGCCAGGGCCGTGTGCTCCTCCAGGATGCGGTCGACCCGGCCCGGGTCGCCCTGAAGGGCGCTCACGCCCATGCGGAGCTGGCGGTCCCGCAGAGCGCCGTAGAGGTCGGTGAGCACCCGGTTGCCGGTGGCCGCCACCACCAGGCTGTGGAAGTCGCGGTCGGCCTCGGTGAACGGCTCCGGCGAGCGCCGCAGCCGCCGCTGGGCGGCCACCGACTCCCGGAGTCGGGCGCCGACCTCCCGGTGGCGGCCGGCGGCGATCACCTTCTCCACCGCGAAGCACTCGACCATCCCCCGGGTCTCGATCACGTCGTCGATCTCGGCCGCCGACACCGGTACGACCAGCGCCCCCCGCTTCGGATAGAGCCGCAGCCACCCCTCGGCCTGCAGCTGGAGGAAGGCTTCCCGGACGGGGGTGCGCGACACGCCCACCGCTTCCGACACATCGCCCTCGGTGATGAGCGAGCCGGCGGGGTAGGTGCCGTCGAGCACCCGGTCCCGGGTGTGGCGGTAGGCCCGCTCCGTGGCGGACGGGGACGGGGAGGGAGAGGGGGTCACCGGACACGATCCTGGCAGAAAAGAAGGGGTTGCAAAAGATGCAAGATAGATACATCATAGATGCATGACGACGACAGCCGATGCGTCCACCGAATCCCTCAGCATCCCGGTCGGGCTGGCCGAGGAGGACTGGGCCGGCGACGCCCGGTT
>DASYFF010000320.1:0-7167 GCA_036498605.1 Acidimicrobiia bacterium | reverse complement strand
ACGGGGCCTGTGCTCATGGGTGGCGGTCGCTCACCGCCTCCTGCGGGGCGGCTGCCCGTACCACGGGACGGTGATCCGCCGGGCGGCATCACCAACCCGGCGGCTCCGCGGCAACCCTCCCCACCTGGCGCGCTGCTTCTTCGAAACGGCGAGCGGACGCGGCGGCCACGCGGCGTGTCCATCGATGAAATCGGGGAACATCTGAGCGCCGGACCTGTTGTACCAATTGTCCGCTTCGCGCTCTCTTTCACCAACCTCCGGGCGGGCACGCGCCATACACCATTCGCCGGACAGGAGGTCTGTCTTGTCGCGCCTGCGTATCCCGTTCGTCGTTACCGTGACCGCTCTGCTTTCCTTTTTCGCCCTGCCCGCCCAGGCGTCGAACGACGCGCGGTTCAGCGAGCAGTGGTCGCTCCAGAAGATCGGCGCCCCGACGGCCTGGGCGTCATCGACCGGCGCCGGCGTCCGGATCGGCATCGTTGACACCGGCGTCGATCTCAACCACGAGGATCTCTCCGGCAAGGTCGTCGCCGACACCAGTTGCGTCGGTTCGAAGGGTGACCCGGCCAAGTGCAGCGGCTCCGGCCAGGACGACCAGGGTCACGGCACCCATGTCTCCGGCATCGCCGCCGCCGCCAAGGACAACCAGGTCGGCATTGCCGGCGTCGCTCCGGACGCCCAGCTGGTCGTGGCCAAGGTGCTCAGCGCCGCCGGGTCCGGCTCGACCGATGACATCAACGCCGGAATCCGCTGGGTCGTCGACCACGGTGCCCGGGTGGTGAATCTCAGCCTCGGTGACCCCAACTTCTTCATCACCACGCTCGAGGGCACGCCACTGTCCAACGGTATCGAATACGCCTGGGCGCACGGTGCCATCCCGGTCGTCGCCTCCGGGAACACCAACCCCGGCGGCCTCGGGCTTCTCGGCAGCTCCGACTACGGCTCGATGAACGCCGTCGTGGTCGGAGCCACGGGCCCGTCCGACGAGGTCGCCTCCTACTCCAGCCCCCTGGGCAACGCCAAGTGGAGCATCATGGCTCCCGGCGGCGTTGGTGGCGGGACCCCGGACCGCGACATCCTCTCCAGCATCTGGAGGCAGGGAGCGCGGAACCAGTACGCCGCCCTGGCCGGCACGTCCATGGCAGCCCCCCACGTGACCGGCGCCCTGGCCCTCCTCCTCGGCGAGGGCTACGGCCAACAGGGAGCCGTCGACCGGCTGCTGGGGACCGCCGACCACTCCGTCGCCTGCGGGCCGAACAGCCCCACCTGCGCCGGTCGGCTCGACGTCGCCCGGGCCACCGCCCACTGACCCCGAGCCCAGCGGGTCGGGGTCGCTGAACGCAACACGTTGCGGACGGTGGCCGAAAACGGCACCCGATCGCAACGTGTTGCGCTTGCGGACCGACGCCACCTCAGCCCGTGCAGCCGGACGTGCGCGAGGGCGGCGGCTCAGGCTTCGGCCGGGTAGCCGGCCGAGGCCAGGGCCTGGCGGACCTCGGCGAGGTCGGTCTTCTCGGGGCGGTAGCGGAGCCAGAGCCAGCGGCCGGGGACGTTGACGACGACGGAATCGACCCCCAGCAGGGGCCGCACCGCGGCCTCGATCCGTTGTCGGGCGGCGTCGCCGGTGAGGGTGGGCACCGTCCAGGTGATCTCGGCGAACTCCGGCGGAGCGTCGGTCACGCCCTGACTCCGGTCGAGGGCATCGAGCAGGTCGTCCCGCACGCTGGCACCGGAGACGCCGCCGGGGAGCCGGCTGTGGCCGTGGATGAGGTTCACCGACAGCAGGAGGTCGCGGTCGGCGAGGATCTCGTCGGAGCGACCTTGGGCGACGATCCGGTGGTCCTCGCCGAAGACGACGCAACGGTCGGCCAGCACCTCGAGCGTGTCGAGATCGTGGGTGGCGAGGACGATCGTCTTCCCCGCCCGGTTGAGGTCGACGATGAGCTCCATCAGCCACTGCGACGTGCGGGGGTCGAGGGCGGCGGTGGGCTCGTCGAACAGCAGAACCTCGGGGTTCATGACCAGCACCGAGGCGATCGCCACCCGCTTCTTCTGGCCCCCCGAGAGCTGGTACGGCGCACGGTCGGCGAGGTCGGTGATGTCGAGCATGGCCAGCGTGTCGGCCACCCGGGCCTCCACCTGGGCCGCCTTCATCCCCATCGTGAGCGGGCCGAAGGCGATCTCCTCCCGGACCGTCGGGGAGAACACCTGGGCGTCGGAGTTCTGGAAAACGAACCCGATCCGGGACCGGAAGCCCCGGTTGAACTGCTCGTCCTCCAGATGCTCCTCCGTCACCGCCGCTCCGAAGGCGTGGTACGTGCCGGCATCGGGGAGCACCAGCCCGTCCAGCACCTTGAGCAGCGTCGACTTGCCGCAGCCGTTGGCCCCGAGCAGCGCCACCTTCTCCTGCCGGGCCACCGTCAGGGACACGTCGTCGAGGGCGGGGAAGCAACCGAGGTAGCGGTACGACACGCCGTCCAGGGCGAGGACGGCCCCGTCAGCGGCCGAGGGCACGGTCACCGCCCAGCACGAGGACGGCGGTCACCACGGTGACCGCACACCAGGCCGCATCCAGGGCCCGGAACCGGAAGCGGGCCAGACCCCGGGCCTCACCGGTGTAGCCCCGCGCCACCATGGCCATGTGCACCTCCTCGGACAGGGCGTGCGCCTTGCCGAACAGCGCTCCGGCGCTGGCCGAGACGAAGGCCCGGCCGGAGGCCACGTCGGCCTCGACGCCGACCATGCGGGCCTTGCGGGCGGTGTACATGTCGGTCACCGACCCCAGCAGGTGGAAGAGGTAGCGGTAGGCCATGCCCAGCACGAGGATGAACATCCGGGGTACGAACAGCGATCGCAGCGCGGCCAGCAGCTTCGTCCACGGTGTGGTCAGCGTCAGCAGCACCACGAGCGAGATCGACGTCGCCACCCGGATCACGATCAGCCCGGCGGTCGTCAGGCCCTGGCTGGTGACGCCGACCCGGTGCCCGAACCACGACCCGAGGGGCACGACGATGTGACCGTGGGTCACGAAGCTGAACGTGGCCGGCAGGACGATGACCCCGGTGAAGATGGGGACGAACAGCCACACCCGCTTCACGAAGAAGGCCAGCGACAGGCCCGACGCCGCCGCCAGCAGCAACGTCCCCAGGTACATCGCGGCCAACACCGGAATGTGACGCACCAGCGCCGCCGTCACCAGCAGACCGAGGAGGCTGACCACCTTCACCCGGGGATCCAGCCGCTGCAGCAGCCCCGGCCGGGCGGCCGTGTCATCCGAGAACATCGCCTGACGCAGGAGACCGGCGCCGCCGTTGAGGGTCTTCTCGACGAAGCTGCCCTTGCGGCGCCGGCCGATACAGCCGCAGGGGCACAGCCCGACCTCGCCCCGGAGGAGCCAGTCCGGCGTGGCGGTCGCGGTCGAAGCACCGTCGGGCAACGGACCTCCCGGACCGGTCAGAGGACGGTCAGCTCGGTCGTGGTGGCGGCCGCGGCGTCGACGGCGACGGCCGCGGCCGAGACGGCCGCGGTGCCGTCACCGTTGTAGACGGCGGTGACCACCGGTCGGCCGGGACGCAGCGCAGCGGTCAGGATCGCCCGGCCGGTGGGATCGAGCGGAACCGTCCCGAGCACCATCGGGCCCTGACTGAACGTCACCGACCCCTCCGGGACCCCGCGGCCGGACCGCACCGTGGCGGTGAACGTCAGCGTCGCCGGGCTGTGCCCGTTGCGGGGGCGGGCCGGGGCCGTCGGGGCCGGGAGGACCGATGGGCTCGACGCCGCGGCGAGGGCCGGGGCCGGTGCCCCTCTCCGGAGGACGCCGACCAGCTTGAACACGACGAACACCCCGAGGCTGATGACCGCCAGGCCGACGGCGGCGGAGACCAGGTAGCCGACCGTCGGGTGCCTGTCGTGGGAGAAGTCGTAGCCGTCGAACAGGGCGTTGTGCCAGAAGCCGGCGTAGTGCCGCAGGCCGGAGGGGACGGCGTCGAGGTGGTACTTCTGCAGGTCGAGGGCGTCGGGAGCGTCCTCGCCGAAGGCCCCGCCGGGGGCGACGAGACCCAGGGGTGTCAGCACCGCCATCACCCCCAGCCCGATCAGGCCCCACCGCCAGCCGAGCCGCTTCGGGGGCTCGTCGGTGACGGCGTCGGGAGCCATCCCCCGGTTGATCTGGAGGACGGGCAGGTTGGCCTTCTGCAGGTACCTGACAACGCCGGCGGTGAGCACCGCCTCGACCATCCCGGCGACGAGCAGATGGGCCAGCGCCATGGCCGGGATCGTCTGCGACAGGTGGAACGGGGCGTACAGCGGCGCGCCGTTGGCCGACTTGAACAGCTCGGGTTGGAGGCCGAACTCGACGGCGGTGCACAGGGCGGCGGCATTGAGCCCCACGTAGGCCCCGACGGCGGCCCCCAACGGCCGGCGGGGGCTGGTGAGCGGGAAGCTGCGGTGGACCATGGCCCGGTACACGCCGTAGCCGACCATGGGCATGACGAAGGCCATGTTGAAGGCGTT
The DNA here is from genome assembly GCA_036498605.1 of Acidimicrobiia bacterium. Lineage (GTDB taxonomy): Bacteria > Actinomycetota > Acidimicrobiia > IMCC26256 > BP-133 > BP-133. The sequence continues at coordinate 2,655 of DASYFF010000320.1, read as the reverse complement.
GGCCCCGTAGGCCAGGACTCCGCCGTCGCCGAAGAACAGGGCCTGGATCAGCAGGGCGATGCTGACCGCGATCACCGCCGCCCACGGCCCGAGCAGCACCGCGATCAGCACGCCGCCGACGGCGTGGGCGGTCGTCCCGTCCGGGATCGGGACGTTGAACATCATGACCAGGAAGCTGTAGGCCGCCCCGATGGCCACCAAGGGCACGTAGCGGCTCTTCACCACCTTCTTCACCCGGCGCCCGGCCGTCACCCACACCGGAACCGACGCCCCGTAGAAGACGGCGCAGGTGGACGGGCTGAGATAGCCGTCCGGAATGTGCATGGCCCTCCACCCTTATTGCATCCAGCTCCTATCTGGAGCCTAACCGCAACAAAAGGTGGGGGCCGATCGGGGCGGTCCGGTCCGCCCGGTCGCGCTAGCGGGGCTGAGAGCTTCGACCGGCCCGCGCCATCAACGCCAGCAGGATCACCCCGATCGAAACCACTTCCAGCGCTCCCGCGATGTTCACCTGACTGCCTCCGTTGTCGGTCGTCGCTGACCTGAGCACCCATCCTACCCGATAGTGAACATACGGTAAACACACGGTGAACGGACGCCCGAACCTGACCTTCTACTCGTGAGAATGCGGTGAATTGCCGGTGCAGATTTTAGGTTTATGAGGACGGGCTGACCGAGCCTTGACGACGTCAAATCGCCGGAGCAGAATCGCCGCGGAGTAGGGCTGGGACATGAGCTACCAGGTGCAAGCTCGTCAGGAATCGCTGGGGTTCTCTTAGGTTTATTTGGACATTCCTTTGGATCACCTGAGGTTATTTCAGGTGATGAGATGTCCGGTTCATTGTGCTGGGGAGCCGCTGGGGGGAACGGGCCGTTGGCGCCCGTCCGACAGTCGCGTCAGAGCCGGGACCGGGCACCCCGGCGGCCGACGGCCGCCGGGGTCGGTGCTGCACACGCATGGGAGGTACACAGATGAGGCGACTCACGGGACAGGCCGGCCGGTTGGCGCTCGTCACGACCACCGTCGGGTTCCTGGCCGGGGCGGCGATGCTCTGCCCCGGTGGGGCCCAGGCCATCGGGGGGCTGTGCAACGGGCAGCCGGCCAGCCACACCTGGCTCGACGCGTCCGGCCAGCCCGGGCCCGCCGTCATCGACGGCACCCGGGGCGGCGACGTCATCGTCGGCAGCGACGGGGACGACACCATCGACGGCCGGGGCGGCGACGACATGATCTGCGGCGGCCCCGGCAACGACTCCATCACGGTCGGCCCCGGCGGCGATTCGGTCGTCCGGGGCGACACCGGCGACGACAACCTCAGCACGGCCGGGACCGTCCACCGCGTCACGATGGTCGGCGACGAGGGCAACGACACGCTCGAGGTCGGGAACACCCTCGCCCCGTCCTATCTCGTCGGCGGACCCGGCGACGACGTCCTCATCCACGACGGCCGGGGACACGTCAAGATGGACGGTGGGGACGACTTCGACGACTGCGTCTTCCAGGGTGGCGACGAGCTCGCCAACTGCGAGTCCTGACCCGTTCGGGCCCGTTTCCGGAAGGGAACGGGCCCGAACGCGACTCACCGCCTCCGGCGGGCTCGGGTGACCGGCTGGGGACGGTCTACGAACTCGGCGCCGAGGCGGTGAGCGAAACCTGCGATTGCGGAGTCGCAGGAGGCACGTCCATCACGATACGGAAATCGGGTTCGGGGCAACATCCCGGTACCCGGCGTCTTCGGGGTGGGGCTGGCCCTACCCCTAGCCTGGGACACCGGAGATGAGCTCGTACTACGACGTCCTGAGGGTGGGGGTCGACGCCGACGCCGAGGTGATCCGGCGGGCTTACCTCACCCGGGCCCAGCTGCTCCACCCCGACCGCTACGCCGGGGCACCCGAGGAGGAGCGGCAGCGGGCCGAGGCGGCGATGAAGACCCTCAACGAGGCCTGGAACACCCTGAAGAACCCCGAGGCCCGCCACCGCTACGACGTCGAGCACGGCTTCGTCGGCCCCGGCCCCGACGACGAGGCCTTCTGGGACGACGAGGCCGTCTGGGACGACGCCCCGGTCCGCCCCTCGTTGTTCCGGAGGACGGGCGTCCGGCTGGCGATCGTGCTCGTGCTCGTCGGCGGCCTCGCCGGGTCGGGCGTCGTGGTGTTCGCCGGACGGGGCGGCGGATCCCCGCCGGCGTCGAGGCGCACCGCCCAGAGCTGGAGCCCGTCCGACTCCGCCGAGCTGCGGTCGGCCGCCATCCGGGCCGGCTTCACCCCGGCCCAGGCCGACTGCTTCGTGGACTGGATCACCAGCCGGTACCGCCCCTCCGACGAGATCGACCCCTCGGTCATCGGGCGGGCCGCCGACGCCTGCCGCTGACCTCCGGTACATTCGCCGGCCATGGCCGAGGGCCTGCGGATCGGCATCATGCTGCCCACGGTCGGCCGGGTGGTGAGCGGCGACGCCGTCCGGTCCGTGGCCCTCCACGCCGAGGACGCCGGTGTCCACTCGCTCTGGGTCAGTGACCACGTGACGATGCCCGTCCGGTCGGAGTCGCCGTTCCCCTTCGCCGGCCGGTCGGACTACCCGGTACCGGCCGACCGGGCCTACCTCGAGGCGTTCACGACCCTGAGCTGGATCGGCGGCCAGACCTCCCGGGTCAC
>DASYFF010000319.1:0-16134 GCA_036498605.1 Acidimicrobiia bacterium | reverse complement strand
AGGGCGGTGCCGAGGGATTTCCGTGTCTTGGCCAGGCGCTTGAGCGATTCGAGGATCGTCCCCGGCGCCACCCGCTTCGGGGGGCCCTGGAGGTAGGGCGCGGCGGTGTACCAGAAGTCGCGCATGGCCACGACGAAGCGGTCGTAGCGCAGGGCGTCGCGCCGGGACAGGCGGCGGATCTCCTCCACGGTGCGGTGGTAGTCGCGCCAGAAGCAGATCGGCGGACCGTCGGGCGGGAGGTAGCTGTAGAACGGGTCGGGGGTGATCCACCGCAACCCGAAGCGGACGAGGTCGAGGTCGTCGACCACCGAGCGGGGAATGTTGGTCACGACGTGGTCCATCGACGTCGGGTTCATCTTGAACCCCGGCGCCTCCGGCACCGTCTCCTCGGTGGTGCAGAACCCGCCGACGATGTCGCGGGCCTCCAGCACGACGACCCGCTTGCCGGCCCGGGCCAGGAAGGTGGCACAGACGAGGCCGTTGTGCCCGCCGCCGATCACCGCCACGTCGTAGCTCACGTCGACCTCCCGAGTCCGCGCCAGCGGAGTATAACCCGTTGTCGACTGACTGCTCATTCGCTTAGAGTGCGGGGATGGCCAGCACGCTCACGGTCCGGCTGTTCGAGCTCCTCTGCCTCACGCTGTTCCTGGCCGGGCTGGTGTGGGTCCGCCGGACCGGCCACCCGGTCTACGCCGGCGTCTACCTTGGCTCGACGCTCCTGTTCGGCTTCGACTGGATCTTCAACTCCAACTGGCTGTTCCGGGTGGAGTTCGACAGCAAGTTCATCAACGTCTGGCGCATGCAGGGGGTGGGCGAGCCCCTGGCCATGGCGCTCAACTACGCCTTCTACTTCGGGGCGCCCGTCCTGCTGCTGGTCCACTTCCGGGAGAAGGTCGACCGCCGCTTCGGTTCCCGGGGCTACCTGGTGGTCTTTCTGCTCGGCGCCGCGGCACTGCCGGTGTTCGAGATCCCGATGGTCCGCTGGCTCAAGCTCTGGCACTACTACCAGAAGCCCGGCTACCTCCTGGGCGGCGTCCCCTGGTCGAACATCTGGTACTCCGGCCTGTTGACCGTCACCTGCTACATGGGCGCCCGCCTCGCCGTGCGCTGGGCATCCCCGGCCCGGGTCCCGGCCGCCACCGCCGGGGTCGGCCCGGGCACGATGGCCGCCCCGGCGCCGCTGACGCTGGAGGACCGGGCCAAGGGCCTGCTGATCGGGGCCGCCGCCATCTGGGCCGCCTTCTACGTCTCCCTCCTCGTCCAGATCGCCTGGTACGCCATCACCCAACCATGGGTCGCAGCCCCGAAACCGTTCTGAAGGCTGTCGCTACATCCCGGTGAAGGTGGGCTTGCGGCGATCGAGGAAGGCGCGGACCCCTTCGTTGTGGTCCTTCGAGTCCATGAGGACGTTCTGGGCGATCATCTCCAGGGTGTGGCCGGAGGTCATGTCGGTGTCGACGCAGGCCCGGAGTACGGCCTTGGCCATGCCCAGGGCCAGGGGGGCCTTCCGGGCCAGCTTCTGGGCCAGGGCGACGGCTTCGGGGATCAGCTGGTCGTCGTCGACGACCTTCCACACCATCCCGTAGCGCTCGGCCTCCTCGGCCGTCATCAGGTCGCCGAGCATGACCATCTCCTTGGCCCGGGCCAGGCCCACCAGCTTCACGATGCGGGAGCAGCCCCCCGACGCGGGAATGAGCCCGATGTTGGCCTCGGGGAAGCCGATGCGGGCCGAGCGGGCCATGATCCGGAAGTCCGACGCCATGCAGATCTCGAGGCCCTCCCCCACCGCCGTCCCGTTGATGGCCGAGATGACCGGCTTGGGCAGGGTCTCGAGCGACAGCAGGTCGGCCTTGGTGGCGAAGCGGAAGAACATCGGCGGGAGCTCGGCGGCCTTGGCGAACTCCTCCTCGAACTGGGCCATGTCGGCGCCGGCCGAAAAGGCCTTGTCGCCGGTGCCGGTGAAGATGACGGCCCGGATCTTGGGGTCGGCGGCCACCTCGGCCATGGCCGCCCGGATCTCGTCGAGCATGGCGATGGTGACGGGGTTCATCGGCGGCCGGTTGAGCGTGATGAGCACGACGCCGGGCTCGGGCTCGTCCCACAGCAGGGTCTCGAACTGGCTCATGGCTGGTGACCTCCGCGGACCTTGAACGCCTGTCCGGTCAACAATAGACTGCCCGACAGACTGAATGTTCGTTCAGTGTAGCTCGTCGAGGGGGATCCGGATGCTGTCGCATTTCCCGCAGCCGCCGCAGGGCATGCACATGAACTCGACCCTCCAGGGGATCTTCACGATCGCCCAGGTGGTGCCCTGCCTGGTGCTGGCCATCTTCGCCTGGCGCTTCTGGCGGAAGGAGCGCAGCCCGATCGCCGCCCTGTGCATGGTCGGCGGTGCCCTGTCCATGTTCATGGAGCCGGTGGTCGACCAGCTCGGCGGCGTGTGGTTCCCGCGGGCGGGCCAGTGGCGCCTGTTCGAGACGTGGGGCCGGCCGATCCCGTGGTTCATCATCGTCTACATCTGGTACGTCGGCGGACAGACCCTGATCGCCCACCGCCGGCTCGAGCGGGGCGCCCGGGGCCACGACATCTGGAAGCTCTACGCGATCTTCTTCCTGGCCGACGTGGCCGTCGAGACCCCCGGCCTCTACATGAACCTCTACACCTACTACGGGCACCAGCCGCTCAACTTCTTCCGCCTCCCGCTGTGGTGGCCGGCGGTCAACGCCGCCATGCCGATCCTGGCCGGCCTCCTCATCTTCCTGCTCCGGCCCTACCTGTCGGGCTGGCGGATCCTGGCCGTGATCCCCCTGATCCCCGCGGCCGACGGAATGGCCAACGCCGCGGCCAGCTGGCCGACCTGGTCGGCCCTCAACACCCGCCTCCCCGCGGCGGTGGTCTGGTCGGCCGGCCTCGTGACCTGCGCCCTGGCCTGCCTGATGATCCACTTCATCTCCCTCGCCGCGGAGACGAAGAACGCCGGCCGCTCCCCCGCCCCGCCGCCCACCTCCGTGTCGAGAGGCGGCCGCAAACGCGAACCCGCCCCCGTCTGACCCCCCCGCAGCAGTCGGAACCGTCGATCCCCGGCGGCCACGCAGTCACCGTCACGTCCGAAGGAGCCCACCTCGATCGCTTCGGCGCCGCCAGGGACGCCCAGCGCACGCAACCAGCGGCAGGGCGCGCCCGGTAATCGGCGATATGGCTTTAGCCGAGGGGGGCGATGACTTTCTGGTGGTAGGTCTCGAGGGCGGCGGGGAGCTCGGCAGGGGTGGTGGCCCGGGTCGAGGTGACGATGTGGGTCACGCCGAGGTTCATGAGGGCTTCGGCGCCCTTGGCGTCGCGGGCGCCGCCCGCGATCAGCTCCAGGGCGTCGGGGTCGCGGCCGGCGTCGGCGGCGGCCTTGCGGGCGATGTCGAACAGTTCGCCGAGCGCCTCCGGGTCACGGCCGGTCGGGAAGAAGCCGTCGGCCAGGCGGCCGGCCCGCCGGGCCCCGGCCGGGGTGCGGCCGCCGAGCACGATGGGGATCGTGCCCCCGGGCGGCTTGGGACTCGAGACCACGTCGGTGAAGCGGGTGAAGCGGCCGGCGTATGACGCCACCGGCTCGCGCCACAGCGTGCGGAGCACGTCGACGGCCTCCTCGAGGCGGGCCATCCGCTCGCCGATCGGTACGCCGACCGCCTCGAACTCCTCGGGGAGCCAGCCCCCGCCGAGGCCGAGCGTCAGCCGGCCGCCGGCCAGCACGTCGAGCGTGGCGGCCTGCTTGGCCAGCACCACGGGGCTCCGGGTGGGCGCTGCCATGACCGCCGTGCCGAGCCGGATCGTCGGCGAGACGGCGGCAACGAAGGCCAGCCAGGTGAGCGGGTCGGCGATCGGATAGTCGTCGGGCACCGCCCACGCCCCGCCCGCCTCCTGGTACCGGGGGGCGAAGCCAGTCGGCAGCACCGCATGGTCGATGGCCCACAGCGCCGAAAACCCGTGCGCCTCCGCCTCCCGGGCCAGCGTCGTGGCCCCCTCAGCCGTGACCCAGGCCCCGGCCCCGGCATAGAACACCCCGAACGTCGGTCGGGTCATGCGGTGCTGGTCAGCTGGGCGGGAAGTAGTCGAGGACGTGGTCGGTGGGGGCGTACTCGAGGTCGGCGCGGGTGTCGACGGCGATGATCAGGTGGGTGACGGGAACCGCGCCCCAGGGGTAGCGATCGCCGGCCGAGGTGAACTCGATCGAGAACTTCGCCCGGGTGGGGTCGCGCAGGGCGAAAGCCCGGTTGACCTGGATCAGGCGGACGGGCTCGTCGGCGGCGGTGGAGAACCGGGGTGGGACCCGGGCGGTGAGCTCGCCGTCGACGACCACCCGCTCGGCTTCGGCGCCCTCCCCGTCGGTGAGCGTGAAGCGGGCCAGCGCCCCGCCGTCGGGTGCGGCCACCAGACCCCGGACTTCGCCGTCGGTGTCGGTCAGCTCGATCGTGCCCGGGGCGGCGGGATAGCTCCACACCTCCCGCAGGGCGGCCAGGGCCACCGGGTTGTCGACCACCGCCTGCAGGACGTAGACGCGGGCGAAGTTGCGGTAGCGACAGGCCAGGGTCTGGGCCGCCATCCGGTAGGGGCCGAACGGGCTCTCGGGGACGTCGTAGACCACCAGCGTCCCGTAGGGGGGCGTCGAGCGGGCCAGGCCGGCGGGCAGCGTGTGGCGGACGAAGTCCGTGCCGACCTCGTAGGCCAGCTTGAGGATGCGGGCCCCGGGCATCGACCACGGCAGGGCCGGGTAGAGCGGTGCCAGCTGGGGTGTCGTCGGGCCGAGCTCCTCGGCGGCCACCAGTCCGTAATCAGGCATCGGCCGCCACCTTCGTGCTCGTGCCGTTCATGTTCCTGGTCGTCACGATCCCCGGCCGGGTGAGGTCGACCGGCGCCGGGTCCTTGAACTTCGGCATGACCTCCTTGGCGAACAGGCGCAAGGAATTGAGCACCTGGTCCTGGGGGATCACCTGCTTGGAGTTGACCAGGAACATGATCCCGTCGCAGCCGATCGACTCCCACCGCCGCAGCGAGGCGATGACGTCGTCGGGCGTGCCGATGCAGAACCCGTCCTTGATGAGGGCCTTGGCCCCGGCCATGGAGTCGCGACGCAGGGCGAAGAGCAGCCCCGGGGTGTTGTAGGCCGACCCCGGGTAGACCTGGTTGATCCCCACCGTCTTGGTGGCCAGCTCGTTGAAGCTGGCGATGAGCCGCTCCCCCATCCGGTGGCCCCGCTCCCGGTCCTCGTCGACGTAGAGCCAGTTGAGGTTGTTGGCCTGCTCGTTGACGAAGGCGCCGACCGGGTCGCAGTTCTGGATGATCCGCCGGTACTCCCGGACCCGGGCCTCCTGCTCGGCCGGCGTGCCGATCGACACGCCCAGCATGCCGATGCCCCGCTCGGCGGCCTGGATGGCCGTCTCCGGCGACGACACCGCCACCCACAGCGGCGGGTGGGGCTGCTGCATCGGCTTGGGCACGATGGCCCGGGGCGGGCAGGAGAAGAACTCGGAGTTCCAGGAGAACTCGTCCTGCATCCACATCTTGGGGATGGCCCGGAGTGAGTCGTCCCACATCGCCTTGGTCTGGTCGGGGTCGATGCCGAAGCCGCCGAGCTCCGTCCAGGTGGTGGACCGGCCGGTCCCGAACTCCAGGCGGCCGTTGGAGATGATGTCGAGCCAGGCGGCCCGCTCGGCGGACCGGATCGGGTGGTTGTAGGCCGGCAGCAGCGTGCAGATACCGTGGCCGATCCGGATGTTCTTCGTGTGGCAGGCCACGGCGGTGAGCCACAGCTCGGGAGCCGACGAGTGCGAGTACTCCTCCAGGAAGTGATGCTCGACCGTCCACATCTGGTCGAAGCCGAGCTCGTCGGCCAGCTTCACCTGCTCCAGGGCCAGCTCGTACATGCGTCGATCGGCCGCCGGGGTGAGCGGCCGGGGCACCGACAGCTCGAAGAACAGGCCGAACTTCATGGGGAGCCTCGCAATCGACGGATGAAGTAGAGTGACTGAATCATCATTCAAGCAGGTTGGCGGGCGAAAGGTCAAGCGCCGCATGGCGTTGACATTGAATGAACGTTCAGTGTAACAAGGCGGTCATGGGGCTCGAGAACAACGGCTGGGGCGAAGTCCGCAACCCGGCCGACACCTCCGAGGTCGTGGGGACGTACCCGCTCATGGGCGGGGGCGACGTCGACGCCGCCGTCGAGGCGGCCGGCAAGGCCCAGCGGGAATGGGCGGCCCGGCCGGCCCTCGAGCGGGCCGCGGTGCTGGCCGGGGCGGCCGACCGCCTCGCCGCCGTGGCCGGCCTCGACGAGCTGCTGATCCGGGAGCAGGGCAAGGTGGCCTGGGAGGCGGCCTTCGAGGTCGGCTTCTTCGAGGCGCTGTCGACGTATTACGCCGAGATGGCCACCCGCCTCGACGAGGGCGAACTGGTGGTCGACGACGGGATGGGCCAGGTCCGGGTGTTCCTGGAGCCGGTCGGAGTCGTCGGGGCCATCACCCCCTGGAACTGGCCCTTCGCCCTCACGGCCGTGAAGCTCGTCCCGGCCCTGCTGGCCGGCAACGCCCTGGTCGTGAAGCCGGCCAGCAACACCCCGCTCACCGTGACCCGGGCGGTGGAGGCCATCGCCGACCTCTTCCCCACCGGCCTCCTGTCGGTCGTCACCGGGCCGGGGGCGACCGTCGGTCGCCGGCTGCTCGAACACCCGCTCGTCCGCAAGGTGTCGCTGACGGGCTCGACCGAGACCGGCCGGTCGGCCGCCGCCACCGCCGGCCAGACGGTGAAGAACCTCACGCTGGAGCTCGGGGGCAACGACGCGGCCCTCGTCCTCGACGACTGCGAGATCACCGAAGGGCTGTGCGGCAATCTCGTGGCCGGCGCCTTCACCACCACCGGCCAGCTCTGCTTCGGGATCAAGCGGGTCTACGCCCCACGAACCAAGGCGGACGAGCTGGCCGAGGGCCTGGCCGCCATCCTGGACCAGTACGTCGTCGGCAACGGCCTCCAGCCCGGGGTCTCCATGGGCCCGCTCAACAACGCCGCCCAGCGGGACTTCGTGGCCGAGCTGGTGGCCGACGCCGAACAGCGGGGCGGCCAGGTCCGTCGTTGCGGGGAGCTCGCCGCCGACCCGGAGCAGGGATACTTCCTCCGCCCGGCCGTCGTCACCGGCCTGGACGACTCCGCCCGCCTGGTGGCCGAGGAGCAGTTCGGCCCCGCCCTGCCCGTCCTCGGCTACGACTCCCTCGACGAGGCCATCGACCGGGTCAACGCCTCGGAGTTCGGCCTCACGTCGTCGATCTGGACCGCCGACGAGGAACGGGCCGTCGGCCTGGCCCGGCGCATCGAGGCCGGCACCACCTTCGTCAACAACCACGGGCTGTTCGCCCTCGACCTCAACGGCCCCTTCGGGGGCGTGAAGCAGAGCGGTGTCGGCCGGGAGCTGGCGCTCCCCGGGCTGGCCGCCTACACCGAGCCCCACACGATCTCGACCCGTCACCTCTAGCCCGACACCAGAAAGGAGGGCGCATGGCGACCTTCGCCACCGCCCAGCAGGTCTACGACACCATCGGCCTGTTCCTCGACCAGCTTTGCAAAGACCCGGAGATCGGGCCCAAGTTCGTGGCCGCCGACACGTCCTTCCTCATCAGGTACTCCGACCCGGAGTGCACGATGATGATGGACGCCACCGTCGATCCGCCCGTCATGACCATGAACCCCGACCCGGGCACGGAGACGGAGATCGCGCTGGAGATGGCGGCCGACGACGGCCACGCCTTCTGGAAGGGCGAGATGAACATGGCCCTGGCCCTGGCCAAGGGCAAGGTCAAGGTGTCGGGGCCGATCTCGAAGATCATGAAGCTGCTGCCGGCCATGCGGCCCGCCTTCCCCAAGTACAAGGCCTTCCTCGCCGAGCGCGGCGGGGTCGCCTGAGATGGGGCGCTTCGACGGGAAGGTGGCCATCGTCACCGGGGCGGGCCAGGGGCTGGGCCGGGCCTACGCCGAGGCGCTGGCCGCCGAGGGCGCCTCGGTCGTCATCGCCGAGATCAACGAAGGCAACGCCAAGGACACGGCCGAGGCCATCACCGCCGCCGGCGGTGCGGCGCTGGCCGTGCGGACCGACGTCACCGACCCCGACAGCTGCGCCGCCATGGTCCAGGCGGCCGTCGACCGGTTCGGGACCGTCGACATCCTGGTCAACAACGCCGCCATCTACGACGGCCTCGTCATGGACGCCTTCGAGGACATCGACCTCGCCACCTGGGACCGGGTCATGGCCGTCAACGTCAAGGGCACCTGGCTGGCCACCCGGGCCGTGTCGCCGATCATGAAGGCCAAGGGCTACGGCAAGATCGTCAACATCTCGTCGACCACCGCCTACATCGGCCCGCCCCTTCTGCTGCACTACGTCGCCTCCAAGGGGGCGGTGGTGGCCATGACCAAGGCGCTGGCCAAGGAGCTCGGCGACTACGGCGTGCGCGTCACCGCCCTCACCCCGGGGATGACCTTCACCGAAGCGACGAAGAACATCCTGCCCGACCCGATCATGGGCGACATGTTCATGGAGATGCAGTGCCTGAAGGAGAAGATGCAGCCCGAGCACGTCGTGCCGGCGCTCCTCTTCCTCTGTTCCCCGGAGAGCGACTTCGTGGTCGGCCAGAACTGGGTGGTGGACGGAGGGATGGCCCTCCAGTGAGCAACGAGCGGGCAGTCGTCGTGGGAGCGGGGATCGCCGGTCTGACCGCCGCCTTCCGGCTCAAGCAGGCGGGGTTGGCGGTCACGGTGCTGGAGGCCGGGGACCACGTCGGTGGGCGGATGGCGACGATCGAGCGTGAGGGGTTCCGCATCGACACCGCGGCCGCCATCCTGCCGACGACCTACCGGCAGATGGTCAAGCTCATCGCCGATGCCGGCCTGTCCGGTGAGGTGCTGCCGACCTCCGACCTGGTCGGCATCGTGCGGGACGGCACGGTCCACCGCATCCACGGCGGGAGCGCGGCCAAAGACGGGGTGACCACGCGGCTGCTGTCCGTGCGGGAGAAGCTGCCGCTGGCCAAGCTGCTGGCCGACCTCGTCCGGGCCGGTGACCGACTCGACTGGTACGACCTCGGCCGGGCCGCCGACCTCGACGTCGAGACCGCCCGGCAGTACGCCGACCGTCGTCTCTCCCCCGAAATCCTCGACTTCGTCATCGACCCCGCCCTCGGTGCGCTGTTCGTGGCCTCACCCGACCGCCTGTCGGCCGTCGACTTCCTCTTCGCCGTCCGCAACATCCTGGGCGGAGCCTTCTTCAACTCCCCCACTGGCGTCGGGTTCCTGCCCGAGGGCCTGGCCCGCCATGTCCCCGTCGAGCTCGCCGCCCGCTGCACCTCGGTCGAGGAACGGTCCGGCGGCGTGACCGTCACCTGGGACCGGGCCGGCGAAGCGGAGCGCGTCGAGGAGGCCGACGTCTGCGTGATCGCCCTCTCCGGCCATCAGATGCTGGCCGTCTACCCGCAGCTCGACCCCGTCCGCCGGGAAGTGGTGGAGGCCATCGAGTACTCGACCTGCGTCGACGTGCACCTCGGGCTGTCGGCGCCGCCCGACGAGCCGGCCATGATGGTCCAGGTGCCGAGCCGGGAGCATCCCGACCTGTGCGTCGTCGTCCTCGACCACAACCGGGCGCCGGGGCGGGCTCCGGCCGGCAAGGGCCTCCTCACCAGCTACTGGCACACCGCCTGGGCCGACCAGCGGTGGGAGCGCGACGACGCCGCCATTGTCGAAGAGGCCGTCCCGGCCATCGACCGGATCCTGCCCGGGGTGGCCGAGAGCGTGGAGTTCACCCACGTGACGCGCTGGCGTCCGGCGGTGGTCATGAGCCGGCCCGGCACCTACCGCGACCTGGCTCGCTTCACCGCCGCCACCGACCCGTCAGCCCGGGTGCAGCTCTGCGGCGACTACCTGTCGGCGTCGACCACCAACGCCAGCCTCTGCTCCGGCGAACGGGCCGCCGAGCGGATCATCAAGGCCCGTCGCCCGGTATCGATGCCGGCCTGATCGGACTGGACAGCGGATACACGGTGCCCAGGACCGCATCGAGGTCCTGGGCCGGCCGGGGCCGGGAGAACAGGTAGCCCTGGGCCTGGTCGCAGCCCAGTTGGCGCAGCTTGGCCAGCTGCTCCGGCGTCTCGACCCCTTCGGCCACCACCGACAGGCCGACGGCGTGGGCGAGGTCGACCACGCTCTGGACGATGGCGGCGTCGAAGGTGTCGCCGGCGACTCCGGCCACGAACGACTGGTCGATCTTGATGCAGTCGACCGGGAACCGTTTGAGGTAGGTGAGCGACGAGTAGCCCGTCCCGAAGTCGTCCAGGGCGATGCGGACCCCGAGGTCGCGCAGCTCGCTGAGCGGGCTCCGGCGCCGTTCGAGGTCCTCCATGAGGACGGTCTCGGTCAACTCCACGCAGACCTGACCCGGCTCCATCCGGTAGCGGGTGAGGACGTGATGGACGAAGCCGAGGAACTCCTGTTGGTGGAGCTGCCGGGGCGAGAGGTTGACGTGGAGGACGGGCGGGAGACGCTCGGGATGGCGGCTCCGCCAACCGGCCCAGTGCCGGACGGCGGTCTCCAGCACCCAGCTGCCGATGGGCACGATCAGGCCGCTCTCCTCGGCCAGCGGCACGAAGTCGGCCGGCGGCACGAAGCCCCGCTCCGGGTGGAGCCAGCGCACCAGTGCTTCGGCCGCCACCACCGAGCCCGACGCCAGCGAGACCACCGGTTGGTAGACGATGCGCAGTTCGTCGCGTTCCAGGGCCCGGTGGAGGGCGCCCTGCGTGGCGACCCGGGACGCCGCCTCCTGGCGCATCGTGTGGTCGAACACCTCACAGCGCGACCGTCCGCGGAGCTTGGCCCGGTACATGGCGGCATCGGCGTCCCCCAGCAGCGCGTCGGCGTCGCTGTCGGCCTCGGCCAGGGCGATCCCGAGGCTGGCCGAGAGGAAGACCTCCTCCGGCCCGACGGCGAAGGGCTCCCGCACCGACCGCAGCACCCGTTCCCCGACCCGGAGGGCCTCCGTCTCGTCGGCCAGCTCGTCGCAGACGACGACGAACTCGTCACCGCCGAAGCGGGCCACCGTGTCGCCGGGACGGATCGCCATCTGGAGCCGCTCGGCCACCCCCCGCAGCAGGATGTCGCCCGCGGCGTGACCCCGGCTGTCGTTGAACAGCTTGAACCGGTCGAGATCGAGGAAGAGGACCCCGACCCGGGCCCGCCGGCGTTTGGCCCGGGCCAGCGACATGGCCAGCCGGTCGAGGAGCAGCACCCGGTTGGGGAGCCCGGTGAGCGAATCGTGGAGGGCGTGACGGAGCAGCGCCTCCTCGGTGCGCTTCCGGGCGGTGACGTCCCGCACCGTCACCAGCAACTCCCGCCCGTCGGCCAGTAGCGGGTTCACGCTGATCTCGGCCGGGAACTCGCTGCCGTCGGCACGCCGGGCGACCATCTCGCCCCCGGCATCGATCATGCCGGGAGGCAGCGTCGGGTAGGTCGGGAGCAGGTCGCCGGCGCAGCGGCCGGCCAGCGATCGGGCCTCCGCCCGAAACACCTGTTCCGCCCGTCGGTTGGCCTCCAGCACGACGCCGTCGGCTCCCACCACGAGGAGCGCCTCGGGCGCGGCGTGGAGAAGATCCTCGAAGCCTGCCGCGACCCGACACCGCCCGGAGGTCGTCTCCACTGATCTCGAATCCTCTCTCGTCCGGTTTCGAGAGTACGGGCGGTCGGGCAGCCGGGGGAATGGCCCGGTCGAGCCATTTGGGGACCATGCCGGACCAGGCGCCAACCGTCCGGTCGGGCCATTGCCCCTCGTCCCCCGCCGCCCGACAATCGGCGCAGCACGGTGATCCGTCGCCGTGCGCCGTCCATCTCCGGGAGTCCCGTGTCTCCACGCCGGTTCGATACCGCGCTGTCCCTGTCGACCACGGCCGCTGTGGCGGTCGTCGTCATTTCACTGGCCCTGCACAGCGCCATGGTGGGCCGGGACCGGCAGGAGCGGGGCAACGCCACCGCCGCCCTGGCGGAGCTCGTCGCCACCCGGCTGGAGGGCAACCTGCAATCTGTGCTCTCCAATCTGGAGACAGCGGCCGCCTCCCCGGCGGGCGGGCTCGACCAGCGAACGGCAACCCTGCAGGCCCAGGGCCTGGTCACCGCCGTGATCCGGGTCGGCGCCGACGGCCTCGCCCCGACGGTCATCGCCGGCGGTTCGGCGGCCGTCGGTGCCCTCCCGGTCTCCGCCCTCAACGGTGCCCGCGACAGCGGCGCAGCCCGGCTCGAGCAGGCCGCGGGACGGCCCGGGCTCGTGGCCGTGACGCCCCTTTACAGCGGGGTACCGCGAGGTACGGCCGAGCGCCGCACGATGCTCGACGGCTACGTCCTGGCGGCCCTCGACATCTCCAAGCTGGTCGGCCAGAGCCTCCCCCCGGACAGCGCCGCGTCCCTCCGCCTGATCGACGGCGCCGACGTCCTCGCCACGCTCGACGGGACGGGCGGGCGGGGGACGCAGGCGCAGCAGCCGGTGGAGGCGGGCGGGGAGGTCTACCGCCTCACGGTGACCGGGCCCGCCGGGCCGGCGCGCTTCCCGGCCCTGCCCCTGTCCGGGGCGCTGCTGGCCCTCGCCATTCTCGGCCCCGCCATCGCCGGTGTCCGGGGCCGGCGGCGAGCGGAGGACGCCGCCTCCGGCCGGGGCGAGGAGCTGGAGTTGCTGGCCGATCTCGGTTCGCTCCTCCAGGCGAGCCTCGACCTCGAGCTGATCCTGCCGGCCGCCACGCTCCGGCTGTCCCAACAGCTGCAACTCGACGGGGTCGCCGTCCTGCGGGCCGACCGTCGGGGCCGCCTGGTGTACGCCTTCTCGTTGGGCGCGGCCCGGGCCGGGACATCCGGCACCGTGGCCGACATCGGGCCGTCACCGCTGACCGTGGCCGCCGGTGACGAGGCGCTCTTCCCGCTGCAGCGCGGCGGACGGGTCACAGGGGCGCTCCGGGTCCGTCCCCGCCACGGCCTCGACGAGCCCTCGGTCCGTTCCCTCCAGGCCGCCGCCGACCTCATCGCCGCCGCCCTGGCCAACGCCGACGCCTTCGACCAGGAACGGGAGTCCGTCCGCCGGTTGGAGGACCTCGACCGCATCAAGAACCGGTTCATCGGCACCGTCTCCCACGAGATGCGCACGTCGGCCAGCGCCATCTCCGGCTTCGCCAACCTGCTGGCGACCCGGTGGGACCGGCTCGACGACGACGAGCGGCGCGACCTCGTCGGCCGCATCGACCGCAACGGCCAGTCGCTCGTCAGCGTGGTCGAGGACTTCCTCGACTTCTCCCGCCTCGAGCGCCGCAGCCCGGCGTCCGATCCGCCGCCGGCGTCCCTCTCCGACCTGGTCGTCACCGCCGTCGACGACGTGGTGGCGTTGGCGCCCGGGCACCGGATCGTGACCCGGATCACCCCCTCCGTCATCGCCCTCGTGGATCGGGCGGCGGTGGAGCGGATCCTGACCAACCTCGTCTCCAACGCCGCCAAGTACTCGCCGGTCGGATCGGAGATCACCATCAGTGTCGAAGCGGTCGGCGACACCGCCCTGCTGACCGTCGATGACGAAGGGTCAGGCATCCCGCCGGCAGAGCGGGAGAAGGTCTTCGAGGCCTTCTACCGCGCCGGTCACCAGGCGGTGGCCGGCACCCACGGCGCCGGCATCGGCCTGGCCGTGGTGAAGGAGGTCGCCGACCGCCTGCTGGCCCGGGTGTCGGTGGATGACAGCCCGGCGGGCGGCGCCCGCCTCGTGGTCGCTTTCCGGGGCGTGTCGTCCCCGGTGTCCGGTTCCGCGTTCCTGACTGGAGTGTCCGATGGCCACTGAACAGGGTTCCCGCCGCGACCGATGGATCGCCCTGGGGGCGGCGCTCGTCGTGGCCGCTCTCTCGGTCAGCATCCTGTCGACCGTCCTCGATGCCCAGCGCCGGGGCCGACAGGCCCTGGAGCGCCTCCAGGTCAACCAGCTCGGCCAGCTCACCCGCAGCCTCGACGCCCGGGTCACGGCCGGCTTCGCCGCCATCGGCGGCCTGGCCAGCGTCCCCTACACGCTGGCTCCCCGCGATGGCGGCGACGCCGCCCGGCTCGGCCAGCTTCAGGCCCTCAACCCCGAGGCGACGACCGGAATGATGCTCGTCGACTCGTCGGCCCGGATCACGAACGGGACGCTCCTCCAGGGCGACGTCATCGGGACGCGGCTGCAGCGGCCGGGTCTGGACGCCGCCCTGAGCTCAGGCCGGCCGGCCGTGCTGCCGGTGGCGCCCGGCGTCACGACCTCCGCCCCGACCGTCGGCTACGTGATCCCGCTGACGGGTTCCGGAGGCCAGGTGCGGGGCGCCTTCGTCTTCGAGACCGACATCGGGCCGAAGTCGGCCTTCAATCAGGAGGTGGCCGAGTTGCGCCGGGGCCGGACCGGCCAGTTCTCCTTCGTCGACAGCCTGGGTGTGGTGGTCGCCTCCTCCGACCCGGCTCTCATCGCCCAGCCCTTCGCCGACCCGTCGCTGCTGCACCGCCGGCCGGGCTTCCACCGGCTCGGTCATCAGGTGGCGGCGGTGGGGACGGTGCCGTCGGTCGGTTGGGACGCCGTCTTCACCCAGGACGCCGCCGAGTTCGACGGGGGCCTCGGCCGGCGCATCGACACCGCCATCGTGCTCCTCATCGTCGGCGGGCTCGTGGCCGCCGCCGCCGGGTTCTTCGCCCTTCTCCGCCGCCTGCGCCGGTCCCGCCTGGAGCAGCGCCGCCTCCAGGAGATCAACCGGACGACCGACGAGTTCATCAGCATCGTGTCCCACGAGCTGCGGACCCCGGTGGCCGGCGTCGTCGGCTTCCTCCAGACGACCGCCGACCACTGGACGCTGATGAGCGACGACGCCCGCCGGGAAGCGGTCGACCGGGCCCTGGCCAACGCCCGGCGCCTCTATCTCTTCAGCCAGGAGATCCTCGACTCGTCACGGCTGGAGGACCGCAGGCTCGTCGGCCAGTTCGAGATGGTCGACCTCCGGGGGGAGCTCGAGGTGGCCGTGGCCGCCCGCCGGGAGCTCAGTCCGGAGCGGCTGATCGCCCTCTGGATGCCCGACGAGCCGGTGCTGGTACAGGCCGACGGCAACCGCATCCGCCAGGTGTTCGCCAACCTCCTCGACAACGCCGTGAACCACTCGCCGGCGTCGTCACCGGTCGCACTCCGCATGGAGCTCGAGCACGACACCGTCGTGATCCACGTCACCGACGAGGGCCCCGGGCTCCCGCCCGTAGAGTTGGAGCGGGTCTTCGAACGCTTCGTCCGCGGGAGGGGGACGACCGTGCAGGGGACGGGCCTCGGGCTCCACATCTGCCGCCAGATCGTCGAGGCCCACCATGGGCAGATCTGGGCCGAGAGCGCCGAAGGGCGGGGCGCCAGCTTCACCGTCCGCCTGCCGCGGGCGTCGGCCGCCAGCACCGGACCGGCCCGATGATCGCCTCAGCTGCCGGCGTCCTGGACGCCGTCGACGACCGCCCGGCGGAGCGCGGCGAGCTCACCCTTGCGGACGAGGCGGGCGCCGGCCCGCCGCACGGCCCGGGCAACCTCCGGATTGTCGTAGTTGGTGAAGACCACCACCGACACCGCCGGCATGTCCCGCCGCATCCGGCGGGCGACCTCGGCACCGTCGGGCCCGGGCGGCATGCGGTAGTCGACGACCAGGACGTCGGGGTTCAGCTCCCGGCACAGCGCCAGCGCCGTCTCGCCGTCGCCGGCACAGCCGACGATCTCGTGGCCCTCGAGTCGAAGGTCGGTGCAGGCCAGGTCGAGAGCGTCGGGATCGTTGTCGGCTACCACCACCCGGCGGGCGGGCACGTCACCTCCTTCCATCGACGGGCCGTACACTGTCGTCGGATGGCTGATGATTCTACGGACGGCCGGGGAGGGACGCCGCTCCCGGCTCCGTCACCGTCCCTTCCCGACTCGGCCGGCGGAAGCACCGCGGCCGGGACGGGCGGGCGCATCCCGGTGCTGGTGGTCGACGACATGGACGACATGCGGGCGCTCGTCCGCCTCGTCGTCCGAACCGCCAACGAGGGGCTCGTCATGGCCGGCGAAGCGGCCAACGG
>DASYFF010000318.1:0-11789 GCA_036498605.1 Acidimicrobiia bacterium | reverse complement strand
GGCCCGCCAGGTCGAAGCCCGCATCGCCACCATCCTCCGGGTGGGCGTCCTGGCCGCCTCCGCCCTCCTGACGGTGTCCATGCCGTGGATCGTCTTCCAGGACCGCTCGCACCGGTCACACCACCTCTCGGTCGGCGAGGCGCTCCGCCGTCTCCCCGAGCTCGACCCCCGGGCCCTGGCCGGGCTCGGCGTCGTGATCCTGGTCGCCACGCCCATCCTCCAGCTCCTCACCTCGGCGTTCCTGTTCTGGCGCAAGCGCGACCGGCTCTACGTCGGGCTCACCCTCGCCGTCTGCGTGATCATCGCCACCGGCGCGCTGCTGACCGGAGGCGGGCACTGAGCGAGCTCGCCGACCTGGCGGAGAACGACCTGCGGCGCCGCCGCTTCACCGAGGCCGCCTTCGTCGTCCTCGGAGCCGGTGTGCTCCTGCTCCTGGTCTTCCCCCAGCTGCCCGTCCACGGTGTCCGGCGACTCGGCGGCGGCCTCCTGGTGGGTTTCGGCCTCTGGCTCGACAGGGCCGCCACCCGGGAGTGGCGGGCGGCGGCATCGGCCATCGCCGCCGGCCGCTCCGTGACCTTCGGGCGCCTGCCGGGCCGGGTGCAGTCGGGGCTCGTGACCGGGCTGGGTCTCGGCCTGCTGCTGCTGGAGTTCACCCGCCGCCGCTGACGGCGCTCGACGCCGGCAGCGGTACGCTCGGCCGTGGTCATGGGTTCCGCGCCTCTCCTGCTGCTGTGGACGGCCGATCCGAAGGTGGTCCGGTCGATGGAGTCGCTGGCCACCGAAGCCGGCCTGACGACCCGGCGGATGGACAACGGCGAACCGCCCGCGCCGCCGGCGGTGGTCGTCGTGGACCTCGACGCCCCCGGGGCGGAGGACGCCCTGGTCGACCTGCGCCACCGCTGGCCCGAGGCGCTGCTCGCCGGCCACCTCGGGCTGCCCGACCGGGAGCGGTGGCTGGCCGCCGAACGGGCCGGCTGCGATCTGGTCGCCAACCGGGGCGCCCTGGCAGTGGCGCTGCGCAAACGGCTGGCCGGCGGCACGCCCCGGCGGGGCCGGCGGGTCCCGCTCTTCGCCCTGGCCGACGCCGCCGGGCGTCTCGGCTGCGTGCACCGGGAGCCCGGACCCGACGGCGAGCCAATGGCCGTCTACCACGTCGGCAGCCACTTCCACGCCTGTGCCGACCGCTGTCCCCACGCCGGCGCCACCCTCTCCGAAGGGGACCTGGAGGGGGGCGTCGTGACCTGCCCCCGGCACGGCAGCCAGTTCGACGTCTCGACCGGCGAACGCCTCCGGGGCCCGGCCGACACCGACATCGCCACCTGGCCGACGGTCTCGGACGGCGGCCAGCTCTACCTGCTGGACACGCGGGGGGCGCAGCCCACGTGAGTTATTGCGCGTATGCGCAAGTATCGGTTACGCTCCTGCCATGTCGGTGCCCGACGCGCTCATCGACGAAGCGGCCCGTCGGTTCGCCCTGCTCTCCGATCCGACCAGGTTGCGACTCCTGGCGGTGCTCCTGGAGCAGGAGCCGATGACGGTCACCGAGCTGGCCGAGGCACTCGGCATCGCCGCACCCAACGTGTCCCAGCATCTCTCCCGGCTGAGCGCCGGACGGCTCGTCGGCCGGGAGAAGCAGGGGCGCACCGTCCGGTACCGCACCACCGAACCGAGCCTGCATCCGCTGTGCGAGCTGATGTGCCACGCGCTGGTGGACCAGGCCGAGCGACTCTCCGTTCATCCCTCCCGGGCCCGGGCGGGCTAGCCACGACCTAGCCGGCACCGGCCTCGGGCCGTCAGTTCGTTCGAAAGGAAGCGCATGAGGGGGGCTCCGGCGCTGGCGGTCGAACAGACACGGGCGGTCTTCTCGCACGTGCACGGCGCGGCCAAGATCGCCTTCTACGTCCTGGCCGCGGCGGCCACGCTGGCCTTCGCCGACTACGCCTGGAAGCGGATCAAGAAGTACCGCCGGGGCCGGGCGATCGGCCGCTGGCGGGAGCTGTGGGAGCGGACCCGGGCCCGCAAACCGGAGCTGGTCGCCGCCGGCCGGCAGCTGGCCCGGTCCCGGCCGCTGCAGGAGTCGCTGGCCAAGATCGCCGCCAACTCCACGGTGGCCAAGCGCGACCGGAAGACGGGGATCGCCCACTTCCTCGTCTTCTGGGGCTTCATCACGCTCTTCATCGGTACGTGCATCCTGACCCTCGACACCGACATTCTCGCCCCCGTCAGCGACAAGATCGTCGGCCACGAGATCCACTTCTTCCACGGCCCCTTCTACCTCGGATACTCGATCGTCCTCGACGTGATGGGCCTCGGCGCCGTCGCCGGGCTGGCCTACCTCATCGGCCGCCGGGCCACGCACCCGCCCCAGCTCGACTACACCCGGGCCGAGAAGCCCGAGGAGGGCTACTCCCGTTCGACCCTGAAGAAGGGCGACGCGCTGTTCGCCTGGTTCCTGATGATCGTGCTGGTGACGGGGTTCCTCGAAGAGGGCTTCCGGATCGACGCCACCCGCTTCCCGTCGTTCGAGACCTGGTCCCCGGTCGGCTGGGTGCTGGCCAAGACCATGAGCGGCCTCGGCCTCGGGGCGGCCAACGCCGAGCATTTCCGCCTCGGCACGTGGTGGACGCACGCCATCCTGGCCCTGGCCTTCGTGATCTACATCCCGGTCTCCAAGGCCATGCACATGGTGGTCGACGCCGGCAATCTCGTCGTCCACGACCCGGCCTCGGCCCGGCGCCTGCCGAAGCCGGCGCCCGACGCCGACCACGTCGGCTACCGGGTGATCGGCGACTTCACCTGGAAGGAGCTCGTCGACCTCGACGCCTGCACCAAGTGTGGCCGCTGTCACGTCGCCTGCCCGGCCCAGGTGGCCGGCGGCCCGCTGTCACCCCGGGACCTCGTTCTCGACCTGCGGCAGTGGGTCGACCAGCAGTCGGGCCTCCACGCCGTGCTGGACTGGGAGGACCGGCCCACCGCCACCGGGCCGCTGTCGGGCAATGGTGACACCCGGCTGGCGGGCGACGTCGTCAAGGAGAAGACGCTGTGGGCCTGCACCACCTGCATGGCCTGCGTCGAGGCCTGCCCCGTCGGCATCGAGCATGTCTCGACGATCGTCCAGATGCGCCGGGCCCTCGTCGACGAGGGCCGGATGGAGGCGACCCTCCAGGACACGCTCCAGAACTTCGCCACCCAGGGCAACAGCTTCGGGAAGTCGGCCCGCCAGCGGGCGCGGTGGACCAAGGGCCTCGAGGTCAAGGTGAAGGACGCCCGCCAGGAGCCGGTGCGCTACCTGTGGTTCGTGGGCGACTTCGCCAGCTTCGACGAGCGGGTGGCCGGGCTGTCGCGCACGTTCGCCACGATCCTCACCGAGGCCGGTGTCGACTTCGGCATCCTCTACGAGGACGAGCGCAACTCCGGCAACGACGTCCGCCGGATCGGCGAGGAGGGGCTGTTCGAGATGCTCGTCGAGCAGAACATGGCCGCCTTCGGGAACGCCACCTTCGACGAGATCGTCACCACCGACCCGCACTCGCTCAACACGCTCCGCAACGAGTACCCCGACTTCGGGCTCGACAAGCCCGTCCGGCACTACACCGAGGTGCTGGCGGCGCTGATCGAGGACGGGACCATCCCGGTCCGGCCCCTCGGCCGCACCGTCACCTACCACGACCCCTGCTACCTGGCCCGCTACAACCGGGTGACCGACGCTCCCCGGAGGTTGCTGAATGCCCTTGGGTGCACGGTCAGGGAGATGCCCCGCAACCGGGACAACACGTTCTGCTGCGGGGCCGGCGGCGGGCGCATCTGGATGGACGACTCGAACCTGGCCGAGCGCCCGAGCGAGAACCGGATCCGGGAAGCGGTGGAGGTCGGCGTCGACACGTTCGTGGTCGCCTGCCCCAAGGACATGACGATGTACACCGACGCGGCCAAGACCACCGGGAATGAGGAGGCGATGGCGGTCGTCGACATCGTCCAACTGCTCGACGACGCCGTGGACCGGGAGGCGCTGGCCGCCCGCCGGCCCGCCCCCGCCCCGGAGGCCGAGGTGACCGTGGAGATCCCCACGCCGGTCGAGGTGAACGCCGAGACCGACACCCCGCCCGAGGATTGAGCACCTGCGCAAACGTTGAAATTTGCATCGTCGCATAGGCGTGCGGAAAAATATGACCTGGCTATAGGGGAATTGGCCTGTCTGGCTTATGATGGAAGTTCCGAATCACCCGCCCCCGGGGTCGGAGGTGACCGCCTTGGCGCCGATCGATTCGCTGCTCCGGCAGGAGCTCGATGAACTGGTGGCCAGTATGTGCAAGGCGCTGAACGACTCGAAGCGCCTGCTGCTCCTCTACGCCCTGCGCGGCGGCCGGTACACGGTCACCGAGCTGTGCGAGCTCATCGAGGCGCCGCAGTCGAACACGTCCCAGCACCTGGCCGTCCTGCGCGACCGGGGTCTCGTCGAGGCCGAACGGCAGGGCAACAACGTCGTGTACTCGCTGCGCCACCCCAAGGTGATCGAGGCCATCGACATCCTGCGGGGGGTCATGTCCGACGAGCTCGAGCGCCAGACGGCGCTCCGGGCGCCGGTGGCCCGCTGACCGGGGTCCCGTCGGCCGACGAGGTCCGGGAGGCGCTCCGGGCCGTCAGCGACCCCGAGCTCGGCCTCAACATCGTCGATCTGGGCCTGATCTACGACGTGGACGTCGACGGCGCGACGGTGACCGTCCGCTACACGCTCACGACGATGGCCTGCGGCCTCGGCCCGATGATCGAGTCGGGGATCAAGGAGATCGCCGACTCGCTGCCCTTCGACGACGTGCGCACCGAGCTCGTCTTCGAGCCGCCGTGGTCGCCGGAGCGGATCTCGGCCGACGGCAAGGCCTTCCTGGGGATCTGAGGCACCCGTGCCCCTCGGCCAGCCGCCCCAGCGCCCGCCCCGCCCGGCGGCCCGGGCGGAACCGCTGGCCGGGCCGGCCCCGGAGACGATCTTCTCGCCCGATCTCCGCACCCTCTGCCATCACGGCGAGCGGGCGGTGACCGTGGCCGGCGGACCCGACGGCGAGCTGGTGGCGGTTCTGGGCAGCCCCTTCGACCCCGAGGCCTTCGTCACCTGGCGGGCGGAGGGCATCCAGGTGTTCTTCCGCGGCGAGGCGCCGGCCCGGCTGGAACTCCAACTCTCGGCCGGCGCCTTCCTGACCGCTGTGGCGACCTACGCCTAGATGAAGAGGGTGATGTCGGAGTCGGCGGCCATGTCGATGAAGCTGGCCGCGCCCATCGGCGTCCCGAGGCCGTCGATGAAATCGTCCTTCGACAGGCCGTAGAGGTCCATCGTCATCTGGCAGGGGAAGAGGTTCACGCCGAGGTCCTGGGCCATCTCGAGGAGCTCGGTGGGGCTGGCCACGTTGTAGGACTTGGCCAGCTTCTTGATCATCGTCGTGCCGGCCCCGCCGAAGTGGATCTTGCCCAGCTTGAGGTGGTCCGTGCCGCCCCGGTCGACGAGTGATTCACCCATCTGCATCCAGTTCGTGCCCGTCACCCGCTTGTCGTTCTTCTGCAGGACGCGCAGCCCCCAGAAGGTGAAGAAGATGTTGACCTCGAGACCGGAGGCGGCCGCCGTGGTGGAGAGGATCAGCACCGGCCAGACCCGGTCGAGATCGCTGCTCCAACACACGATGGACATCCGCTTCTGCCGGTTGCCGTTGCCGTTCTCATCCATGCGTTTCTGACCCCTCTCGCGCGCGTCTTCCGCCAATCCTGCTACGGCCGGTCACTCCTCACAACGGAAACATCGGATTCCTTCTTCCTCGATGATCTTGCGGTAGTGCTCGAAGGCGGCCGCGCCGTCGACGAGATGGCCGCTCTCCCCCTCGTAGTCGCTCGGTTGGAGACGGATGAGCCACCCGGCGCCGTACGGATCGCGGTTGGCCACGGCGATGTCGGCCTCGAAGCCGAGCCGGTTGTCGGCCGTGATCTGGCCCGACAGCGGGGCCGGGAAGGGGCCGACCCACTTGGCGCTCTCGATGACCGCCATCGGCCGGCCCTGCTTGATCTGTTTGCCGGGGTGCTTCCAGGAGACCCCGACGAAGCGTCCGCAGCGGGTCTGGGCCACGTCCGTCATCCCGCACTCCACCTCGCCGTCCTCGAGGCGGCGGACCCATACGTCCCGCTCCAGGTCGTAGAGCAAATCGTCGGGAATGACGCAGCCAAACCAGTTCTGCTCAGCCATATCTCCTCATCAGGTGCCGCAGGTGATCCCTTCCTTCTCCAGGAACGCCGTGTAGGCGGCGATGCCGGCCTCGCCGGTGGCCAGCCCCGCCGACTCCCCCGCCCAGTCGTCGGGCCGCACCTTGGCGATCCAGCCGCCCTCGTAGGGTTCCCGGTTGACGACGCCGGGGTCGGACACCGCCGCCTCGTTGACCTCGATGATCTCGCCGGCGACCGGGGAGGGCACCGGACCGACCCACTTCGAGCTCTCCACCGTGGCCACGCTCTTGCCCGCCTCCACCCGGCGCCCGACCTTCTTGGGGCTCACCGAGATGATCCCCTTGGCCAGGTTCTGGGCGACGTCGGTGAGCCCGACGGTCACCACCCCGTCGTCGTGCCGGGCCCAGACGTGTTTCTCGACGAGGTAGTACAGGTCCTCGGGAAGGTTGCAGTTGCTGACCGTGGCCAACGCGTCCTCCTAGTTCCCGTTCGGTTGCTTCGCCTGCCGGGCCTCGGCCAGCCAGGCCGGCACCGGGGCGTTCGCCTTGGGGGTGGGCTGTTCGGGTGCGGCCTCCTCCTCGGGAGGCAGTTCGAGGCCCTCGTGCTCGCCGAGCAGGTGGTTCACCAGCGTGTCGAAGGCCACGAGGCGGATCTGGGCCGAGAACTCGTCGACGAAGCCGGGATCCCGGCCCCGGGGCTTGATCTCCCGCTCGTAGCCGTCGCCGCAGATGGGGCAGCTGACGGCGTAGAACGAGCGCCCGCCCTTGTCCTCGAACCGGATCGCCTCGGGGTGATGCTCGCCGAGATGGGCGTGCAGCGCCCGGGGCGGCCCTTCGAAGACGCAGAACGGGCAGCGCATCGCCGCTCAGCCCAGCGTGTCGGTCATGGCCGGCACGAGGTCGAACAGGTCCAGGGTCGTGCCGTAGTGGGCCACGTCGAAGATCGGGGCGTTGGCGTCGGTGTTGCAGGCGATGATCAGCTCGGAATCGCGCATCCCCTCGAGGTGCTCCGGGGCTCCGGAGATGCCAAAGGTGAGGTACACCTTGGGCTTCACCTTGAGGCCCGACTTGCCCACCTGGCGGGTCTTGGGCAGCCAGCCGGCGTCGGTGACGGGGCGGGAGGCCGACAGCGGCGCCCCGAGGGCGTCGGCCAGCTCCTGCACCTCGTCGAGGTTGTCCTGGCTGCCGATGCCCCGGCCGACCGAGACGAGGATCTCGGCCGCGGTGATGTCGACGTCCCCGCCCTCCGGCTCGACCAGGGTGAGGAAGGCGGTCTTCAGGTCGTCGAGCCCGGCCGGCGGGGCGATCGCCTCGGCCGCCGGGCTGCCGCCACCGGCCGCGGCGGGGAACGAGCCGGCCACCACCGTGCAGATCCCCCGTTCGCCGGAGAGCGCCACCTCGGCCAGCAGCTTGCCGCCGTAGACCTGGGCCGTGGCCACGATGTCGGCGCCGTCGGCCTCGAGGCCGACGGTGTAGGCCACCAGCGGGGCGTCCCAGGTCGCCGACAGACCGGCGCCGAGGTCCATCCCGATGGTGGAGTTGCCGATCAGCACCAGCCGGGGCTGGCGCTCGTTGACGATGTGGTGCAGCGCCTTCTCCCACGCCTCGGGCGTGTAGTCGGCCAGCGCCGGGTGGTCCACGGTGAGCACTGCGTCGGCGCCGGTGATCTGGCCGGCCAGGTCCGGCGCGCCGAGCAGCGCCACCACCGCCTGTCCGCCGGTGGCGCCGGCCAGCTCCTTGGCCTTGCCCACCAGCTCCAGCGTCGTGTCGGAGAGCTGGCCCTTGAGGTGGTCGGCCAGCACGAGGATGTCGTTCGCCATCGGTGAGCTCCTCTACTTGATGACGCCCTTGGACCGGATGAGGTCCAGGATGCGGCCGGCCACGTCTTCCGGGCTGCCGGTCAGCATCTCGGCGTGCCCGGCCTTCTCGGGTTCGAACAGGCGCCGGACGGTGATGCCGGCGCCGGCCCCGGACGCCGTCACCGCCGCCTCCTCGATACCGCCGGCCTGCTGGGCCTGGCGGATGCGGGTGATGGAGGCGTAGCGCGGTGGCTGGCGGGCGGCCTGGACGCCGATCACCGCCGGCAGCTTCACCTCGAGGCGGGCCGCCCGGCCGCCGCCGAACTCCTGGCTGACCTGGATCGTGTTGTCCTTGCCCTCCACGGCGATGACGACGCCGACGTGGGGCCAGCCGAGCGTGGCCGCCAGCAGGGGCGGCAGCTGGCCGTCGAGGTCGTCGACGGCCTGCACCCCGGCCAGGACGAGGTCGACATCCTGGCCCGAGAGCCAGCCGGCCAGAGCCTCCGCCCGGGTGTGACTGGAAACCCACCCGTCGCCGAGCCCGGTCAGGTTGACGGCCCGGTCGGCGCCTTTGGCCAGGGCGGTGGAGAGGCTGAGCTCGACGTCGGGATCGCCGAACCCGACCGCGACGACTTCGGCGCCGGTGGCTTCCTTGACCAGCAGCGCCTCTTCCAGGGCCTGGTCGTCCCACTCCGACAGCACGAACTTGAGGAACTCGCGGTCGACGTCGGTCCCGTCGTCGTTGAGCTCGAGCTCCTCGACGAGGTCCGGTGTCTGCTTGACGGGAACCACGATGCGCATAACGGCGGCCTTTCAGCTCGTCAGTTGGTCCAGGGCAAGGTCGGACCGGATGCCGGCGAGGTCGTCGGCGTCGGGCAGGAACGGGAAGTCGCGGATGGGCTCGGAGGGGCGGTAGGAGCCGTAGGGCCGGGTGCAGCCCGGCTCGCCGCCCGCCCCCGGGCAGCCGTTGGTCATGAACGGGATGCCGCTGGCGATGCTGCGCTCGACGACGGCGCCGTCACCGTCGAGGCCGGTCAGCAGCCCGTCGGCGTCGAAGTCGAACTGGTCGGCGACGAAGCCCTCGGACTCGATGAGGTGCTTGGCCAGCTGGACGCGGCGCCAGCGCCGCAACGGCGATTTCGGATGGTCGGCCATCCGGGAGTCGGGCTCGGGGTTGAAGCAGAACAGGTAGGACAAGATCTCCCGGTCGCGGAGGCGGGTGAAGATGTCGACCAGGTCGTGGTCGGTCTCGCCGAGACCGACCAGCGTGTGGCAGTTCACCTTCCAGGGTCCGAAGATCTCCCGGGCGTCGCCCACGACCTCCCAGTACTTGGCCCAGGACAGGCCGGCGCCGCCGGCGGGGACGTCGGTGCGGATGTGGCGGAACAGGTCTTCGGTCACGGCGTCGAGGCCGATGCCGATCATGTCGACCCCGGCCGCCCTGAACCGCTCCAGCTTCGTGCGGTTGAGCGTGGGCGGCGCGACCAGGATCGACAGCGGGGCCGGGACCCGGGCCACGATCCGCTCGGCGATGTCGAGCGTGTCGCGGTAGGCGTGGGGGTGGGTGACCATCGAGATGCACAGCCGGGTCATCGTGTCACCCCGGGCGGCCATGCGGTCGACGAGTTCGTCGGTCGCCACCAGCGGCCACTCCACCCGGATGAACGACTTGTCCTCGTAGGTGCCGGGGCGGGTGCGGGCCAGCCCGCAGTAGCCGCAGTCGGAGCGGCACCCGTCCTCGTAGTTGAGCAGCAGGTTCATGCCGCCGAACTCGAAGTCCCGGGTGAAGCGGCCCGACCGGAACCGCAGGGCGATGGCCGACGCCATCGAGATCCGCACCCAGTCGGGGCTCTCGTTGGCGCCGGCGGCCCTGGGCCGTGTGGAGCTCAGCGTCACGGGAGCGATCGTCATTGCGGCGCCTCCGGGAAGTAGCAGGAGCCGGACGGGCGGACCGGCGCGGCGGGGACGGTGGCCCGTTCCCCGGCGGCCAGCACCGCTTTGACGAGCTCCGAAGTGGGCACGCCGAGACCGGTGCCGTCGGGACAGGCCGCGGCGGCCAGCTTCTCCAACGACGCCTCTTCGAGACGGGCCCACCGCAGTGAGGCCTCGAAGCGGGCCAGCGGCTCGGGGACGGTGTTGAAGTCGCCGGTGAAGAGGGCGCTCTTGATCGTCGGGCCGTGGAGCGCCAGGTAGCACCGCACCAGCCCTTCGGGGGTCTTGAACACCGAGGTGGCCGTGGCGTCGGGCTGGGGGCTGTGTTCGAAGCACCAGGCTTCGCTGCCGTAGCGCTCCACCGCCAGCTCGGCGGCCCGGGCCTCCTCGACCGGCGTCGTCGGGCCCGCCTCCAGCTGGATCCCCAGCGCCTTGGCGAAGCCCGTGGCCATGACGTCGCGGATGTCGGCGCCGCCGACAGGACGACCGGTCTCCCGGCTGACGGTGGTGATGCGCTCCGCCACCGCTGCCACCGCCTTGTCCCCCAGCTTGGCCGCCGGGATGTTCAGCACCTCGAGCATGAAACCGATGTCGAGGTCGGCCAGCACACTGGAGTGGAACAGCAGCCCGCCGGCCGGATCGAGATACAGGCCGAGGCCGGCGATCTTCCGGCCGGCCACCGACAGGTCGTTCTTCCCGGCGAAGGTCGCTTCGATGCCGAGCTCGGCCAGCCCGGCCACGATCCCCTCGGCGTAGCGGCCGAGCAGGGCCCGGGGGTTGACGTCGGTCGGGGCCCGCGTGGCGACGGCGACGCCGAGCTGACCCTGCCCCATGACGATGGCGCCGCCGCCCGTCGGCCGGCGGGAGAACCCGGTGCCGGTGCGGCGGCAGGCGTCGAGGTCGACCTCCGCCTCCAGGTGCTGATAGCGGCCGACGAGGGCGCAGTGGCTGCGGTAGGTGTAGAGGCGCAGCGTCGGCGCCCAGGCCGGGTCCGACTGGCGGGCGTAGCCGGCCAGCAGCGCCTCGTCGAGGGCCAGCCCGGCGGCGGCCTCCACGCCGTCGTGGGTCAGCAGCCTCCATCGCTCGCTCATGCCGACACCTTCACTTCCGACCACGCTTGGCCCTCGTCGCCCGTCCACGTGAGCGAGCAGCAGTACTCGTAGAGCTTGGGTTCGAGGCCCCGGGAGCGGGCGTAGGCGATGGCGCCGTCGGCGGGATAGGCGATGCCGTTCAGGCCGTGGTCGATGGCCGCCTCGTCGAGCTCCTGTTTCATCGCCCCCAGCGGACGGGCGCAGCCGAGATTGACCTTGGTCGTCGGCATGGCGGCGCGGGCCGTGGCGAAGAAGTCGACGAGGTCCTCCACCGGCGGGGGTGGCAGGTGAGCCATCGGCGTACCGACCAGCGGGACGAGCACCACGATGATCAGCGTCGACACCCGATACCGGCTGATCATCTCCAGCGCCCGGTGCTCGCCGAGGAACCGGCCGTAGTGGAGGCCACAGACGATGTGCGGGATGATCCGCAGGTCCCGCTCCGCCAGCAGCGCGAGGGACCGTTCGAAGTCGGCGGTGGTCAGGTCGAGGTGGTAGACGTCGCGGATCGTCTCGTCGGCACCGATGATGTCGAGCATGACACCGTCGACCCCGGCGTCGGCCAGGCCCTCCGCCAGCTGCGGTGACACGACGCCGGAGTGGGCGATCACCGTCATGCCGAGCTCTTCCTTGATGCGGGGGACGTGCTTGAGGTGTCCGAGTATCGGCACGCCGCCGGCCCTGGTCGAACCGCCGGAGACGAGGAGCCCTTCGCTGCCCTGGCTCTTCAGCGTGGCCGCGAGGTCGAAGAGGTCCCCCCCGGCCTT
>DASYFF010000317.1:0-6788 GCA_036498605.1 Acidimicrobiia bacterium | reverse complement strand
GATGTTCCGGTTCCGCACGAAGGTCACGACGTCCCCGACCGCCTCGCGGCGCAGGTCGTCGGCCAGCTCGGCGACGGCGGCCACCTCCGGGCCCCGGGCGGAGAACAACGTCACGAGCTCGGTGACGCCGGGGTCCTGCCCGAGCCCGACCCCGGCCAGCACCTCGGCCACTGCGCCCCCGCCGGGCCGGGCCCGGCCCGGTACGAGGGCCGGCGGGGAGGCCGGCGACCCGGAGTACCAGGCCGTGGAGCGCCGGCCGGCGAGGACGACCTCGGCGCCGTCGCAGACATTGGTGGCGTCGGCGGTTCGTTGGGGGAACACCGCTCCGGGGTCGTCCCGGGCCAGGCCCTCGGCGTCGGAACGGTCGAGGACCGGGAAGCGCAGGCGCTCGGCCAGCCACCGGTCGGTGTCGAGGGCGAACTCCGGGTAGACGGTGAGGCGGGGCGCCAGGGTCAGCCCGGCGGCCTCGGTCACCGTTCGGAGCGCGTCGACGGCCGGCCACGGCCGCTCCGGATTCACGTGGTCGGCGGTGACCGGTGAGACGCCGCCCCAGTCGTCGATCCCGGCGTCGAGCAGGGCACCGAGATCGTCGGACAGGTTCGGCGGCGCCTGGACGTGGACGTCGGGCGGCAGGACGAGCCGGGCCAGGGCCACGGTCTCCACGAACTCCGCCGGGAGGCAGGGCGGGGCGTCGTGCATGGCCGTCCCCGGCTTGGGGAGGAAGTTCTGGACGATCACCTCCTGGACGTGACCGTGCCGGCGATGGGCGGCGGCGATGGCCTCCAGCGCCTCCAGCCGGTCGGCCCGGCTCTCCCCGATCCCGACGAGCACCCCGGTCGTGAACGGGATCGCCAGCCGGCCGGCGGCATCGAGGGTCTCCAGGCGGCGGGCCGGGGTCTTGTCCGGGCAGCCGCGATGGCAGGCCAGGTGCGGGTTGAGCGACTCCAGCATCATTCCCTGGGAGGCGGTGACGTCCCGCAGCGCCCGCAGCTCGTCCCCGGTCAGGGCGCCGGCGTTGGCGTGGGGGAGGAGCCCCGTCTCGTCGAGCACCAGGCGGCACATCGCGGCGAGGTAGCCGACGGTTGAGCGGTGGCCGTGAGCGGCCAGCCAGTCCCGGGCGAGGGGGTAGCGCTCCTCCGGCCGTTCGCCGAGGGTGAACAGGGCTTCGTGGCAACCGGCCTCCGCCCCCCGGCGGGCGATGGCCAGCACCTCGTCCGGCTCCAGGTAGGGGGACGCGAGCCGGGCCGGCGGACGGGCGAACGTGCAGTAGCCGCAACGGTCCCGGCACAACATCGTCAGCGGGATGAACACCTTCGGGGAATAGGTGATGCGCGTGCCGGTGGTGGCGTCCCGGATCTTGCGGGCCCGGGCGGCGAGCTCCCCGGGAGCCAGCCGGAGAAGGGTCACAGCCCCTCGATGAGGTGGCCCAGCCGGGCCTGCTTCGTCCGCAGGTACTCGACGTTGTGGGGGTTCGGGTCCGCGGTCAGCGGGACCCGGTTCAGGATCTGCGTGCCGTTGCC
The DNA here is from genome assembly GCA_036498605.1 of Acidimicrobiia bacterium. GTDB lineage: Bacteria > Actinomycetota > Acidimicrobiia > IMCC26256 > BP-133 > BP-133. The sequence continues at coordinate 5,268 of DASYFF010000317.1, read as the reverse complement.
CGCCAGCCCGGCGCACTTGGCCGGATTGTTGGTGAGCATCCGGACCGAGCTCACGCCGAGGTCGGCCAGGATCCAGGCCGCGGCGGCGAAGTCCCGGCAGTCGACCGGGAAGCCGAGCTCGAGATTGGCGTCGACGGTGTCGAAGCCGAGTTCCTGGAGGCGGTAGGCCTGGAGCTTGGGCCCGATTCCGATACCCCGGCCTTCGTGGCCCCGGAGGTAGACGATGACCCCTCGCCCCTCGCCGGCGATGCGGCGCATGGCTTCGTCGAGTTGCGCCCCGCAGTCGCAGCGCCGGGACCCGAAGAGGTCGCCGGTGAGGCATTCGCTGTGGACCCGGACGAGCACGCCCTCGCCCCAGACGACGTCCCCGGCGACGAGGGCCATGTGTTCGAGCCCGCCGCAGTCGAAGGCCAGGCACCGGAACTCGCCGTGGTGCGTGGGAAGACGGGCCTCTCCGACGCGGCGCAGCAGCGCGGGGCCGTCATCGAGGATCAGCGGTCGGGTCGTCTCGGCGAGGCTCACGAGGGTGATTGTCGACCGACCCCGGAGCCGCCGCCATGGAGGAGACCGCCAAAGACGTCCCGAGCCGTTGTGACCGGGCGACATTGTCGGAGCCGCGCCGGTACGGGACGCTGCGACCCATGACGGCCCGGACATTTCAAGCCTTCGAGGGACGCCAGGTCAGCGTCGCCCTCCGCAACGGCTCCCGGATCGACGACTGCCAGCTGGTCTCGGCCGGTGGGGTCCGGACGGGGACCCTGTGGTTGTTCAGCAACGGCCTGGACGTCTTCGTGTCGGCGGCACAGGTGCTCGACGTGTGGGAGGCCCCGGCCACCGGCCGAGCGGCCTGACTCAGCCGGCGACGGCGACCCTCAGGAACTTCCCATGAACGGCGGAGGGTCAGCGGAGCGTCCGGGGTGATGCTCGGACCATGACCACCCGAAACCGCACACTCGTCCTCTCGGCCGCGCTGACCGCATCGGTCCTCGGGGCGGGGACCTTCGCCTACGGGGCGCTGGCCGGGGCCGACCCGTCCTCCGCCTCGTCGTCGACCACCCGAGTCGTCACCGCTTCCCTCGGCACGGTGCAGGCCACGGTCAGCGCCACGGGCACGCTGGCTCCGGCCACCTCGCTCGACCTGAACTTCGCTGACGGCGGGACCCTCACCGCCGTCGCCGTCAAGGCGGGCGACACCGTGACCGCCGGGCAGGTGCTGGCCAGGATCGACGACGCCGCGGCCAAGGTCGGCCTGGAGACGGCCAGGGCCGACCTCCTGGCCGCCCAGGCGAAGCTGACCGCGGCCAAGGCCGCCACCACCGTCGACGCCGTGGCCGTGGCCCAGGCCACCGCCGCCCTCCACCAGGCCCAGCTGACCGTGACCGGCGCCCAGAAGACCCTCGACGCCACCACCCTCAAGGCCCCCGTGGCCGGGACGATCACCGCCCTCAACGGCGCCGTCGGCGGCACGGTGAGCGCCGGCGGCAGCACCGCCTTCGCCACGCTGGTCGACACCTCGACGATGGTGGCCGACGTGTCCTGGGCCGAGGCCGACGCCGGCCAGGTGGCGGTCGGCCAGACGGCCACGATCACCATCGACAGCCTGTCGCAGTCCGTGGCGGGGACGGTGACGTCGGTGGCCACCACCTCCACCGTCGTCAGCGACGTCGTCACCTACGCCGGCGTCGTCACCCTCGACCAGGTGCCGGACGGGGTGAAGTCGGGCATGACGGCGACCGTCAGCGTGGTGACCGCCAGCAAGAGCAACGTCATCGCCGTCCCGTCGGCCGCCCTCACCACCAGGCCCGGCGCCAGCACCGTGACCGTGTCGGCCAACGGGCAGACCGCCTCCCGCACGGTGACGCTCGGCCTGAAGGGCGACGGCACCACCCAGATCGTCTCCGGGCTCTCCGCCGGCGAGCAGGTGGTCATGTCGGTCGGCACCGTGTCGGGCACGGCGTCCTCGTCGTCGTCGAGCCGTTCGAGCGGGACGGGCCTGGCCGGCGTCACCGGCGGCGACGGCTTCACCGGTCCTCCCCCCGGAGCGCCGTAACGGGGGCGACCCCCGCCCGATCGAGCCCTCCCCCACCAGTCACGAGAATCAGGAGCGTCCCATGAGCGCCATCACATCCGCCCACGACCCGTCCACCGACGACCTGTCCGCCCACGACCCGTCCGCGCACGACCCCTCCGCCACCGCCGACCCGGCCGCCATCGCCGCCGACCCGGCCGACGACTGGGTCGCCGCCCGGCCCAGGAAGGGGATCCGCCTCCGGCTCCCGACGATGGCCGCCGCCGCCGTCGTCATCGCCCTGGTGGGCGCCGGCATCGGCGCCCAGCTGAAGGGGCGGGCCGCCGGCTCGTCCACCGGTGCCGCCGGCACCGCCGCCCCCGGCGGCGCCAACGCTCCCGGCGCCCCCGGCGCCGGGTTCCGGGGCGGGTTCACCAGCGGCACCATCACCAGCGTCGACGGCACGACCGTCCACCTGACCGACGCCAACGGCACCGCCGTCACCGTCACGGTGCCGGGGACCGCCACGATCAACAACAACGACGCGGCGGCCCTGTCCGACCTCACCGTCGGCTCGACGATCGCCGTCTCCGGTACGACCGCCGCCGACGGCACCACGACCGCCCGCACGGTCACGCTCAATCCCCCGGCGGCCGCCGGCCCCGGCGGAGCCGGAACCCCTCCCCCCGGCCAATAGCCATGGTGGGTCAGATCGGGAGCGGCTAGACCGATAGTCAGCCTGAGCGCTCCGCTCGCTGTCTCGCTGGCTGGGCCGGGGAGGCGGCGGGCTCGTCGCGACCTCGCGGGGCATCGGTGTCGGGAAGGGGCAGGCGGATGATCCGCTGGGCCTGCCGGGCGGGAACGCCGAGCAGTCGGAGGAGGTCCTCGGTCACCTGATCGGTGGCCTCGGCGTCGTCGCGTTCGGGATGATCGTGAAGGAACTGGCCCAGACAGAGGGCCGCGCCCGAAATGATCGTGACCGCCAGCTCCGGATCGCGGACGGTGAACCGCCCGGCCCGCGCGCCGGCCTCGATGTCACGCAGCACCCGGGGGGCGAGCCCCCGATTCGAGCCCGCCAGGGCCAGCCCGCTGTTGAGGGCGACCTTGCTCATGTCGGGGTTGCGGCGGTGAAAGCGCCCGAACAGGCGGAAGCTCTGGGCGAAGACCTCGGCCGGGTCGTCGATACCGGCGGTCAGCTCGTCGAGCAGGCCGCCGAGCAGCTCGAGCACGTCCTCGACGGCCGCCTCAAAGAGCTCCTCCTTGCTCTCGAAGTGGTTGTAGAAGGAGCCCAGTCCCACGTCGGCGGCCTGGGTGATCTCCAGTATCGGGACGTTGGGGTTCCCGGCGGCGATGAAGCTCTGCGCCGCGCTGATGAGCGAGGCGCGTGTCTGCGCCTTGCGCCGTTCGAGGCGGTTCGGAGGGACGGTCGGCTCGGACATCGGTTCAGCACGTCTCCTGGCTCTGGGCAGGATCACCTTACCCCATGGCCTGGATGCATCGTCGAAACTGACGAAATCTTCAAATTGGCTTGACAGACAATCTGGTCATAAGTGAAGATATCGTCACTTTCGAAGGAGGACTCCATGATCGACTTCCAGGATCCGCACACCGACCTGCACAGCGAGCACGGCGCGCTGGCCGGCGAGCACCCCGGGCGGGCCGCCCAGCCCATCGTCAAGGTCTACGACCTGGCCTGGCTCGAGTTCGAGAAGCCGGACCTGGAACGGACCGAGCAGTTCGCCGCCGCCTTCGGGTTCACGACGACGTTGCGCACGTCGGACGAGCTGCACCTGCGGGGCAGCGACCCCGGATCACCGTGCGTGATCGTCCGCCAGGCGCCCCGGTCACGGTTCGTCGGCCCCACGTTCCGGGCGGCCGACTCCGGCGACGTGGGCCGGCTGGCCAAGGCCACCGGGGCCAACGTCGAGCAGCTGCCGGAGACCCTCGGCGGACGGGCCGTCACGCTGATCGACCCCAACGGGATGCCCGTCCGGGTCGTGACCGACGCCCACGAGCTGCCCGCACTGCCGGCCCCGACACCGCTCACCTTCAACTTCGGCCACGAAGCGGTCCGGACCAACTCCCTGCAGCGCCCGCCCCGCCAGCCGGCCGTGGTCCAGCGGCTCGGTCACGTCGTCGTCCAGACGACGAAGTACCGGGAGTCGCTCGACTGGTACCTGGAGCACTTCGGCCTGCTGGTCAGCGACTTCCTGTACTACCCGGGGCAGCGGGAGCGGGGGCCGATCCTGAGCTTCAACCGCTGCGACAAGGGCAGCACCGTCTCCGACCACCACACGCTGGTCCTGGCGCTCGGCCCGCACAACCGCTACCTCCACTCGGCCTACCAGGTGTCCGACCTCGACACCCTGGCCGCCGGCGGCGAGTACCTCCTCGACCGGGGCTACCACCGGTCGTGGGGCATCGGCCGCCACGTCGAGGGCAGCCAGATCTTCGACTACTGGCGCGACCCCGACGGCCTCCTGGTCGAGCACTTCACCGACGGCGACATGTTCGACAACACCTTCGAGACGGGGTGGGCCCAGTTCAGCGCCTCCGGCCTTCGCCAATGGGGGCCCCCGGCCACCAGCGACTTCCTCGGCACCAAGCTCGGCCCCGGCCTCGTCGGTGAGCTGGGCGGCGTCCTCAACGCCCTGCGGGGCGACAACGAATTCGACCTCGGCCGCATTGGCGGCCTGCTGAAAGGAGCCCGGTCATGAGCACCTCCGTCCTTCGTACCGCTGACGCCTGGTGGGTGGCCACACCCGCCGGCGCCGCCCGCATCGCCACTGACGCGAAGACCACGGCCGAGCTGCTGGCCGACCGGGCGGCCATCGCCGCCGCCGGGAACAGCCCCGACACCGTGCCGGTCGACAGCCTGGCGCTCGTCTCCCCCGTCACCGTCCCCTGCCGGGTGGTGGCCCAGGCGACGAACTACGCCTCCCACGTGAGAGACGTCGGGATGAACCCCGACCAGACGCCGCTCACATTCTTCCGCAAGGCGTCCGGGTCGATCGCCGGCCCCTCCGACGACATCGTCCGCCCGGCCCACGTCAAGCTGCTCGACTACGAGCTCGAGATCGGCCTCGTCATCGGCCGGGACATGCCCGTCGGCACCGCCGTCACCGCCGACAACTGGAAGGACTACGTCGCCGCCCTCGTCGTCACCAACGACGTCTCGGCCCGCGACGTCCAGCTGTCCAAGGTCCAGTTCTTCGAGTCGAAGTCCTACCCGACCTTCACCCCCGTCGGCCCGGCCCTGG
>DASYFF010000316.1:0-4712 GCA_036498605.1 Acidimicrobiia bacterium | reverse complement strand
CCATGAACGGCGTGGAGGCGGTGGTGCACGATGCCGCCCCCGACAACGTGTACCTCCGGCGCCGCTTCGAGGCCGGCGACCCCGACGGTGCCCTGGCCGCCTCGCACCTCGTCGTCGACCGTTTCTACCGCACCAACCGCCAGGCCGGGGTCCCCATCGAGAGCCGGGCGGGGGTGGCCTCCTGGGACGCCGCCGACCGCACGCTCACCCTGTGGAGCGGCACGCAGATCCCCCACGTCGCCCGTCACGTGCTGGCCGTGCTCCTCGGCCTCTCCGAGCACCGCATCCGTGTGATCGCCCCCGACGTCGGCGGCGGCTTCGGGGTCAAGGCCTCGCTCTATCCCGAGGACGTGGCGCTGTGCCTGCTGGCGCTGCGCCTCGGACGCCCGGTGAAGTGGGTCGAGTCGCGCTCCGAACACATGGTGGCCGCCCATCACGCCCGTGACCACGCCTACCGGTTGACGGCCGGCTTCGAGGCGGACGGGCGCCTCACGGCCCTCGTCGCCGACGCCGTCTGCAACGCCGGGGCGTACTCGGTCTTTCCGTGGACGGCGGGACTGGAGCCGCTCATGGCCGGCGGCCTCCTGGCCGGCCCCTACCGCCTGGAGCACTACCGCTGCGACGTCACGGGCGTGGCCACCAACACGTCCCCGGCCGGCCCCTACCGGGGGGTGGCCCGCCCGGCCACCGTCTACGTCATGGAACGGCTCCTCGACCACGCCGCCGGCCGGCTGGGCCTCGACCCGGTCGAGATCCGCCGGGCCAACCTGATCACCCCGGAGGAGATCCCCTACACCTCCGCCACCCGGCTGGTCCACGACTCCAGGACCTACGGCACCTGCTTCGAAGCGGTGCTCGAACGGCTGGACTACGCAGGGTTCCGCCGCCGGCAGGCCGCCGCCCGGGCCGAGGGCCGCCACCTCGGGGTCGGCTTCGCCGTCTACAACGAACTCACCGGCATGGGCCGTAAGGCGTCGCCCGGGCCGGGGACCGCCTTCCGCCCCGGCCACGAGATCGTGACCGTGCGCGTCGATCCGCTCGGTGGCGTGACGGTGCTGACCGGCGCCGCCTCGCAGGGCCAGGGGATCGAGACGACGTTCGCCCAGATCGCCGCCGACACGCTCGGCGTCCGCTACGACGACGTGCAGGTCCGCCTCGGCGACACCGCCGCCGGCGGGTTCGGGTTCGGGGCGTTCGCCTCCCGGCAGGGGGTGATCGGCGGTGGGGCCGTCCTCCGGGCCGGCGAGGCGGTGCGGGAGAAGATGCTGCGCATCGCCGGCCACCTCCTCGAGGCCGCCCCCGGCGACCTCACCATCGAGGCCGGCGAGGTGCGGGCCGTCGACGCCCCGTCCCGGTCGATCACCGTGGCCAGCGTGGCCCGGGTCGCCTACCTGGAGACGCAGCGCCTGCCCGAGGACGAGGAACCCGGCCTCGAGGCGACCCGCACCTACGACCCGATGACCGGCGCCTTCGCCGCCGGCGCCCAGGCGGCGGTGGTGGAGGTCGACGCCGAGACCGGCGCTGTATCGCTGCAGCGCTTCGTCTGCGTGGAGGACGCCGGCCGCGCCTACCACCCCGTCATCGTCGATGGCCAGGTGGCCGGGGCGGTGGCCCAGGGCATCGCCGGCGCCCTGTTCGAGCACCACGTCTACGACCCCGACGGGCAGCTGCAGACGGCGACCCTGGCCGACTACCTGATGCCCTCGGCCGCCGAGTTCCCCAGCTTCGAGCTGGCCCACATCGAGGACCCGGCCGACAACGCCACCGGCGCCCGGGGGGTCGGCGAGGGCGGCACGCTGGGAGCGGCGGGGGCGCTGGCCGGGGCGGTGTCCGACGCCCTCGGCGTCGACGTCGACGAGCTACCCCTCAGCCCGGCCGTCGTCTTCCGGGCCATCCAGCAGGCCCACCGAGCGACAGGAGCGGATTCATGATCTACGGCGCCCATGTCATCGTGTACAGCAGAGATGCCGCGGCCGATCGGGCCTTCTTCCGGGATGTCCTCGGTTTCGAGTCGGTGGACGCCGGTCACGATTGGCTGATCTTCGCCCTGCCTCCGGCCGAGCTGGCGGTTCATCCCAGCGACGCCGGCGGCTCCGAGGAGCTCTACTTCATGTGCGACGATCTCAGCGCTGAGATGAAGACGCTCCAGGGCAAGGGCGTCCCGTGTTCCGAAGTGGAAGAAGCACGGTGGGGTTCGATCACCAGGATCAGCCTTCCCGGCGGCGGCAGCGTCGGTCTCTATCAGCCGAAGCATCCCTCGCCCCTGGCGCCGCCCGCCCGCTAGAGCCGGTCGTACTGCTCTTCGGCGATCGAGGTGGCCAGTGACTCCAGGCCGGCCTGCTTGGCGCCGTTGACGACCACCTGCACCGAGTAGGGGCCCTTGGCGAAGGTGACGGTACTGGCGGCGAAGTTGGGGTCGGAGCCGTTGACGCCGACCGCGCCGTCGATGCCGGGCACGCTGAAGCGGCCCATCGCACCGTTGTCGGCCGGGCCCTCCGAGTCCTCGGTGACCCGCCGGGTGTAGTCGGCGGCGCCAGTGGCGTCGGCGAACTGGTACACGTAGGCGATGATCTGGTCGTTCTCGTCGAGGGTCCATTCCCGCTGGTACCCCCGGACGAAGTGGTCGCCGGTGAGGACGTCGCGGGCGTCGGCCCCGCCGTCGTCGCTGACGGCCTTCTCCAGGTCGGACGGGCCGGTGTCGTCGACGTTGTCGGCCAGGACGGTGTAGCCCTCGGGCACGGTCAGGTCGAGCATCTTGCCGAGCTCGTCCATGGTGCGGGCGGCCTTCACCGCCACCGTGGTGCTGGTGGTCGTGGCCTCGACCCCCTGCTGGGCTGCCGGCGCCGGCTTGCCGCCGCCGCCAACGGAGCAGGCGGCCAGCGCCAGAGCGGCGAGAGCGGCGAACGCGGCCGACAACGGAGTCGCGGGCTTCACCCGATATATGTCGGCAGGGGCGGCCCGTCCCTTGAGTGGTTTTTGCGCCGGCGGTCAGGCTCGCCGTTCCATGGTGTAGCCGACGGCCCGGCCGGCGCCCTCGGCCCGGACGAGGCGGAACTCGGGCTCGACCGGGGGGCGGTTGACGATGAAGGCCAGCGCGGTGGTCTGGCGGCCGAGCCGGGCGTCGTAGGCGGAGAGGCGCACGTAGTGGTCGGGGAAGGCGCTCCGGCAGCGGTTGACCTCGCCGACGACCGCCTCCGCGTCATGGACGTCGAAGTAGGGCAGCCCCCACATCTCCCAGTAGACGTTGCGGGGGTGGGGGTCGTCGGTGAACTCGACGGCCATGGCCCAGCCCTGGTCGACGGAGTACCGCACCTGGGCCGCGATCTCCTCGTCGGTGAGGTCGGGCAGGTAGGAGAAGGTGCCCTGGGTCAGTCGCATGAGGTCTCCTCTGCTTCGTCGTCGGCGGGCGAGAGCACCCGGCTGGCCTGGAAGTCCTCCGGTTCGATGCGCAGCAGGTCGTCGCGGCCGACCGGCCGGCCCGCCGACACGATCCGGTTGGCCTGGCGGAGCCGGGCCCGTTCCAGGGCGTTGCGGACACTGCGGGCGTTGGCGAAGCGGGGCTGCTCCTTGCGCCGCTCGAGGTAGCGGCGGAACACCGCCCGGGTGTCGGGCGTGAACTCGTAGCACTGCTCGGCCAGCATCAGGTCGCCGATGGCGCCCAGCTCGTCGAGCGTGTAGTCGGGGAAGTCGATGTGGTGGGCGATCCGGGAGCTCATCCCCGGGTTGGAGGCGAAGAACCCGTCCATCCGGTCCTTGTAGCCGGCCAGGATCACGACGAGGTCCTCCCGGCGGTTCTCCATGACCTGCAACAGGATCTCGATGGCCTCCTGGCCGTAGTCCCGCTCGTTCTCGGGCCGGTGGAGGTAGTAGGCCTCGTCGATGAACAGCACGCCGCCCATGGCCCGGGCCAGGACCTCCTTCGTCTTGGGCGCCGTATGGCCGATGTACTGGCCGACCATCTCGTCCCGGGTGACGGAGACGAGGTGGCCCTTCTGCAGATAGCCAAGGCCCTTGAGCAGCTTGGCCATCCGGAGGGCCACCGTCGTCTTGCCCGTCCCCGGCCCGCCGGTGAAGCACATGTGCAGCGTCGGACGGGTGCTCTCGATCCCGAAGCGCTGCCGCAGCCGGTCGACGAGCAACAGGGCGGCGATCTCCCGGATGCGGGTCTTGACCGGGACGAGCCCGACCAGCTCCCGGTCGAGGCCGTCGAGGATCCCGTCGACGTCGGTGGAGCGGCGCTCCTCGTCGACGTCGACGGTGGCGTCGGAGGAGAGCAGCTCAGGGAGGGCTGCGCTCTCCTCCTCTGCCACCCCGTTGGGCGACGTCCCGAAGCGCATCACACACTGGGCGTCGCCACGACGTCGGGCGTGTCGGTCGACTCGTAGTTGAAGGAGACGTCGCCCCAGGTGTCGAGGGCCACCTGCAGCTCGGGGCACCGCTGGGCGGCGGCGGTGAGGATGTCGGGCCCCTCGGCCAGGAAGTCACGGCCCTCGTTGCGGGCCTTGATCATGGCCTCGAGGGCGACCCGGTTGGCGGTTGCGCCGGCCGCGATCCCCATGGGGTGGCCGATCGTGCCGCCGCCGAACTGGAGGACGACGTCCTCGCCGAGGTGGTGGAGCAGCTGGTGCATCTGGCCGGCGTGGATGCCGCCGGAGGCGACGGGCATGACGCCGGGCATCGACGCCCAGTCCTGGTCGAAGTACAGCCCCTTG
>DASYFF010000315.1:0-15283 GCA_036498605.1 Acidimicrobiia bacterium | reverse complement strand
AGCTCGGCGGCCAGCGCCGCCGGGTTGCCGATGGTGGCCGAGGCGAAGCAGAACGCCGGCTCGGAGCCGTAGTGGAGACAGACTCGGCGCAGGCGGCGCAGCAGGTGGGCGACGTGGCTGCCGAAGATCCCCCGCAGGGTGTGGAGCTCGTCGACCACGACGTAGCGCAGCCGCATGAGGAAGGTGGCCCAGCGGTCGTGGTAGGGCAGGATCCCGACGTGGAGCATCTCGGGGTTGGTCAGCACGACGTTGGCCGTCCGCCGCAGGGCGGCCCGCTCCTCGACCGGGGTGTCACCGTCGTAGGCCACGGCCCGCATCCCCGGCACCAGCCACGACCGCAGGGAGCGGAGCTGGTCGTGGGCCAGCGCCTTGGTCGGGAACAGGAGGAGGGCGGTGTCCTTCCCGCCGGCGAGGACCGACTCGGCGATCGGTGCCTGGTAACACAGCGACTTGCCGGAGCCGGTGCCCGTGGCCAGGGCGACGCTGTTCCCGGCCCGGAGCCGGTCGACCGCCTCCGCCTGGTGGACGTAGAGCCGCGCCGCGCCCCGGGCCGCCAGCCGCTCGAGCACCTCGGGGTGCAGTGGCCGCTCCGGGTCGCCGTAGCGGGCCGGACGGGCGGGCACCACCTCGAGGCGCCTCAGCCGGGCGCCGATCTCGGGGTCGGCGGCCAGTTTCTCCAGGGCTTCGATCGCGTCCACGCTGCGGTCGACGGTAACCTCGTGGTGTGGCACTGAAGAACCTCGTCAGCAAGCTGACCAAGCCGGTCGAGGAGCACGACCGGGAGAAGCTGGTCGAGTTCTGCTCCCAGCTCGAGGGCGCCTGCGCCATCGACGAGCTGCAGCCCCGCACCGTGGGCCGGGTCGTCGGTGAGGTCTCCTCGGTGCGGATCGTGCCCCGGGCCGGGGCGCCGTCCCTCGAGGTGGGCGTGAACGACGGACGGGGCGTGCTGACCGCCGTCTTCTTCGGCCGCAAGAAGATCGCCGGGGTCACCCCGGGGCGCCGTCTCGTCATCGAGGGCATGGTCGCCCCCCTCGGCAACCGGGTGTTCATGTACAACCCGGTCTACGAGCTCCTCGCTTAAGGCCTTCGGGGGGACCTCGGGGGGCGGAGCCCCCCGAGTGCCTACTTCCCGGTCAGGATCCGGCGGATCTCGTCCTCGGACTCCGGGGTGACGAGGGCGATCACCTCGTCGCCGGCCTGGAAGACGGTGTCGCCCCGGGGGACCACGACGTGCTCCTCCCGGACCACGGCCACGAACGTCGAGTCGCGGGGCAGGTCGAGCTCCCGGATCGTCGGCCCGATGACGGGGGCGTCGGGGGCCAGCGTGACCTCGACCAGCCGGGCCGCCCCCTTCTCCAGCTGCAGCAGCCGTACCAGCGAGCCGACCGACAGCGCCTCCTCCGTCAGGGCCAGGATCAGGTGCGGCGTCGACACCGACACGTCGACACCCCAGTTCTCGTTGAAGAGCCACTCGTTCTTCGGGTGGTTGACCCGGGCCACCACCCGGGGGACGGCGAACTCCTGCTTGGCCAGCAGGGAGATCACGAGGTTGTCCTCGTCGTCGCCGGTGGCGGCCACCACCACGTCGACCGAGCTGAGGTCGGCCTCCCGGAGCGAGGTGACCTCGCAGGCGTCGGCGGTGTGCCACTCGATGCTGCCGCCCTCGCCCCTCGGTCCGGACAGCGCCGGCGCGGCGCGGCCGACCACGCCCGGGTCCTGCTCGATGATCAGCACCTGGTGCCCGCCCTCGGCCAGGTCGTTGGCGATGAACTGGCCGACGTTGCCGGCACCGGCGATGGCGACTTTCACCTCAGTGTTCCTTCCCCGCCGCCAGCCGTTCGGTCAGCGCGTCGAGGGCGTCGGTGGCGCACGTGAACGTCACCATGTCGCCTTCCTGGCCGACCACGCCGGCGTCGACGATGCGGGCCGTGCCGAGCCGGGTGACGGCCGTCAGCCAGAACCGCCCCGGTTCGTTGAGGCCGGCCAGCTTCTTTCCCGCCCACGCCGCGGGCAGACCCCGCTCGAGGACACTGATCTTCCCGCTGGGGTCGGACCAGTCGGCCTTGACCTCCCCCGGCATCAGCCGGCGCAGGACCTGGTCGGTGGCCCAGCTCACCGTGGCCACCGTCGGGATGCCCAGCCGCTGGTAGATGAGCGCCCGGCGGGGGTCGTAGATCCGGGCCACCACGTGCTCGATCCCAAAATTCTCCCGGGCGATACGGGCCGTCAAGATATTGGAGTTGTCCCCGTTGGTCACCGCCGCCAGGGCGCCGGCCCGGTCGACACCGGCCTCCAGCAGGTGGTCACGGTCAAAACCGAAGCCGACCACGGTGGTGCCGCCGAAGCCCTGGGGCAGGCGGCGGAAGGCGCCCTTGTTCTTGTCCACGACGGCCACGCTGTGGCCGTCCTTCTCCAAAGTGCCGGCGAGCTCACTGCCCACCCGGCCGCAACCCACGACGACGACATGCACGGCCGGGAATGCTAACTCAGGCTCGGCATCCGCAGCCGGGTCGGGTTGATGGCATATTGACGGCGTGTTCAAGGCCCTGAAACGCCTGCTCGTCGGGCGGCCCCTGTCGAGCGCCGAGCAGGAGCACCAGCGGCTGATCAAGACGATCGCCCTGGCCGTCTTCTCCTCCGACGCCATCTCCTCCACCGCCTACGCCACCGAGGAGATCCTGCGGGTCCTCGTGCCGCTGGCGGCCATGAAGGCCCTCGACTACCTCATCCCCATCGCCTTCGTCGTCGTCCTGTTGCTGGCGATCGTGGCCTTCAGCTACCGGCAGACGATCTTCGCCTACCCGAGCGGCGGCGGCTCCTACATCGTCTCCCGGGAAAACCTGGGGGTGAACCCGTCGCTGGTGGCGGGGGCGTCGCTGCTCACCGACTACATCCTCACCGTGGCGGTGTCGGTGGCCGCCGGGGTGGCCGCCATCACCTCGGCCTTCCCCGGCCTGCGGCATGACACCGTCCCGCTCTGCCTCCTGCTGATCGCCCTCATCACCCTGGCCAACCTGCGGGGGGTCAAGGAGTCGGGGCGGACGTTCGCGGTGCCGACCTACGTCTACATCTTCTCCCTGGCCCTGCTGGTCGGGATCGGCCTGTTCCGGTCCTTCACCGGCAGCCTCCACCGGCTGCCTCCCGACCCCGCCACGCTGGACGAGATCACCCGCCAGGGCAAGCTCATGACGGGGATCACCCTGTTCGCCCTGATGCGGGCCTTCTCGTCGGGCGCCGTGGCCCTGACCGGCGTCGAGGCCATCAGCAACGGCGTCCCGGCCTTCCGGCGGCCGGAGTCGAAGAACGCCGCCACCACCCTCATGTGGATGGCCGCCATCCTGGGCGGGTTCTTCTTCGGGATCTCGGTGCTCGCCCACCGGCTGGCTCCGACCCTCCAGCCGGAGGGCCACGAGACCATCCTGTCGATCCTCGGGCGGGCCGTCTTCGGCCACAACAGCCCGATGTACTTCGTCCTCCAGGTCTCGACGGCGGCCATCCTGACCCTGGCCGCCAACACCGCCTACGCCGACTTCCCCCGCCTGTCGTCGATCATCGCCCGCGACGGGTTCCTCCCCCGCCAGCTGTTCAACCGGGGCGACCGGCTGGTGTTCTCCAACGGCGTCCTCGTGCTGGCCGTGTTCGCCTCCGTGCTGCTGGTCGTCGTCAAGGGTGAGGTGACCCATCTGATCCCCCTCTACGCCGTCGGCGTGTTCACGGGCTTCACGCTGTCGCAGTTCGGGATGGTCAAACACCACCTGAAGGAGCGGGAGCCGGGGTGGCGGGGGTCGATGGTCATCAACGGGATCGGGGCCGTGGCCACCGGCATCGTCCTGGTCGTGGTGGCCGTCTCCAAGTTCACCAAGGGCGCCTGGCTGCCGATCATCGTCATCCCGCTGCTGGTCCTGCTGCTCAAGGGCGTGAAGCGCCACTACGACATGGTGAAGTCCTCGCTGGCGGTGCCCGAAGACTGGCGGCCCCCCCGCCTCAACCACACCGTGGTGGTGCTGGTCGGCGGGGTGCACCGAGGGGTCCTGGAAGCGATGGCCTACGCCCGCTCCCTCAACCCCGACCACCTCGTGGCCGTGACCGTCGTGTCCGACGAGGAGGAGCAGGAGCGCATCGAAGCGGCCTGGGAGGCCCACGGCATCGAGGTTCCCCTCGACATCATCTACTCCCCCTACCGGGAGCTGTCCCGGCCGATCCTCAAGTTCATCGACGAGATCGACGCCCGGTGGGACAACGACATCGTCACCGTGCTGATCCCCGAGTTCGTCGTCCGCCGCTGGTGGGAGCACATCCTCCACAACCAGACGGCCCTCTTCCTCAAGGGCCGCCTCCTCTTCCGGGAGGGCGTCGTCGTGACATCGGTGCCGTACCACGTGCGGGCGGGCACGTTCACCGGGCCCGGGGGCGAGCCGCCGGCCGGGCCGCCCGACGGGGACGGCGACGGCCGGCTGGGGATTGTGGAAAACCGAACACCCCGGTAACGGCCGGGGGCTGTTGATTCACGGGTCGGTGGCCGCCGCCGCCTACCATGTCGGAATTGTTAAATGGCCGCCGCCGCCTCGTCGCGCGCGCCGGAAAGGAAGGCCGATCGCATGACCCCTCTCCTCCTCGCCGCCGAAGGGGGATACCAGGAGTTCGTCCTCAAAACGAGTGACAAATTCGTCCTGTTGTTCTCCGGCGTGACCGCGCTGCTGGCCATCGCCGTCGGGTACATCCTGGCCAAGGGCGTTCTCGCCGCCGACCAGGGCACACCCAAGATGATCGAGATCGCCACGGCGATCCAGGAAGGGGCCCTGGCCTACCTCAAGCGCCAGATGAAGACGATCGTCATCATCCTGGTGCCGCTGGCGGCCATCGTGTTCCTGACCTCGGTCAAGGTCGTGAAGCCGAACGGCGACGTGGCGCTGTCGTTCGTCCAGTCCGGCCTCTTCCGCACCCTGGCCTTCCTGGCCGGCTGCACGATGTCCGGCCTGACCGGGTTCATCGGGATGTCGCTGGCCACCCGGGGCAACGTCCGCACCGCGGCCGCCGCCCGGACCGGCAAGCTGCCTCCCGCCCTCCAGGTCGCCTTCCGCACCGGCGGCGTGGCCGGCATGTTCACCGTCGGGCTCGGCCTGCTCGGGGCGACGATCATCATCGCCATCTTCCAGAACACCAGCTCGGCCATCCTGGTCGGTTTCGGGTTCGGCGGTTCGCTCCTGGCGCTGTTCCTGCGGGTGGGCGGCGGCATCTTCACCAAGGCCGCCGACGTCGGCGCCGACCTGGTGGGCAAGGTCGAGGCCGGCATCCCCGAGGACGACCCCCGCAACCCGGCGACCATCGCCGACAACGTGGGCGACAACGTGGGTGACTGCGCCGGCATGGCCGCCGACCTTTTCGAGTCCTACGAGGTGACCCTCGTGGCCTCGATCATCCTCGGGGTGGCCGCTTTCCGGTCGATCGGCGCCAACCCCGCCCTCGGCCTGATCTTTCCGGTCGCCTGCCGGGCGATCGGCGTGCTGGCCTCCATCGTCGGCGTCTTCGCCGTGAAGGCCCGAGAGGACGAGACCAACGCCCTCAAGCCCATCAACCGGGGGTTTCTCACCGCCGGCATCCTGACTGTGATCGGGACGGGCATCGTCGCCCTCACCTACGTCAAGAACGACCACGACAACGAGGGGTGGAAGGTCTTCGCCGCCGTCGTCGTCGGCCTCGTCCTGGCCCAGGTCGTCAGCCGCCTGACCGAGTACTTCACCGGCACCGAGTACTCGCCCGTGCGGGAGATCGCCGAGGCGGCCCGCACCGGCCCGGCCACGACCGTCCTGTCCGGCATCTCGTCCGGGCTCGAGTCCTCCGTCTATGCCGTCATCTCCATCGCCATCGCCCTCGGGGTGTCCATCGCCCTCGGCGGCGGCAACCTGCAGTTCTCCCTCTACCTCGTGGCCCTCTGCGGCATGGGCATGCTGGCCACCACCGGCGTCGTCGTCTCGGAGGACACGTTCGGCCCGGTGGCCGACAATGCGGCCGGCATCGCCGAGATGTCGGGCGAGTTCGAAGGCCCACCGGAGCGGATCATGGTGAGCCTCGACGCCGTCGGGAACACCACCAAGGCGGTGACGAAGGGCTTCGCCATCGGCTCGGCCGTCATCGCCGCCGTGGCCCTCTTCGCCGCCTTCATCGAGACGATCGGCTCCGAGCTCAACCTGAAGGACGCCGCCGGCCACATCCTGGAAGGCACCCAGCTGTTCCGGGCCACGGCGACCCAGATCAACGTGGCAGACCCCAAGGTCTTCATCGGCCTGCTCATCGGTGGTTCGGTGCCGTTCCTGTTCTCCGCCCTGGCCATCCGGGCGGTCGGGCGCACGGCCAGCGTCGTGGTCCAGGAGGTGCGCCGCCAGTTCGCCGACGGCAAGATCATGGCGGGCACGAAGCGGCCCGACTACGGCCCGGTCATCGACATCTGTACCGCCGCCTCGCTGCGGGAACTGGCCACCCCGGCGCTGCTGGCGGTGCTGGCGCCGGTGATCATCGGCTTCGGCATCAACTACCTGGCGCTGGGGGCCTTCCTGGCCGCCGTCATCCTCACCGGGCAGCTGATGGCCAACTTCCTGTCGAACTCCGGTGGGGCGTGGGACAACGCCAAGAAGTACATCGAGGACGGGCACGAGGGCGGCAAGGGCTCCGAGGCCCACAAGGCCGCCGTCATCGGCGACACCGTCGGCGACCCCTTCAAGGACACCGCCGGCCCGGCCCTCAACCCGCTGATCAAGGTCATGAACCTGGTGTCGCTGCTGACGCTGCCGGCCATCATCAACCTCCAGGACAACGACCCCGCCCGGTTCACCATCGCCGGCATCGCGCTGGTGGTGCTCATCTGCGCCATCGCCTTCTCAAAGCGCAAGGGCGAGGCGATGGACGCCGGCACTCCGGCCGCCGCGGCGGCGGCGCCGGAGGCGGCCAAGGTCTAGACGGTCGCTGCACCATTCAGCACAAGGCCCCGGGGGATCCCCGGGGCCTTGTGGCGTCTTTGGGAGCAGAATGGCGGCCATGAGCCTCCGTACGCTGCTGCGGGCCAGGCCCGAGGCCGACGACCCGCTGGCCCGCCACAAGACCGACGCCCACCCCGGCGTGAAGACCAGGAAGAAGGCCGAGACCTCGGTCGTCACCGACGAGGAGCGCCTCGCCGCCCTCCAGGAGCGCCTGTGGGCGGAGCACGCCCGCACCATCCTGCTCGTCCTCCAGGGGATCGACACGTCGGGCAAGGACGGGACGATCGACCACGTCATCGGCCTCGTCAACCCGCTCGGGTGCCGGATCACCTCCTTCAAACGCCCGACGCCGGAGGAGGCGCGCCACCACTTCCTGTGGCGGATCCGCCGGGCCCTCCCCCACGACGGTGAGATCGGGGTCTTCGGCCGGTCCCACTACGAGGACGTGATCGTCCCCCGGGTCCACGGCGGCCTGACCGACGCCCAGATCGAGCGGCGCTTCGCCGAGATCGCCAAGTTCGAGGCGGACCTCGCCGCCGGGTCGACGACCGTCGTGAAGTGCTTCCTCCACATCTCCTACGAGGAGCAGCGGGAGCGGCTCCTGGCCCGCCTCGACGACCCCGACAAGCGCTGGAAGTTCGAGGAGGGCGATATCGACGAGCGGGCCCTGTGGCCCGGCTACCAGGACGCCTTCCGGGAGGTGCTGCGCAAGAGCAACCCGGACGAGGCCCCCTGGTACGTCGTGCCCGCCGACCGGAAGTGGTACCGCAACTGGGCCGTGGGCCGGATCCTGCTCGAGACGCTGGTGGAGATGGCGCCGGAGTACCCCCGGCCGGCCCTCGACATCCCGGCCCTCAAGGCCCGGCTCATGCCCCCTCCCCGCCTCCGGGCGGTGAAGTAGTCACTCGTGGGGCTCCGCCCCCCGAGGACCCCCCGAAGGACCGGCAGCGCCTGCGGCGCCCCGCCGGGTGCGGCGGATCTCCACGATGACGGGGATGGCCGACAGGGCGGCGATCAGGAGGATCACCGGCAGGAGGTACTTGTCGATGCCGTGGACGGTCTTGCCCAGCGTGTAGCCGAGAAGGGTCACGCCGACCGCCCACAGCAGGGCCCCGAGGACGTTGAAGGTCACGAAGGTGCGGTAGCGCATGGTGCCGATCCCGGCCAGGATCGGGGCGAAGGTCCGCACGGCGGGGATGAAGCGGGCCAGCACGATCGTCCGGGAGCCGAACTTCTCGAAATACTCCTCGGCCCGCTGCACGTACTCCATCTTGAACAGACGGGAGCCCGGTTTGAACAGCGACGGGCCCACCCTGTCCCCCAGGACGTAGGCGACCTGGTTGCCGGCCACGGCGGCCACGAAGCTGCCGATCAGGATGACGGCCAGGTTCAGCTTGCCCTGAGACGCCAGGAGCCCGGCCGTGAACAGGAGGGTGTCGCCGGGAAGGAAGAAGATCAGACACGACTCGGCGAAGATCGTGACGAGCAGCCCGATGGTCCCGAAAGTCTCGATGAGGTGTTTCTCCACGCTCGGGCACCATAATCCGGGGCTCGCGTGACATCGGAGCCACCCGTCTGGCACCCTGGCGGGCCAACCGGCCCCCACCGTGATGGAGGAAGCGTGCCGAAGCCCCTCGTGATCGTCGAATCGCCGGCCAAGGCGAAGACCATCGCGGGCTTCCTCGGCTCCGGCTTCAACGTCGAGTCGAGCATCGGCCACATCCGTGACCTGCCCCGCAAGGCCCAGGAGGTCCCCGCCGCCTATAAGGACGAGCCGTGGGCCAAGCGCTGGGGCGTCGACGTCGACAACGACTTCAAGCCCCTCTACATCGTCCCGGCGGAGAAGAAGGCGCAGGTCGCAAAGCTGAAGGCGCTCTTAAAGGACGCCGACGAGGTCTATCTCGCCACCGATGAGGATCGGGAGGGCGAGGCCATCGCCTGGCACCTCCTGGAGGTGCTCTCCCCCCGGGTGCCCGTCCGCCGGATGGTGTTCCACGAGATCACCCGGGCCGCCATCCAGCAGGCCGTGGAGAACTCCCGGGACCTCGACCGCAAGCTGGTCGACGCCCAGGAGACCCGCCGCATCCTCGACCGCCTGGTCGGGTGGGACATCTCCGAGGTGCTGTGGAAGAAGGTCTCCCCCCGGCTGTCGGCGGGGCGGGTCCAGAGTGTCGCCACGCGGCTGGTGGTGGAGCGGGAGCGCAGCCGCATGGCCTTCCGGGCCGCCGGCTACTGGGACGTGGAGGGCACCTTCGCCGCCAAGGGCGTGACCTTCCCGGCCACGCTGAGCAGCGTCGAGGGCAAGCGGCCGGCGACCGGGAAGGACTTCGAGCCCACCACGGGGCAGCTCACGGCGGCCGCCGCCGGCACCGTGGCCCTCCTCGACGAGGGCGCCGCCCGGGGCCTGGTCGAGCGCCTGACCGGCGTCGACTACGCGGTCACCTCGGTCGAGTCGCGGGACTGGAAGCAGTCGCCCCACCCGCCGTTCATGACCTCCACCCTCCAGCAGGAGGCGGGTCGCAAGCTCCGCTACGGCGCCGAGCGGACCATGCGCCTGGCCCAGAAGCTCTACGAGGCGGGCTACATCACCTACATGCGGACGGACTCCGTCTCGCTCTCGGAGCAGGCCATCGCCGCCGCCCGGGCCGAGATCACCGAGCGCTACGGCACCGACCACCTGCCCGAGAAACCCCGGCACTACACCCGCAAGGTCAAGAATGCCCAGGAGGCCCACGAGGCCATCCGCCCCGCCGGCGAGCGCTTCCGCCGCCCGGAGGACGTGGCCCGGGAGGTCGACACCGACGCCGCCCGGCTCTACGACCTGATCTGGAAGCGCTGCGTCGCCTCCCAGATGGCCGACGCCCGGGGCCGGCGGGTCTCGCTCCGCCTCGGCGCCACCTCCTCGGCCGGCGAAGCCGTCGTCTTCTCCGCCTCCGGCCGCACCATCACCTTCGCCGGCTTCCTCCGGGCCTACGTCGAGGGCTCCGACGACCCCGACGCCGAGCTGGAGGACCGCGAGAGCCGCCTGCCGTCGGTCGAGCAGGGCGAGGCCGTGGCCAACCAGTCGCTGGACGCCGCCGGGCACAGCACCCAGCCGCCGGCCCGCTACACCGAGGCGTCGCTGGTGGCCGAGCTCGAGAACCGGGGGATCGGCCGGCCCTCGACCTACGCCAGCGTCATCCAGACCATCCAGGACCGCGGCTACGTGTGGAAGAAGGGGTCGGCCCTCGTCCCGAGCTGGACGGCGTTCGCGGTCGTGAAGCTGCTCGAGCGGCACTTCGCCCACCTCGTCGACTACGAGTTCACCGCCCGGATGGAGGAGACCCTCGACGACATCGCCCGCGGCGAGCAGGAATGGGTACCGTGGCTGCGCCAGTTCTACTTCGGCAACGGGGTGGTCGGGCTGCGGACCCTGGTCGAGGAGCGGGTCCCCGAGATCGACGCCCGGGAGATCAACACCATCCAGCTGGCCGACGAGGGGTGCGACATCGTCGTGCGGGTCGGGCGCTATGGGCCCTACCTCTCCCGGGGCGAGCAGACGGCGCCCGTCCCCGACGGGATCGCCCCCGACGAGCTCACTCCGGAGATGGCCGCCGAGCTGCTCGAGCGGGGCCCGGAGGAGGGCCGGACGGTGGGCACCGACCCCGCCACCGGCCTCGAGGTCACCGTGCGGGACGGGCGCTACGGGCCCTACGTGCAGCTCGGCGAGCAGGAGGAAGGCTCGAAGAAGAAGCCGAAGCGGGCCAGTCTGTTCAAGACGATGACCCCCGACACCGTCACGCTGGAGGAGGCGCTGATGCTGCTCAGCCTCCCCCGGGTGGTGGGGCAGGACGCCGAGGGCCGCGACATCGTGGCCAGTCCGGGGCGGTTCGGGCCCTACATCAAACGGGGCGAGGACACCCGCAGCCTCCAGAACGAGGAGCAGCTCCTCACGATCACCCTGGAGGAGGCCGAGGCGCTGCTGGCCCAGCCCAAGCGGGGGCGGGGGCGCCAGGCGGCCGAGCCCCTGGCCGAGCTGGGGGCCTCCCCCGACAACGGCGCCCCGGTGAAGCTGCTGGCCGGCCGGTACGGGCCCTACGTCACCGACGGCACGACCAACGCCTCGCTGCCCAAGGACGCCGACCCCGCCGCCCTCACGCTGGCGGCGGCCGTGGAGCTCCTCCGGGCCCGGGCCGCCGCCGGGCCGGCCAAGCGCCCGGCCCGCAAGGCGGGCGGCGCCCGAAAAGCCACCAAGTCGGCCAAGGGCACCAGGTCCACGAAGAAGAGCAGCTAGGCCACCTAGGCTGGTCGGAAGTTGTCGACCAGCGAACCGGCGCCTTTCGTCCCGGGTGAATCAGCCTCGGGTCATCTCCCGCCGTCCCCACGGCGGGTGTTCGGCTCGTCCGCCTACTTCCGGCTGTGGATGGCCCAGGTCGTCTCCAGCCTCGGCGACTGGATCGGGCTGGTGGCGGTGGTGGCCCTCGCCGCCCGGCTGTCGCAGGGCAGCTCGGCGGCCGTGGGGCTGGTCATGGCCGCCCGGATGGTGCCGGGGTTCTTCCTCGCCCCCGTCGGCGGCGTCCTCATCGACCGCTGGGACCGGCGCCGGACGATGGTCATCTGCGACCTGGGCCGGTCGGCCATCGTCGCCACCCTGCCCTTCGTCCACACCCTGATCGGGTTGTTCCTGGCCTCGTTCCTCCTCGAGGTCCTGACGCTGTTGTGGTCGCCGGCCAAGGACGCCTCCGTCCCCAACCTGGTGCCGGCCGACAAGCTGGCGGCGGCCAACTCGCTGTCGATGGCCGCCGCCTACGGCACGTTCCCCCTCGGGTCGGCGGCCTTCGCCTCCCTGGCCGGCCTGGCCTCCTGGCTCGGGCACTTCAACGCCCTCCACGTCCTCAAGGTCAACCAGGAGTCGCTGGCGCTGTGGGTCGACTCCGTCACCTTCCTCTGCTCGGCGGCGCTGATCTGGACACTCACCCTGCCGGGCGCCCGGAGCAATGGGAAGGGCATCGACTGGGGTCAGACGTGGCGGGAGCTGGTCGAGGGCCTGCGGTTCATCCGCCGCAACGAGGCGGTGCGCTCCGTCATGCTGGGGATGGGCGTGGGCCTGATCGGATGCGGGTCGGTGGTGCCGCTGGGGCCGATCTACACCAGGCAGGTGCTGGGTTCAGGGTCGGCCGGATTCGGCCTGCTCATGACCGGGCTTGGGACGGGCGCCGCCATCGGTGTTCTCGCCCTGTCGGTCGCCGCCCGGCGGCTGCCGACGGCGCCGGTGTTCGTCGCCGCCCTGTTCGGTGCCGGCATCGGGCTGATCCTGGTGACGACGGTGTCGAGCCTGACACTGGCCGTCATCATGGCCGGCGTCTTCGGGCTCTTCGCCGGGACCTGCTACGTGTCGGGCTTCACCGTGATCCAGGAGCGGGTCGACGACACGCTGCGGGGGCGGATGTTCGCCACGCTCTACACGATCATCCGGTTCTGCCTGCTGCTGTCGCTGGCGGTGGCGCCGTGGATCTCCAGCCTGCTGGACAGCATCTCCGGGGCGCTGTTCCACCACCGGGTCATCAACATCGGGATCTCGATCTACGTGCCCGGTGTGCGGCTCACGTTCTGGCTCGGCGGGGTGCTGACGGTGGCGGCCGGCGTCCTCGTCAGCCGCGACATGCTGAGAGCCCGGGGGCGGGAGGCCCACCCCTCCAACGGCAATGGGGGGTAGGGCGCTGTTCGTCGTGCTCGAGGGGGGCGACGGCTGCGGCAAGAGCACCCAGGCGGCCGTCCTGGTGGCCCGGCTCCGCGAGCTCGGGCGGGAGGTGGTGGCCACCCGGGAGCCGGGGGCGACCGGGGTGGGGAAGGCCATCCGGACGCTGGTCCTCGACGCCGGTGACCTCGACCCGAGGACGGAGGCGCTGCTGATCGCCGCCGACCGGGCCGAGCACGTCGCCGAGGTGATCCGCCCGGCGCTGGAGCGGGGGGCGGTGGTGGTGTCCGACCGGCACGTGCCGTCGTCGCTGGCCTACCAGGGCGTGGCCCGGGGGCTCGGCGTGGACGACATCGCCCGGCTGTCGGAGTGGGCGACCGGCGGGCTCGTGCCCGACGCCGTGATCGTGCTCGACGTCGACCCGGGGGTGGCCGCCGGCCGCCGGGCGGGACCCGGGGACCGGATGGAACGGGAGCCGGCCGAGTTCCGGGCGGCGGTGAACCAGGCCTACCGCGATCTGGCCGGTCGGTTCGGTTGGGTGCTGCTCGACGGCTCCGCCCCGGTGGAGGCGGTGGCCGAGTCGATCTGGAAGGCCGTGCAGCCACTGCTCTGACGGTCGGTATCCTCCCGGTCGTGTGGGACGGGGTGATCGGGCAGGAGCAGGCGGTGGGCCGGTTGCGGCGCGCGGTGGAACGGCCGAGCCACGCCTACGTGCTGGCCGGGCCCCGGGGGTCGGGGGTGCTGGAGGCGGCCCGGTGCTTCGCCGCCGCCCTGGTGTGCCCCGACGGCGGCTGCGGCGTTTGTAACGCATGTCGACGGGCTCGATCCTCCCGCCACCCCGACGTCATCGAGGTCGAGCCGGCTGGCACCTTCGTGGTCGTCGACCAGGTCGAGGAGATGATGAAGGAGGCCTTTACCAGCCCCTTCGAGGCCGAGCGGAAGATCATCGTCGTGACCGAGGCCGACCGCATGAATGAGCCGGCGGCCAACAAGCTGCTCAAGACGCTGGAGGAGCCGCCGGCCCGGACGCACTTCCTGCTGCTGTCGGAAGCCCCCGACGAGCTGCTGCCCACGGTGCGGTCCCGCTGTCAGCGGATCGACTTCGCCGCCCTGTCCGACGCCGACGTAGCCGCCGCCCTGGTGGCCGGTGGGGTCGACCCGGCCGCCGCGTCCGCCGCCGCCCGCCTGGCCTCCGGCCGCCTCGACCGGGCCTGGTCCCTGGCCGGCGCGGCGGGGCCGGGAGGCGGCGCCGGGCTCGACCTGGCGGCCCTGCGAAGGGCGGCGCTGGAGGTGGCGGCCTCGCTCGACGGGACCGGGGCCCCGGCCGCTCTCGGCGCCGAGGCGATCCAGGCCGTCCTCACCGACAAGCTGGCCGGGCTGGAGAAGGCCCAGAAGGCCGAGGCCAAGGCCCTCGAGGCCGAGCTGACCGAGGCCGGCTATCCCGACCGCCTGGCCCGCCGCCTGCGGCGCGATCTGGAGCAGCGTCAGCAGCGGGCCGCCCGCCGGGCCCGCACCGACGCCCTGGCCGAAGTCGTGACCGCGCTGGAGTGGTTCTACCGCGACGCCCTCGTCGCCGCCCCCGGCGCCGCCAGCCCCGAGGCGTCCGCCGCCGTGGCCGCCCTCGACGCCTGCGCCCAGGCCCGGAATGTCATCGTCGCCCGAACCGCCATCAACGAGGCGCTCCTCCTCGAGCACCTCCTCGTCCACCTGCCCCCGGGAGCTAATCTCAAAGGCGCCGCCCGAGTAGCTCAGTGGTAGAGCAGTGCTCTCGTAAAGCACAGGCCGTCGGTTCAATCCCGACCTCGGGCTCTCGTCTCACAGCAGGTCAGCTCGATCTTCTCTGTGGCGCTATGCCGCCTCTAGCGGACACCACGCCACAGAGATTCTGGCTGCCGCTGAGGCCAGTATTTTCTCGCTTCCAGGACAGGTGTCGAGGAGGCGGGTTCAGCGCATCATGAGGGCGTGGGGACGCTCCGAGGGAAGGCAGCGGTGGCTACGGCGACGGTCACGGTCGTCTCGCTGCTGCTGGGGGCATGCTCTCCGGACCACCGGCGCCAGGCGCACACGCCCACGACGACCTCGCTTCCTTCGTCCACCACGACCACTGCGCCGCCGGCGGGCGGGGCAACGACCCAGCCGGGAGGTTTCAACGCCGTCTCGGTCTCGTTCGTGTCGGCCCGGACCGGGTGGGTGCTCGGCGGCAACACGTGCGCCGAACCTTTGTGCCCCCCGACGTACCGGACTCCCACCAGGCTGTACCGCACCGACGACGGAGGGCGGACCTGGCAGGCCGTCAACGCCCCACCCGCACCGCTCAGCACCCAGGAAGGCGGCGAAGCGGTCGAGCAGGTGCGCTTCGCCAACCTCTCCGACGGGTGGGTAGCCCTTCCCGAGGTCTGGGCCACCCATGACGGGGGCGCCCACTGGACCCGTCAGCCGTTTCAGAACGTCTATGCCCTCGAGGCGGCCGGCGGTGTCGTGCATGTCGTGGCCTCTGGTCCCGGCGGGTTCAAGTTCCGGGTCTTGTCGAGTCCCGTCCATTCCGATGCCTGGCATCCGAGCGGCGCGGACGCCGAGTCCGGCGCCGGGCCCGTCCCCCGAGCCCACCTCGTGTTGCACGGGAACCGGGGCT
>DASYFF010000314.1:0-9668 GCA_036498605.1 Acidimicrobiia bacterium | reverse complement strand
CTCAAGTCCTGGTACGGCGACGCCGCCCAGCCCGACAACGACTTCCGCTACAGCTGGCTGCCGAAGCCGGCCAAGAACTCGTCGTGGCTGACGATCCACGACGAGGCCCGCTCCGGCAACCTCGACGGCCTCTTCGCCGCCGGCATGTCGGGCGTCAACATCGGCCCCGACTCCAACCGGATGAGCCAGTCGCTGTCCAATCTCAAGTGGCTGGTCGTCATGGATCCGTTGCCCACCGCCACGTCGGAGTTCTGGCGGGCGCCGGGGGTCGACCCGAAGAAGATCGACACCGAGGTGTACTTCTTCCCGGCGACGCACTGGATCGAGAAGGACGGCAGCTTCGTCAACTCCGGCCGCTGGGCCCAGTGGAAGTGGAAGGTGCTCGACGCCCCCGGCGAGGTGAAGGACGACAACTGGGTCCTCGGGCAGCTCTTCCTGCGGCTGAAGGCCTTGTACGGCAAGGAGGGCGGGACGCTGCCTGATCCCATCCTCAACCTGAAGTGGGACTACGCCAACCCCGGCAACCCGTCCCTGGACGAGATCGCCCAGGAGATCAACGGGTTCGACCTCACGACCGGCAAGCGCCTGGCCAGCTTCGCCGCCTGCAAGGACGACGGCACCACGAGCTCCGGCGACTGGATCTACTCCGGCTCCTATCCGCCCGAGGGGAACCTGATGCAGCGGCGGGGGACGTCGGACCCGACCGGCCTCGGCTACTTCCACGACTGGGCCTGGTCATGGCCCCTCAACCGCCGGGTCATGTACAACCGGGCCTCGGCCGACGCCAACGGCCAGCCCTGGGACCCGACCCGGCCGGGCATCAAGTGGAACGGCACGGCCTGGGTGGGAGACGTCCCCGACTTCCCGAAGGACTCGCCTCCGTCGGAGGGCAAGGGCAGCTTCATCATGACGGGCGAGGGTGTCGGCCGGCTGTTCGCTCCCGGCACGCTGACCAATGACGGCCCGTTCCCCGAGCATTACGAGCCGATGGAATCGCCCGTCCACAACGCCCTGTCCAAGCAGCAGAACGACCCGGCGGTGTTCCTCTACAAGGACGCCAAGGACACCTTCGCCGCCGTCGACTCCGAGTTCCCCTACGTCGCCACCACCTACCGGGTCACCGAGCACGAGCACTACGTGACCCAGAACGTGCCCTACCTGGTGGAGTCGATGCCCGACTTCTTCGTCGAGCTCCCCGAAGAGCTGGCCAAGCAGAAGGGCATCCACAACGGCGGCAAGGTGAAGGTGAAGTCGAAGCGGGGTGAGGTCATCGGCGTCGCCCTGGTCACCAAACGGATGCGGCCCCTTCAAGTGGCGGGCAAGACCGTGTACCAGATCGGCATCCCGGTCCACTGGCACTTCGCCGCCGGCAAGGGCATCGACACGGCCGCGGGCAAGTTCAACACCACGCCCGAGATGGCCAACCTGCTGACGCCCTACGTCGGCGACGCCAACGTGCGCACGCCGGAGTTCAAGGGCTTCCTCGTCAACGTCGAGAAGGCATAGGGGGCGGCGCCGTGTCCACCGAACTCGGACTGGCCATCCGCCGCAAGTCGGCCACGCCGGCGTCGTCGACGGGCATCCGCCGCGACACCGTCGAGATCGCCAAGGTCGTCGACATCGACCTCTGCATCGGCTGCAAGGCCTGCGAGGTGGCCTGCAAGGAGTGGAACAATCTTCCGGCCGAGGCCACCAGCAACTTCGGCAGCTACCAGAGCCACGAGGACCTGTCGGCCGCCACCTGGGACCTGATGCGGTTCAAGGAGATCGAGCTCGACGGCGGCGACCTGGCCTGGCTCATCCGCAAGGACAGCTGCCTTCACTGCGACGATCCCGGCTGCCTGGCCGCCTGCCCGGCCCCCGGGGCGATCGTCCAGTACACCAACGGCATCGTGAACTTCGACCAGACGAAGTGCATCGGCTGTCAGTACTGCGTGTCGGGCTGCCCGTTCGACATCCCCCGCTTCGACCAGAAGACCAAGAAGGTCTACAAGTGCACGCTGTGCGTCGACCGGGTGTCGGCGTCGCTGGAGCCGGCCTGCGTGAAGAGCTGCCCGACGGGCGCGATCAAGTTCGGCGGCAAGCCGGAGATGCTCGACTACGCCGCCGGCAAGGTCGACAAGCTGAAGGGCCGGGGCTTCGACCACGCCATGGTCTACGACCCCTCCGGGGTCGGCGGACTGCACATGATGTATGTCGTGCCCCGGGGCGACAAGCTCTCCGACTACGGGCTGCCCAAGGACCCGCAGGTGCCGGGGACGTTCTTCTCCGCCCTGTCGGTGCTGCGCAAGCTGGGCTCGATCTCGGTCTGGGGCGGTCTGCTGGCCACGGGCATCTTCTGGCTGCGGACGGGCCGGCGCAAGCCCCCGCCCGAGGACGAAGCGGTGGCCGAGGCGGAACGGCTCGGCCGGGAGACGGCGTCGGAGGCGGAGCCGGCGGTCCAGGAGACGCCGGTCGGCGCCGGCAACGGCGCGGCCGCCGCCGGGGGCGACGGGGACGGCGCGGGACCGGTGAGCATGCCCCAGCCGCCACCCCCCCAACCGCAGGAGGAGGAGCGATGAGCGCCGTGCGGGCCGGAACCCTCCACGGCAACGGCGAGGCGGCGGCGGGGTCGGGCATCGAGCGCTACACGTTCGTCGAGCGGTTCGTCCACTGGTGGGTGGCGCTGACGTTCATCGCCCTCATGGTGTCGGGCTTCGCTCTCGGCTACCCCCGGGCCTACTTCCTGTCGGGCCTGTTCGGCGGCGGGCAGACGATGCGGTTCCTCCATCCCTGGTTCGGGGTCGCCTTCACCCTCGGCATCCTGTGGATGCTCGTGTCGTGGGCTCGGAGCATGCGGATGACGGCCGTCGACAAGCAGTGGGTCAAGCGGCTGCGGACCTACGCGACCACCGGCCACACCGGACTCGACACCGGCAAGTTCAACGCCGGGCAGAAGGGCTACTACTGGTTCGCGGTCGTGCTCGGGCTCGTGCTGTTCGTCACCGGCCTGCCGCTGTGGGGTGGCTGGCTGGGCGGCGCGGCCGGGCTCAAGCACATCGCCCGCTTCCTCCACCACGGCGCGTTCCTGGCCATGGTGGGCGGCTTCATCATCCACGTCTACCTGTCCACGGTGATGTTCCCCGGGACGATGTCGGCCATGACGACCGGCCGGGTGTCGCGGGCGTGGGCGGCGTTCCACCACCCCGCCTGGTTCCGCCAGCGGGACCGGCGCGCCGGCACCGGTCGTTGACCTTCGGTCCCGGGGCCCGGCGGGGCGGCCCGTCCGACTTCGCCGCCCGCCTGGCCCGGGCCGAGCACCTCCTGGCCGCCCCCGGCGGCGGCGGAGGCGCGGCCGGCCCCCTGACGCTGCTGGCCGCGGTCCTCCGCCTCCAGGCGGCCCGGGTCGCGACCCCGATGGTCCAGGCGGCCGCCACCACCGTGTCGGCCGGCCACGAGCTCCGCAAAGCAGCCGGCCGCTTCCCGCTCCTCGACCTGGCCGCCGCCGTAGCTCCGATCACCGCCGAGGTCGGTGGTGCCGTAGCTGCGCTGACCGCACCCCAGCTTCCCGACCCGCTCCTCGCCGCCGGCGCGGCGCTCACGGACGCCGGCGAAGACGACCGCGCCGCCCTGGTCGAGGGGTGGCTCGAGGATCCATCCGCCCCGGAGCCTGTGCTGGGCTTCTGGGTCCGGGTAGCCGCCGGCGCCGTCCTCGAATCGGCCCGGGCGGCGGTGCCGACCCCGGGCCGCGACGACTGGACCGGCTCGGCCTGCCCCGCCTGCGGCGGCCCGGCCCAGCTGTCGGTCATCGCCGAGGAGTCGGGCGAGTTCATGGGCGGCTCGCCCCGGTCGCTGGTCTGCGGCCGTTGCGCCGGCTGGTGGAGCTTCCCCCGGGCACTGTGCACCTGGTGCGGCGAGGCCGACCCCAACCGCCTCCCGTCCTTCGTGCCTGACGGGCGCCGGGCCGTAAGGGTCGACGGTTGCGAGACCTGCGGCCATTACGTCAAGACGTTCGACCTGCGGGAGCCGGGGGCCGCCGACCTGGTCCCCCTCGTCGACGACGTGGCCACCATCCCGCTCGACCTGTGGGCCCGCGACCAGGGCCTGACCCGCCCCCTGGTGTCCTTCGCCGGCGTCTAGGTGATCGAGGGCCCGCCTTCGATCACCCGGCGGAGGTAGTCGATCGGCTCCTCCGGATGGGCTCGGACCAGGTCGGTGATCGCCCGGGTCCGGCGGCGGACGTATTCCCGTTCGGCCGGCCCGGCGGGCGGCGCCCACCGCAGCAGGGAGGCCGTCTCCAGCAGGGCGAAATGGGCCGCGGTCACGGCCTCCGTGTCGGATGGTGTCGCCGTCACGACGGCTCCGTAGGCATCGACGAGGGCGCCGACGTCGGGGTCGGACGGATCGATCGGCAGGCCTTTCGGGCGCTCCAGTGCGGCGCCCTCCCGCTCCGGATCCAAGCGGAGCAGGGGGCCCGGCGCCCAGGGGACGACGAGGAGTTCCATCTCGCGAGTATCCCGCCGGGCCCCACCCGGCACAGGGGCGGGGGAGCAGGTTGGTCCGCTACGGGCGCTGCGCCCAAGGGGGTGATTGGCGCGAGTCGGCCGGAGCGGGCAACGTAGATAGATGGCGGCTGGGGATGCCTGGACCATTGAGGAGGGCGGAGGGCCCATCGTGGCCTGCGCCGTGCACGCCGGAAACGAGGTCCGGGCCGAGGTGCTGCGGCACATGGCGATCCGCCGCCGGCAGCGGTTCTACGAGGAGGACCCGTACACCGACCAGCTCACCGCGGTGGCCGGCACCTCGGTCGTCGTCCACCGCTCCCGGTTCGAGTTCGACCTGAACCGGGCCCGGGATCGGGCCGTCTACCGCAGTCCGGGCGACGCCTGGGGCCTGCCGCTGTGGCGGGACCCGCTGCCGGCGGCGGCGCGGCTGCGGTCGCTGCGGCTCTATGACCGCTTCTACGCCGAGCTGGGGGCGGGGCTCGCACGGGCCGGCGCCGGGGGCCGCCCCTTCGTCGTCCTCGACCTCCACAGCTACAACCACCGCCGGGGCGGGCCTGGCACCCCGCCGGCCGCCCCGGCGGCCAACCCCGAGATCAACATAGGAACCGGATCGCTCGACCGGGAGCGCTGGGGTGGCCTCGTCGACCGCTTCGCCGCCGACCTCCGCACCGTCGACGTCGGCGGCCGCCCGCTCGACGTGCGGGAGAACGTCCGCTTCCGGGGTGGTCACCTCTCCCGCTGGGTCCACGCCACCTTCCCCGGTCAGGGCTGCTGCCTCGCCGTGGAGGTCAAGAAGTTCTTCATGGACGAGCACACCGGCGAGATCGACGAACTGCTCTGGGCCGAGGTCCGCCACGCACTGGCCGCCACGGTGCCCGGGCTGCGCGACGAGCTCGACACGATACGGGCCGTCCGCCGCCTGCGCCGCCGCAGCGCCGTCGCCTGACCCCGCCTTACACCCTCATCTTCGGGCAGAAGCAGGCCAGGCACTCACTCTCCGACCGGTCGTGCTCGAGGCGGTCGTGGCCGCAGGCGGCGCAGGGTTCGGTCGTCGTGCCGGTCATGAGGAACTCCAACCGCTCGGCCGCCCAGGGGCCGGTGGCCGGCAGGTCGGAGTCGACCTGGAAGCCCTCGCTCTTCCAGCCGACCACGTGCTGTTCGCGCATCAGGTTCGCCAGGGCGAGCACCCCCGGCCCGGCCTCGGCGTCCCCGGGGCTGGGGAACACCCGGAGGTAGGTGCGGAGGTGGTGCTGCTCCTCCGGGTTCCCGGAGAACGGGAGGACCTCGAAGAGGTGTCCCACGGAGCAGTCCCGGCACCGGACGACGAGCGCCATGTACTCCAGTTCGACGTCGCGTTCGACCTCGGTGGCCTCCCAGGTGTGAGGTCGACCCTGGCACTCCGGCATGGCGCCTCCGCTCCGTTGGAACTTTCGACAACGCCATCATGCCTCTCTCCCCCATACCATCCCGGGCCGTGGACCAGACAACGGTGGTGGACGTCCGCGCCGAGCTCGCCGGAGCGGTGCAGACCCAGGGAACGGCGATGTTCTCCGAGTGGCTCGGGGCGGAGGACACCAAGGTCGAGATCCTCTCGGTGCTCTGCGCCGGCCGGAACCTGCTGCTGGAGGGGCCGGTGGGGTCGGGCAAGACGCTGCTGGCGGAGCAGATCGCCGCTGCCCTGCCCGACGTCCGGCTGGCCGGCTGCTCGTTCCACTGCCTGCCCGGTGAGCGGGCCTGCCCCCAGTGCCGCTCCGGGATGGCGGACTCCGACACCAGGGTGGTGCCCGGACGGCAGCGTTTCGTGCGGATCCAGGGCTCCCCCGACCTGTTCCCCGAGGACCTCATCGGCGACGTCGACCCCGCCGCCGCCCTGCAGTTCGGCGTCCTGGACCCCCGGGCCTTCCGGCCCGGGCGCCTGCTCAAGGCCCATCGGCAGCTCTGCTTCGTCGACGAGGTCAACCGGCTGTCCGAGCGGCTGCAGAACGTGTTCCTCGAGCTCCTCCAGGAGCGGGCGGTGACCGTCGGCGGGTACGAGGCGCGCTTTCCGCTCGACACCGTGGTCGTCGCCACCATGAACCCCGACGAGTACGTCGGGGTCGGCCGGCTCTCCGAGGCGCTCCGGGACCGCTTCGAGCGGGTGCGCCTCGGGTATCCGCAGCCCGACGACGAGGTGGCCATCCTGCAGCGCCGGGCCCGCGTCCCGGTGGCCGCCACCCCGCCGCCGCCGGAGGTCGCCACCTCGATCGTGTCCTTCGCCAACCGGCTCCGCCACGAGGAGGTGGAGACACCCCCCAGCGTGCGGGCCACCCTGGCGGCCTACGAGCTCGCCGCCTCCTGGCGCCACCTCAAGGGCGGCCCCTGGGTGGTGGCGGTCCGTAACGGCCTGCGGGTCTCGCTGCGGGGGCGGCTCGTGCTGCGACCGAGCCACCGCCTGGCCGCCGCGCCCGACGTGTACGTGGACGAGCTGCTGGCCGGGCTCCGCGTGTGACCCCCGCCTCGGCCGCGCTCGACGCCCGGGTGGTGGCGGTCGTCACCTGGCTGCGGGACCACCCCGACGTGGAATCGGGCCCGAGCGTGCGCGCCGCGATGGCGTTGGCCGACCTGGAGACGACCTGGTTCGTCGTCAGCGGGCAGGCCAACCTGCTCGGTCCGGCGCTGCTGACCCTGCCTCACCGCATTCGGGTCCGGGCCGGGGCCGACCCCGACGAGCTGGTGCGCATGGCCGTCCGGGCCGCCGAGTCGAGCGCCCCGCCCGAGGAGGTCGACGACCCTCCGCCCGAGATCGGCTCCCGCCGACCCCCGAAGAAGCCCGGAGCCGGCACCACACTGCCCGAGCCGGAGGCCAACCGGAAACAGGAGCGACGACCGGCCGCGCCGCCGCTGAGCGAGGCCATGGCCTGGCGGCTGCTCGGCGATCTGCTCTCCCCGGGCGAGCCCTGGCCGGCCTCCCACGGCCCGAGCATCGCCCGCCCCGCCCCCCGGCTCCCGGGGGAGGAATCGCTGGGGCCGGTGCGCTGGCGCTCGGGAGCGACGCGGCATCTGTCGGTGCGCCACACGCTGCGGGCCGCGGCGCGGGCCGGCACGCTGAACGCCACCGAGTGGCGGGTCCTGTCCCGGCTCCCGACCGTGCGGTACGACATGGTCCTGGCGGTGGACGTCTCCGCCTCCATGGGCGATCCCCGGGCGGCCCGGGCCGTCGGCGTGGCCCGATCCCTGGGGGAGATGATCGTCCGGTCGGGTCACCGGGTCGGGATGGTGGCTTTCGCCGAGGAGGCCGAGGTGGCCCAGCGGATCACCGGCCACTGGCGGCGTTTCGACCCCGAGGCCTACGAGTTCGGACGGGCCACCAACATCGAGGCGGGCCTGGAGCGCGCCCGGAGCCTCCTCCGGGAGGACGCGCTCGCCGGCCACCGCCGCCAGATCGTCCTCGTCAGCGACGCCCTGCCGAACAGCTACACGGTCGACCCCCACGACCCGTCCGGCGCGGCGGACGGGAAGGGAGCGTGGAAGAGCGAGTTGCTCCCCTCCGGCCGGCAGAGCGTCGAGCCGGTGATCCAGCGGGCGCGCCGCCACGCCCTGACGGCGGCGCGCCGTTGCCGGGCGGACGGCGTGCCGGTTTCGGTGATCATCCCCAACGACGCCGCCAACGGCGAGTTCGCCCGGGCCCTGGCGGCCGCCGGGAGGGGACTGGTCCGGGCGCTCGGCCCGGAGTCGGCGGCGCGGCCCGGGCCGGGCGAGGACGAGGAGGTCACCGACACGGCCGTCCCCGCCCAATTGTCCGGCACGGTGTGGCAGGAGTTCTGGCGGGGCGTCAAGCCGGCCGGTGCAACTCGCGGGTAGCCCCGACGAGGGCACCGGTCAGGCGACCGCGCTCACCCCGGCGGCCTCCTCGACGGTGCCGATGAGCCGGGCCTTGACAGCTTCGGCGTCGGCGTCGGCGGTGGCGACGTCGCCGGCCAGGACCATCAGGTTCAGGCCGGTGCCCTCGATGACGCGGCAGGGGGCGAGGACGACGGTGCCGGTCCGCCCGTCGCTGGGCCTGAAGGCCAGGGGGCCCATCTCGTCGAGGACGGCCGGCAGCGGCCGGGGCTCCATGTGCAGCCCGGAACGCTGCACGATGACGAACGGGCGGCGCTGCCAGTCACCGACCAGGCGGTTGGCGGCGGTCATGGCGATCGACACCCCGCCCCACCGGCCGTTGGCGTCGACCCAGTGGACGGCCGCCGATTCGAGGTCGGCGCCGGCCAGCACGGCGTCGAAGCTGCAGCGGCCGACGTAGCCCAGCTCCTGGAAGAGCAGCGCCAACCGGACGGCCTCGCCGGCCAGGCGCTGCTGCCAGTCCGGGGGCAGCCAGGTCGGAGCGGCGCCGACGAACGTGCCGCGGGCGCCCTTGAGCACCTGGCTGAACACGCCCTCCACCACCGGCAGGCCGTCGCCGGCCGCCGGCACCCACAGCTGGACCGACGGGCTGTCGACGACGGGGTCGTCCCAGGCCCCGACCAGCAGCGGGAAGGCCCAGCCCCGGCCGCGGCGGCCGGTCTGGTGCCAGACGTGGTCGAGGAGACGGTCGTGGTCGAGGCCGGCCACCACCGCCCCGTCGAGGACGACGTTGCCGACGCCGCCGGCGCTGTCGGGCATCTTCACCACGAGGCGGGCGTGGCGCTTGGCCATGATCTGCAGCGTTGCCGTGAGCTCGAAGGCGTCGCCGGCCCAGGCGGTCTCGGGAATGGCGTCGGGCCCGAGGACCTCGGCCGCCCTTCGGGAGAACCAGGCTTTGTCGTTGACCCGGGCGGCCAGCGCCGGGGACGGGGCGAGGACGGCGACGTCGACCCCGGGCCCGGCGTCGGCCGCCACCGCCTCGGCCAGCCGCCAGGCGGCGGTGGTCGACAGGTAGGGGACGACGGTCAGGCTGCCCCGCTCCCGGGCCAGCCGGACGAGCCGGGCCCGCGCCGCCGGGTCGCGGCGCAGGGCGTCGGGCAGTGGGCCGTCAACCCCGGACGGCCGGGGGAGGACGTCGACCTCGCCGAGGCGCAGATCGTCCCGGGCGTAGGCCTCGAAGTCGGGAACCCGTTGCCCACCAAGGGCGAACATGTCGCCGTCCTCGGCCAGGAGCAGCGACCGGTACTCGAGCGGCGAAGGGGCGGCGGTGGTGAACAGCGGGATCTCGCCGTGGTCCTCGAAGAT
>DASYFF010000313.1:0-8833 GCA_036498605.1 Acidimicrobiia bacterium | reverse complement strand
CGACCTGCGCGACGAGTGGCGCAAGCTCGACGAACTGCGGGACACCCTCCGGGAGATCGACCTGCGCACCGCTCCGGTCGACATGACCGACGGCCGGCCGGTCGAGGACGGCGGCGCGGCGGCCGGCCGGCGCCGGGCCGGCCTGCGGGTGTCGGAGGGATGAGCGCCGAAGTCCGGCTCCCGGGCCTCGTCGCCCTGGTGCTCGGAGCATTGGGCGGGGTGTCCGTGCTGGCCGCCTGGGCCGGTTCGTCGTCGACGCCGGTCGTGGGCCGGCAGGGCTCCTGGGGCGCCGTCGGGGTGGCCGGAACCTTCGCCGTCATCGCCGGGAGCGTCCTGTGGGTGGCCGCCGCCCGGATGGCGGTCGCCCGGCGGACGGGGGAGTTGCGGGCCGTGGTGGCCGCCCGGGCGGAGTTCGCCCGGGCGGCGCTGGGAGGGGCGACCACCGGTCTGCGCCCCGCTCCGGAAACGGCCGGTGGTGAGGCGGCACCGGCGCTGGTGGCGACCGCCACCATGGTGCGCTACCACCGTCCCCGTTGCCGGCTGGTGACCGGGAAGCCGGTCGAGGCGGCGGGCCGGGCGGAGCACGAACGGGCGGGGCGGACACCGTGCGGGGTGTGCGAGCCATGAGGGAACTCGTTCCGTTCATCGTCATCGGGCTGGCCAGCGGGTCCCTCTACGGGCTCGCCGGCCTCGGACTCGTGCTCACCTATCGCACATCGGGCATCTTCAACTTCGCCCACGGCGCCATCGCCGCCGCGGCCGCCTACCTCTTCTTCACCCTGCACGTCTCGATGCACTGGTGGTGGCCGGCGGCGGCGGTGGTGTCGATCGGCGTCTTCGGCCCGTTGGCCGGGCTGGTGATGGAGCGCATGGCCCGCTCGCTGGTCTCGACCCGTACGGCCACCATCATCGTGGCCACCGTCGGACTGCTGCTGTTCATCCAGGGGTTCCTCTACTGGCGCTACGGATCGGCGCAGAAGACGTTCCCGGAGTTCCTCCCGACGGGTACGGCGTTCGAGATCACCGGTGTGACCGTGGCCTGGGCGCAGGTCATCAACGTGGCCGTCGGTGTCGGCAGCTTCGTCGGACTCTACGCCTTCCTCCGTCGCACGAGGGTGGGCGTGGCCATGCGGGCGGTCGTCGCCGCCCCCGACCTGTTGGCCCTGACGGGCGCCCGCCCGGCCCGGGTGCGCATCGCTTCCTGGGTGGTCGGCTGCACGTTCGCCGCGCTCACCGGCATCCTCATCGCGCCGACCTTGACGCTGAACGCCTCGCTGCTCAGCGCTCTCGTGGTGCAGGCCTTCGGGGCGGTGGCCATCGGGCTCTTCTCCAGCCTGCCCCTCACCTACCTCGGCGGTGTCGTGATCGGTGTGGGGGCCTCGGTGGCCACCAGGTACCTGAGCGCCCGGCACGGCCTGAGCGGCATTCCCGGTGTCGTGCCCTTCCTGGTGCTCATCGCCATGATGCTGGTGACCCCGGCCCGCAAACTGCCCCGCGGCGCCGGCCGGTTCGAAGGCGCCCGGGAGAGCGGCCGCCGTCTGCCCCGGCCCGTCCTCGCTGGCGCGGTGCTGCTGGCCGGAGCCTTCCTGATCGCCGTGCCCCATCTGGTCGGACCCCGCCTGCCGGTCTACTCCACCGCCCTGGTGTTCGTCATCATGTTCCTGTCTCTGTCGCTGCTGACCCGGATCTCCGGGCAGATCTCCCTGGCCCACGCCGCCTTCGCCGGCGTCGGCGCCGCCACCTTCAGCCACTTCACCGTCGACTTCGGCTATCCGTGGCTCATCGGCCTGCTGGCCACCGGTCTCGTCACGGGGCTGGTCGGCGTGGTCCTCGCCTTGCCGGCCATCCGGCTGTCCGGGCTGTACCTGGCCCTGGCCACCTTCGGGTTCGGCCTTCTGATGGAGACCGTGGTGTTCCAGTCCTGGCTGCTGTTCGGGAGCCAGGTCAACGGCGTGTCGGCGCGCCGGCCGGAGTTCGGCCCGATCCACGCTGGCAGCTCGGTCGACTACTACTACGTGCTGCTGGCGATCGTGACGGTCACCTGCGCCGCCATGGTGCTGCTGCGCCGGGCCCGGCTCGGGCGTTTCCTGCGGGGCATGGCCGACTCCCCGACGGCCCTCACCACCACCGGTCTCGGGCTGTCCATCACCCGGGTCATCGTCTTCGCCGTCTCGGCCTTCTTCGCCGGGCTGGCCGGAGCGCTCTTCATCGGCCAGGTCGGCCAGGTCAGCCCGATCACCTTCACGTCGTACTCGTCGCTGCTGTACCTCGCCGCCTTGACGGTGGCCGGTGCCGTCTCGGGGTTCGTGAGCTCCGCCTTCCTGGCCGCCGGCCTGCTGGTCGTCTTCCCCGCCTACCTGTCCGGTGTCACCGTGGAGGTCCAGTCGATGCTCTTCGGGGGGACGGCGGTCCTCGCCGCACTCGTCTCCGACGGGGCGGTCGACTGGAAGACGCTGGCCGCCCGGGTCGCCGGCCGGCTCGACGGCGCGATCGCCCGCACCGATGTCCGCCGCCGGCGCACCCCCGTGGCGGCCCGCAATGCGGTCGCCGCCGCGGCGGCGAGGCAACCGTGAGCGCCCTCACCGGCGGGGAGCCGGGCGCCGGCCTCGACGTCTCCGGCCTCACCGTGCGCTACGGCGGCCAGCTGGCGGTCGACAACCTCGATCTTTCCGCGCCCATGGGCCAGCTCACCGGGCTCATCGGCCCCAACGGCGCCGGCAAGACCACGACCTTCAACGCCTGCAGCGGGCTGCTCCGGCCGACGAGTGGACGGGTCGTGCTGTTCGGCGATGACGTGACCCGCAAGGGCCCGGCCGCCCGGGCCCGCCGGGGTCTGGGCCGCACGTTCCAGCGGATGGAGCTGTTCACCTCGATGACGGTGAGCGAGAACGTGGCGCTGGCCCGAGAGGCCCGCCAGGCCGGGTCGAACCCGTTGTGGCAGCAGGTGGCCAGTCCCCGCCAGTGGGCCACGGTCCGGGCGGCCACGGCCGAGGCGCTCGACGTCTGCGGCATCGCCGGCATCGCCGAGCGGATCGTGGGGACCCTGTCCACCGGCCAGCGCCGGCTGGTGGAACTGGCCCGGGTCTACGCCGGCGACTTCCGCATGCTGCTGCTCGACGAGCCGTCGTCCGGTCTCGACAAGGCGGAATCGGAGCGGTTCGGCGCCATCCTGCGATCCCTCGTCACGGGGCGGGGCCTCGGCATCCTGCTGGTGGAGCACGATATGGAGCTGGTCATGACCGTGTGCGACGACCTCTACGTCCTCGACTTCGGCGAGCTCATCTTCCACGGGACGCCGGCCGAGACGAAGGCCAGCCCGGTGGTCCGGGCCGCCTACCTCGGCAGCGAAGAGGTCATGGAAGCCGCCGGCCTGGCCGAGCACGGAGTCGGCTGATGCTCGTCCTCGACGGTGTCACCGCCGGCTACGGCACCACCGGCGTCCTGCGCGACGTGCATCTCACCGTCCCCCGTTCCTCGGTCGTCGCCCTCCTCGGGCCCAACGGCGCCGGGAAGACGACGTTGCTGCGGGTCACGTCAGGGCTGCTCACCCCGTGGTCGGGGCGGGTGCTGCTCGACGGGGACGATGTGACGGGGCGCTCTCCCGACGCGCTGGCCCGCCACGGCGTCTGTCACGTTCCCGAAGGGCGCGGCGTCTTCCCCCCGCTGTCGGTCCGCGAGAACCTGCTGCTGTTCAGCCACCCGGGGGAGGAGCGCACCGGCCTGGAACGGGCCCTGGAGGCCTTCCCCGATCTCAAGGGCCGCCTGGAGCAGGCGGCCGGGACGATGAGCGGCGGCCAGCAGCAGATGCTGGCCCTGGCCCGGGCCTATATCGCCGGCGCCAAGGTCATCCTCCTCGACGAGGTGTCGATGGGCCTGGCCCCGATCATCGTCGACCAGATCTTCGAATTCCTCCACCGGCTCGCCGCCGAAGGGGTCTCGCTGCTCCTGGTCGAGCAGTACGTCAACAAAGCGCTGGCCATCGCCGACTACGCCTACATCCTCTCCCGGGGCCGCATCACGTTCGCCGGCGACGCCGCCGAACTGGCCGACGAAGACGTCTTCACGCGCTACCTCGGCAGCGACGTGGCGGCGGGGGTCTGAGCGATCCGGTGCTCGTCGGGGCGTTCAACTTCCGGGACCTGGGCGGGCACACCACCGGCGACGGCCGGCGGACCCGTCCGGGGCGGGTCTTCCGGTCCAACAGCCTCCAGGACCTCACTGCCACCGACGTCCGGGTGCTGATGAGCCAGCTCCGGCTCCGCACGGTGATCGATCTGCGCGGCCCCGACGAGATCGCCACGGCC
The DNA here is from genome assembly GCA_036498605.1 of Acidimicrobiia bacterium. Taxonomy (GTDB): domain Bacteria; phylum Actinomycetota; class Acidimicrobiia; order IMCC26256; family BP-133; genus BP-133. The sequence continues at coordinate 4,529 of DASYFF010000313.1, read as the reverse complement.
GGGATCGGGCCGCTGGAGCGGGAGGCGGTCCGCTACGAGAACCTGCCGCTGCTCGACGAGCGCGTCGAGACGCCCGGCCAGGTCGCCGACCTCGGCGAGCGCTACCGGACGTATCTGCATTCGTTCGGGGCCAAGAACCTCGTGCAGGCCCTGACCGTCATGGCCGACGAAGCCGCTCACCCCCTGGTGTTCCATTGCTCGGCCGGCAAGGACCGGACCGGTGTTCTGGCCGCCATGGTGCTCAGCTGTCTCGCCGTCCCCCGCGACGAGGTGGTGGCCGACTACTGCGCCATGCAGACCGAACGGGGCCGCCTGGCCGAGTTCCTCCGGCGCCGCCCGGGCTACACCGATCTGGCCGATCATGATCCGATCCTCGACTCCCGCCCGGAGACGATGCGGGAGTTCCTCCGGGTCCTCGACGTCGACTATGGCGGCGCCCGCCGATGGGCCCTGGCGGAGGGGATGGCCGAGGGCGACCTCCGTCGGCTGGAGGCGGCCCTGCTGGAGACGGCAACACCGGTGAAGAAGGAGGACGAGACCAATGGCGACGGCGGCCACTGAACTTCCCCCCGACGCGATCGACCGGGCCACCTCGGCCGTGGCCGGCGCCGAGGATCCCGGTCCGCTGGCTCTCGACGAGCTCGTGCGCTCGACCGTGCGGGTGGCGGCCCGGGGCCGCAACCTCGCTCGCGGCGGCCTCCGGTACTCCCGGGAGGCCGTGCGGGTCATGGCGGGGCGCTCGCAGATCGGCCCCGAGCGGGGCGACTGGCGCTTTGCCGACCCCTCCTGGGACGAAAACCCGGTCTACCGCCGGGTCAAGCAGCTGTACCTGGCCGGCGTGCGGACGCTGGACGACCTCGTCGACGAGGCCGACGTCGACTGGCGCACCCGGGAACGGGCCCGCTTCGCCCTGACGGTGCTGACGTCGGCGCTGGCCCCGACCAACACCCTCCCAGGAAACCCGGCGGCGCTCAAGCGCGCCATCGAGACCGGCGGAGGGAGCCTGGTGAACGGCTTGCGCCAGTTCGTCGGCGACGTCCGCCACAACCGGGGGATGCCGACGCAGGTCGACAGCTCCTCCTTCCGGGTCGGCGAGAACCTGGCCGTCACGCCCGGCGCCGTCGTCTACCGCGACGACGTCGTCGAGGTGCTGCAGTACACGCCCTCGACGCCGGAGGTGGCCAGCCGTCCCGTCGTCATGATCCCGCCGCAGATCAACAAGTACTACTTCCTGGACCTGGCGCCGGGCCGCAGCTTCATCGAGTACGCCGTGTCGCGGGGCATCCCGTTCTTCGGCATCAGCTGGCGCAATCCACGCCACGAGCACCAGGACTGGGGGCTCGACACCTACGGCGAAGCGGTACTGCGGGCGTTCGATGTGGCCCGGGACGTGACGGGCAGCGACGACGTCAACGCCCTCGGCATGTGCGCCGGCGGCATCCTGATGAGCACGGTGCTGTCGCATCTGGCCGCCACCGACGACCGGCGGGTCCACAGCGCCTCGTTCGGCGTGACCCTGCTCGACTTCGATGTGCCGGCCATGATCGGGCTGTTCCGCTCCAAGCCGCTGCTCGGGGTGGCCCGCCTGCGATCGGCCCGGGCCGGAGTCCTCGACGGCGATTCGCTGGCCTCGGTGTTCACCTGGATGCGCCCCAACGACCTGGTGTGGAACTACTGGGTCAACAACTACCTGATGGGCAAGCGTCCTCCGGCCTTCGACATCCTCGCCTGGAACGCCGACAAGACGAATCTCCCGGCCCGGCTCCATTCGCAGTTCCTGCAGATCTTCGCTGACAACTCACTGGTCACACCGGGCGCTCTCAGCGTGCTGGGTTCGCCCGTCGACCTGTCCGCGATCAAGTGCGACACCTACGTGACCGGCGGGCTCACCGACCACCTCACCCCCTGGGAAGGCTGTTACCGGGCGACCCAGCTGCTCTCCGGGGAGTCGACGTTCGTGCTGTCGCCCACCGGGCACATCCAGACGCAGGTGTCACCCCCCGGTAACCCCAAGGCCCACTACTTCGTCGGGCCGGAACCCGGGCCCGATCCGCATGCGTGGCGGGCCGGGGCCGAGCGCCGGCCGGGCACGTGGTGGGAGCACTGGGCCGACTGGATCGTGGCCCGGGGCGGGGAGATGCGGCCGGCGCCGTCCCGGTTAGGCAGCCGGCGGTACAAGCCACTGGAACCGGCGCCCGGCAGCTACGTCCTCGACCGTTGACCCGAGCCTTAAGGAGTCGCTGTGCCTCTCGCCGCCGCCGAACGGGCCCTGCTCGACGAGCGTCGCACCCTGACCCGTGAGGAGGCCCTGGCGGTCGCACGGCTGCCGTTGGATGATCTCCCGGCGCTGATCGCTCTGGCCCACCGGGTGCGCTTGGCGTGGTGCGGGCCGGAGGTGGAACTGGAGTCGTTGATCAATGCCAAGTCGGGGGCCTGCGCCGAAGACTGCGCCTTCTGCTCGCAGTCGGCCCACTTCGACACCGGCGTCGACGTCTATCCCTTCCTAGACCTCGATGAGGTGCTGGCCGCCGCCCGGGCCACGAAGGCGGTCGGCGCCACGCAGTTCTGCATCGTGGTGGCCGTGCGGGGGCCGAGCGGGCGGCTTCTCGACAAGGTGGTCAACGCCGTCACCACCGTGCGGGACGAGACCGGTTTGGAGGTGGCCTGCTCGCTCGGGCTGCTGGAGCCGGTCCAAGCGGCGCGGCTGGCCGAGGCGGGAGTCCGCCGCTACAACCACAATCTCGAAGCGCCCCGCGCCGTCTTCCCCTCGATCTGCACCACGCACTCCTACGACGATCGGGTTGCCACCGCCCGGCTGGCCATCGACGCCGGGATGGAGCTGTGCTGCGGGGGCATCCTGGGCCTGGGCGAGACGCTGGAGCAGCGGATCGAGTTCGCCTTCGAGCTGGCCGACCTCGAGCCCTGCGAGGTGCCGGTCAACCTGTTCGACCCCCGGCCGGGGACACCGCTGGCCGGCACTCCTCTGCTGACGCCCCGGGAGGCGCTCCAGGGCATCGCTCTGTTCCGGCTCATCCTGCCCGGAGCCTGGATCCGGCTGGCCGGCGGGCGGGAGAAGGTCCTCGGCGAGCTGCAGAGCATGGGACTCTACGCCGGCGCCAACGCCCTCATCGTCGGCAACTACCTGACGACGCTGGGCCGGGCGCCGGAGGAGGATATCGGCCTGCTGGAGTCGCTCGGCATGCCCGTCGCCGGCCGCGGGCCCGGCGAGGGTCGCTTCATCGTGGCCGCCGACGGCAACAAGTCGCTGCCGGCGCAACCCGTCCGCAAGCTCATCCCCGTCGACACCGCATGAGAGGGAAGGAGGACCGTGGAGAACCGCGTCGCCATCGTGACCGGCGGTGCCCGAGGCATCGGTGCCGCGATCACCGACATGCTGGCCCGGGACGGAGTCCACGTGGCCATCGGTTACAGCGCGAACCGGACGGCGGCCCAGGACCTGGAGAGAAAGCTCGGGGCCGAAGGGTTATCGGTGTCCGTCCATCAGGGCAACGTCGGCCAGCCTGAGGACTGCCGCCGGGTGGCCGAGGAAGTCCTGGCGGATCACGGCCGGGTCGACTATCTCGTCAACAACGCTGGCGTCACCGTGGACAAGACCGTCAGGAAGATGACGGTCGATGACTGGCACGCTGTGCTCCGGATCAACCTGTCCGGCGCCTTCTACATGACGAAAGCCGTGCTGGACCACATGATCGAGCGTCACTCCGGACGGATCGTCAACATCAGCTCCATGGTCGGGCAGACCGGCAACGTGGGACAGGCGAACTACGCTGCCTCGAAGGCGGGACTGTTCGGCTTCACCAAGAGCCTGGCCCTCGAGGTGGCCCGGAAGGGCATCACCGTCAACTGTGTCGCGCCCGGCTACACCGACACCGAGATGGTCGCCGCCATCCCGAAGGACGTCCTCGACAAGGCCGTGGCCGCCATCCCCGTCGGCCGGCTGGGCCACGCCCGGGAGGTCGCCCGGGCCGTCCAGTTCCTGGTCGACGACGACGCCGGCTACATCACCGGTAGCGTGATCTCGGTCAACGGCGGCCTCGAGATGTGATCTGAGCGTACCCAGGGCGAGCTGAAGAGCGCTCTCTGGCCCGGGATCAGGAAGACCCGCTCCGTCTATGGCCGGGACGCCCGGCCGAGAGGGCGGCCTTCTTGGCCGTCGCCGGCTCGGGGGACTCGAGCTGTGAATCCGCGGATTCCGCCTCCGCTGTTGTTCCCTTCGCGAGGTTTCGGGGCGCGGAGGAGCGATTCCAGAGTTCGGGACCCGGTCGAGATCGCGGGTTCGGTCGAAAGCGATCGCCGTCCTTCCCGAACCACTTGTCTTGAAGCGAGACAAAGGATTGCGGAGCGCAGATCTCATTTCCGAGCTCTGATTCGCTGCCCGCATGGCAGGCAGGAGGCTCGCTGCCACCGCGATCCACTCGCTCGATTCCCGTACCCGCGGAGCCGATAATCCGCGGGTACGGGAGTAAAGCCGCGGGCACGCAGGCTGGCCGGGTCTGCCGTTGCCGGGC
>DASYFF010000312.1:0-1951 GCA_036498605.1 Acidimicrobiia bacterium | reverse complement strand
CGGAGGTGGGCACCGACGGCACCTCCAAGAGCCCGACCGGTCAGCCCTGCCACGCCACCGACGTCATGAACTACTACGACGGCAACACGGTGACGGCGCTGTGGAACTACGCCCAGCACTTCGCCATGAGCGACAACTCCTTCGGGACCACCTTCGGCCCGTCGGCCCCCGGAGCGATCAACCTCGTGTCGGGGAACACCGGCGGGATCGACAAGCTCATCAACGGCGCCGACACCAACGGCTCCACCGTCCCCGACGGCGTCGGCGGCCACACGATGATCGAGGACCCGCAGCCCTACTACGACGACTGCTCGACCCGCGACGCCGTGTCGCTGTCGGGGAAGAACGTCGGTGACCTGCTGAACAGCGCCGGCGTGAGCTGGGGCTGGTTCCAGGGCGGCTTCCGGCCGACGACCAGCTTCGCCCAGGCGACGGGTGGCAAGCAGCCCACCAACGTCTTCACGCCCGACCAGTTCAAGGGCAAGTTCTCCGCCGCTCCGGCGTCCGACCAGGGGCTGTGCAACGCCGTGCACCCGGTCGGCGCGGCCGTCGGCGGGATCGGCGGCACCGCCGCCGGGTCCAGCAACTTCGGCAACAAGGACGACTACATCCCGCACCACGAGCCGTTCGAGTACTACGCCACGACGGCCAACCCGCACCACCTGCCGCCGGCGTCCTTGTCGGCCATCGGCACTGACACGCAGACCCTCGTCAACGGCGTTCCGCAGTTCAACACGGCCAACCACAACTACGACACGTCCGACTTCGACGCTCTGGTCGGGGCCATCACCCACGGCTTCGTGTCGCCCGACAAGCTGCCGGCCGTGAGCTTCCTCAAGGCCCCCGGCTACCAGGACGGGCACGGCGCCTACTCCGACCCGCTCGACGAGCAGAAGTTCGTCGTCAACGAGATCAACGCCCTGCAGAACTCGCCGGCCTGGAAGGACACCGCCGTGGTCGTCAACTACGACGACTCCGACGGCTGGTACGACCACGCCTTCAGCGGGATCCACAACCCCTCCGACACGTCGAAGGTGGCCACCCCGCCCGGCCCGCAGGACTTCCTGACCGGTCCCGGCCTCTGCGGTGACACGAAGGCGCTGGCTCCGCTGGCCGGCGAGAACGGCCGCTGCGGCTACGGGCCCCGCCTGCCGCTGCTGGTGATCTCGCCCTGGGCCCGCCAGAACTTCGTCGACCACACGCTGACCGACCAGTCGTCGATCCTGCGCTTCGTCGAGGACAACTGGAAGCTGCCCCGGATCGCCGGTTCGTTCGACGCCATCGCCGGGTCGCTCAAGAGCATGTTCAACTTCAAGGCCCAGCGGGGTTTCGCCCCTCCGCTGATGCTCGACCCGACCACCGGGCAGGCCCGAAACCCGACCACCGGGCATGGGCATCGGCATACGCACCCACGACACAAGTAGCACGACGACTGACGGCTGCAGGGGCGTCCGGTGCGGGCGCCCCTGCGGCGCGTCCGCTGGTCACGACAGCGTGGCCCAGGCGTCGGGCCAGGTGCCGTCGACATCGGTGAAGCCGTACTCCCGGGCCAGCTCGGCGGCGGTGACGGAGCGCTGGTTCCACCTTCCCCGATCCGGGTCGGCGGCCAGGGCGGCCACCGCCCGTCCCACGAAGCGGGGCGACTCGGAAGCGGCGAAACCAGGCGGAGCCGGCGGAAATCCTTCCACGGCGCCGGGGGTCAGGGCATCGCGCCAGTTCGCCTCGGTGACCCCGAAGTTGGCCAGCATCATCTCCGAGCGGAGCCAGCCGGGCGTGACGGCCACCGCCGTGGCGCCCCGGGGAGCCAGCTCGTGGCCCTGGGAGAAGGCCAGGCGGTTCACCGCCACCTTGGCCAGGTCGTAGAAGACCGAGATCCGGTAGTGGTCGGCGTTGTGGTCCAGCGTCCCGTCGGTCACCTCGACGACCAGGCCCCCGGGCTCGTCGATGACCA
>DASYFF010000311.1:0-6489 GCA_036498605.1 Acidimicrobiia bacterium | reverse complement strand
CAGATCGGTCCCAAGTTCTGGACGAAGGACCCCTGCTTCCTGACCGGCATCGCCGACGAGCTCGTGCTCGGCAAGACCTACGGCGTTCCGCACGCCAACGCCGTCCGCCCCTGGCGGCCGGGCCGGTACGCCCCGCTGGGGACGACGGCCTCGACGCTCTGACCGATCACCGACGGGAGAACGCATGACCCGCTCACTCATCCAGGCCCACGAACGGGTCAAGAGCCTGGACTGGGAGACCACCTACGTGGAGCGCCCCGAGCGCTACGCCACGAAGTACCACATCCCGGCCAAGACCAAGGACCCGTTCCGCCAGCTGCTACGCGACTTCCTGGCCATGGAAGCCGAGAAGGACGACCGGACCTACGGCAGCCTGCTCGACGTCCTCGCCCGCACCGACGCGGTGAACAAGGCCGACCCCGCCTTCACCGAAGCGCTCAAGCCGTTGCTCCCGGCGGCCCGGGACGGCGAGTACTACGCCATGCAGTGCATGATGATGCTGAGCGAGACCGTGGAGAACTCGGCCCTGCGCCAGGGGTACCTGGCGCAGGAGCTCGACGAGGTCCGCCACACCCAGTCGGAGACGTGGCTGTGCCGCTACTACGCCAAGCACTACCACGACCCGGCCGGCTTCAACGTCAGCGCCCGGACCAGGGAGTGGAACCCGTTCCTGATGCCGATCAAGGCGGGGCTGTCGACGTTCGCCTCCAACGACCCGATCGTCAACTGTCTGAACCTGCAGGTGGTCGCCGAGACGGCCTACACCAACCCGCTGTTCGTGGCCATGACGGAGGTCGCGGCCCGCAGCGGCGACACGGTCCTGCCCAGCCTGTTCCTGTCGATCCAGTCCGACGAGGGCCGGCACATGGCCAACGGCTACGCCACCCTGGCCGCCGTGCTGTCCGACGACCGCAACCTCGAGTTCCTCCAACAGGACCTCGAAGAGGCGATATGGCGCCAGCACCGGCCGCTCGACACCCTGCTCGGCATCGTCTTCGACTACTACCGCGACCGCAACGTCCCGACGAAGTCGTACCGGGAGTACTGGGACGACTGGATCTGGCACGACTACGCCGGCAGCTACCTCGGCAAGCTGGAGAAGTTCGGCCTGCGCCAACCGGCCTGCCTGGCGCAGGCCCGCCAGGACGTCCATTGGCTCGGCCACACCGGCGCGCTGTTCCTCTACGCCCTGTGGCCGCTGTGCTTCTGGCGGGCCTCGCCGCTGCCGGAAGAGGCGTTCGACTGGTACGAGGACCACTACCCGGGCTGGTACTCCTACTTCGGCCCGTTCTGGGAGGACGCGGTGGCCAAGGCCGATCCGGCCAACCGCAGCCTGGCCCTGGAGGCCTTCCCCGAGATCCCGCCGCTGTGCCGGGTCTGCTTCCTGCCCTCGGTGCTGCCCCGGGTTGACCTGGCGCAGATCCACCTGGAGTGGGACGGGGAGCGCAACCACTCGTTCTGCTCCACGATCTGCCGGGACATGTACCACCGCAACCCCGAGCTGTACCGCGGCAACGTCAACTTCGGGGAGCGCTTCCACGGCTGGGAGCTGGCCGACGTCATCCTCGAGATGGGCCTGCTCCGCAACGACGGGCGCACCCTGATCGGTCAGCCGTCGCTCGACACCGAGAAGATGTGGACCATCGACGACATCCGGGCCATCGGCTGGGAGGTCAAGTACCCGCTGGCGGAGCGCAAGCCGTACCGCCTCGGCCACGCGGAGGTCGCCTCATGACGAGAACGGCGGACCGGCTGCCCGAGGAGCTGGGCGGAAAGGCCGACTTCGAGTACGTGTCGCCCAAGGGCCGGCGTCTGACCGAATACGAGGCCGTCACGTGCTACACCCAGCCGCAGGTCGGCGGCGGCGGCCTCCAGGTCATGGGCGACTTCAAGCTCCGGCCCGACGGCCGGCCGATCTTCGACCTGGATGGCACGGCGCTGCGCTGCGACGACTGGTTCGCCTACCGGGACCCGAACCAGATGTGGCAGAAGCCGTACTACGCCCTCCAGGCCGGAGCGGAGAAGGCCATCGACCGCACGACCGACGTGGTCATCTCGACCGGGGCGGCGGCGGCCATGGACCCCGGGTGGGTGGAACGGGGCCTCGTCGGCGCCTACCTGGCCTTCGCCCACTTCGAGTACGGGCTGTTCCGGGCACTGAACGTCGCCGCCCGCGAATCCCTGTCGGACACGGTCAACAGCGTCCTGGTGTTCGACGCCGCCGACAAGCTGCGCCACGCCCAGGCGATCTCGCTGCTCAGCCTCGACCTCGAAACGGCCCTGCCCGGGTTCGACGGCACGGCCGGGAAGGGCCACTGGCTCGCCGATCCGACGTGGCAGGCCGTCCGGAGGCTCATCGAGGAGGTCATGGCCATCGGCGACTGGGGCGAGATCGTCGTGGCCGCCAACCTGGCCGTCGAACCGCTGCTCGGCGAGCCGTTGCGGCGGCTGGTGTTCTCCCTGGCCGCCGCCCGCGGCGGTGACGTCCTCGTTCCCGTGATCGCCGCCACGGCCACGGCCGACTGGCAGCGCAACGCCCGGGCCACCCGGGAGTTCCTCACCTTCCTGCTGGGGTGTCCCGGCGGGGCGGGCAACGAGGAGATCCTGGCCGACTGGCTGCGGGCCTGGACCGACCGGGTGGCGCCGGTGGCGACCGCCCTGTTCGAGGCGCTCGAAGGAAACCTCCCCTTCCCCGGGTTGCCGGACCAGGCCCGCAGCGTCGGCCGGGAGGAGGCCGCCCGGGCCGGCGCCGACCTCCTGGACGCCGTTCCTGTTCACGCCTGAACCGAGAGAGGAGCCGATCGTGACTGTCCCGCCGGCCCAGGCCGAGGCCAACGACGACGTGGGGATGTCGCTCATGGCCGGGGAGGAGACCGACGCCGTCATCGAGTTGCTGGGCGAGGACCTTGGGCCCCGGCTCCGGGTGACCGACTGCATCACCTACCGGAAGCTCGAGACCGACGCCGGTTACCTCGAAGTGCGCTTCGACGACGTCGCCGAGCGACTCGGGCGGCGCTTCACCATGGCCGACTTCCAGGCCATCTTCTCCTCCTACTACGGGCGGCCGTCGATGACCGACGAATGGATCAGGGTCGACGCCAGCATGACCGCCGGCGTCCTCGACGACGAGTGAGATGACGCCGCTCCACGAGATCACCGTCCTGCCGGCCAACATCACGGTCAAGTGCTCCGAGGAGGAGACGATCCTCGACGCCGCCATCCGGGCCGGGTTCGGCCTGCCCTACGGCTGCCGGAAGGGTCACTGCTCCACCTGCAAGGCGCAGGTCCTCGACGGTGAGGTCGACCTCGAGGTCGACTCGATCTTCTCGCTCAGCGACTTCGAACGTGACCAGGGCTTCACGCTGCTGTGCTCGGCCTACCCGCTGTCCGACGCCACCGTCGAGATCGAGGGTCTCGACACCGCCGACCTCGACGCGGTCGTCCCCCCTGTCGACCACGGGGCCGAAGTTGTCGCCGTGACCCGGCTGACCCACGACATCCGGGGTCTGCGCCTGGCCCTCGAGGAGCCGCTCGAGTTCCGGGCCGGCCAGTTCGCCCAGCTCGGCATCCCGGGGACGGATGTGCGCCGGTCGTACTCGATGGCCAACCCGCCGTCGCAACCCCGCCAGCTCGAGTTCATGATCAAACTCGTGCCCGGCGGCGCCTTCTCCGGTCACCTCGACCGGCTCCGCCCCGGCGACCGGCTGGAAGTCAACGGGCCCCACGGATCGTTCTTCGTCCGCGACGGAGACCGGCCCCTGCTGCTCGTCGGCGGGGGGGCCGGGATGGCACCGCTGTGGTCGATGCTCCAGGACCTGGCCGAGCGGGGCGACCACCGGCCGGTCCGCTTCTTCTACGGCGCTCGCACGCCGGGCGACCTGTTCCACCGCGACGCCGTGGCCGCCACCGGGGCCGGGCTGGCCGACTTCCGGTTCGTGACCGCGCTGTCGGACGCCGGGCCTGGCAACGCCACCGGCCATGACCGGGGGCTCGTCACCGACGTGGTCGAGCGGCACCTCGGCGCCGGCATCGCCGGCCACGACGCCTACCTGTGCGGCCCACCGCCCATGATCGACGCCGCCCTGGCCCTCCTCGAAGGTCACGGCCTCGCCGAGCGGGTCAGCATCCACTACGACAAGTTCACCGCCTCCTAGCGGGGGCCCGAGCAAGAGAGGAACAGCGATGGCCGTCTACACCGATCCGGCCGAGGCCAAGGCGGTCTTCGACGCCCTGTGGCAGGGCATCGTCGCCGTCGACTCGTCGAACCAGCAGTTCTCCGCCGCCGGCGTGGTGCTCGGCGTCTACTACACCGACCCCGACTACTTCGTGGCCATCGACGGGACGCAGTCGCCGGCGGCGCTCACGTCCGAGCCCGACACCAAGGTCGACATCGAGGTCCGGATGTCGGCCGACACCGCCCACACCTTCTGGAAGGGCGAGCTCAACTTCCCGGTGGCCATGATGAAGGGGAAGGCCAAGATCAAGGGCCCGTCCGACAAGGCGATGAAACTCCTGCCGGCGCTCGAGCCCGGCTTCGAGCTCTACCGCCAGATCCTCAAGGAGCACGGCCGGGAGGACGCCCTCTGATGGACATCCGAGCCGCAGTGGTCGACGGCATCAACGACATCGCCGTCCGGACCGTCCAGATCGACGAACCCCGGGCCGGCGAGGTGCTGGTCCGCCTCGTCGCCACCGGCATCTGCCACACCGACCTGTCGATGCTGCGGGGGAACCTGCCCGTCCCCACGCCGTTCGTCCCCGGCCACGAAGGCGCCGGTGTCGTCGAAGCCGTCGGCCCCGGCGTCACCGCCCCGTTGGTCGGCGACCACGTCATCTGCTCCATCAGCGTGACCTGCGGGCAGTGTTACACCTGCGCCCGGGGCGAGTCGCCCTGCGAACTGGCCGGCTCGCTGGCCCTGGCCGGCACCATGCTCGACAACACCGTTCGGCTCCACGACGGCGACCGCGACGTCAACCACATCTTCTGCCAGTCGTCCTTCGCCGAGTACACCGTCGTCCCCGCCCGGGCGGCCATCCCGATCCGGGCCGACGTCCCCCTGGCCGCGGTCGCCTCCCTCGGCTGCGGGGTGGCCACCGGCCTCGGCGCCGTTATCAACAAGGCCAAGGTGACGCCCGGTTCGTCGGTCCTCGTCATCGGCGCCGGCGGGGTCGGCCTCGCCGCCATGCTCGGCGCCCGCCTCGTCGGCGCGGCCACGGTCATCGCCGTCGACATCGCGGAGCCGAAACTGGCCAAGGCCAAGAGCCTGGCCGCCGACGAGACCATCAACTCGGCCGAGACCGACCTGAGCGACGCCGTCGACGCGCTCACCGGCGGGCGGGGCGTCGACTACGCCATCGACTGCGTCGGGATCGACGGCACGCTGGAGAGCGCCTTCCGGGCCACCCGGGCCGGCGGGACGGTGGTGGCGGTCGGGATCATGCACGCCACGATCTCCTCCGACATCGACACCTTCAGCCTCATCATGGAGAAGACGCTGACCGGCTCCTACGCCGGTTCCCTGTCGCCGCACCGGGACATCCCCGCCTGGGTCGACCTCTACGCCGCCGGCCGGCTCGACATCGGAGCGCTCATGGACCGGGAGTGCAAGTTGTCCGAGGTGCCCGACGTCCTCGAGGAGCTCGAGCGGGGCGCCTTCACCCGGGCCGTCATCGTCCACTGACCACGCCGACCGAAGGGGGAGACATGTCCAGCCCGGAAGTGGAGCTGTTCTCCAAGGAATGGTGCGAGCAGGCCATCGACGTCTGGATGGAGGTCGCCGCGCCGCTCATCGCCGACCCACCGAATTTCGACTACGTCGTCGAGTGGGGCGAGACCGACACCGGTAGCTGCTCGCAGACGAAGGCCGTCCCCCCGGGGGTGCCCGAGAGCTGGCAGCCGGGCCAGCCGTTCGGGCCCGACGACGTCCAGTTCAGCCTGTGGGCGACGCGCGACACCTGGAAGAAGATGGGCGAGGGCAAGCTCGACCCGGTCGGGGCCATGGCGGCCAAGCGGCTCCATCTCCGCAAGGGCCCGATGGCGGTCGTCATCAAGGAGGCGGAGGCGTTCAAGCGGTTGGTGTCGTCCTGGGGCCGCATCCCCACCGCCTGGTGATGGACGCCACGCTGTCCGGCGCGTCGGGATTCACGGTGGCACTGGCCGACGACGACGCCAACGGGGCCGCATACCTCGTCCACATGCTCCTGTCCCAGCAGGCCGAGAGCGACAGATCCGGCCGTTTCGTCCGGGAGGCCGCCCGGCTCCGGCCGGTCAGGCTCCGCCTGACCGACACCGGCGAGTCGTGCGCCGTCACGGCCGGGCCGGGCGGCCTCGTGGTCACCGACCGGGTCGACGGCGCCTACACCACGGCCATCGACGCCGAGAGCCGGCACCTGCTCGACGTTCCCCAGCTCCGCCTGGCCGGCCGGTTCCTCATCACCGGCCCGCTGCGGGGACCGCGGCTGTGGTCCCTCCTGCGTGACATCACCGGC
>DASYFF010000310.1:0-5493 GCA_036498605.1 Acidimicrobiia bacterium | reverse complement strand
CGCCGGCCGCCCCGCCGAGAACGGCGACGGACAGGCCGACAGCGACGAGTGCGTTCCTCATGGTGTGGTCTCCCTCTCGTACGGTGTTCGTGCCGGTCAGGCGCCGATGGCCTGCTCGAGGACACCGCTGGCGGCGGTCAGGCTGCCGTCGAACTCCAGGCGGCCCTTGTCGAGCACGTAGGCCCGGTCGGCGCAGTCGTTCAGGGTCTTGGCGAACTGGTCGACGACGATCACGGACAGGCCCTGGTCGCCGAGCTCGCGCAGCTTGTGGGTGAGCTCGACGACGACGAGGGGGGCGAGGCCCATCGACAGCTCGTCGACGAGGACGAGGTCCGGCGCCGACATGAGCGACCGGGCGATGGCCAGCATCTGCTGCTCGCCGCCGGAGAGGGAGCCGGCCCGCTGGGAGATCCGCTCCTGGAGGCGGGGGAAGATCTCGGTGCAGACGTTGAGCTGGGCGCTGGTCGCCTGGGCCTTGCGGCCGAACGCCCCGGCCAGCAGGTTCTCCCGGACTGACAGATTCGGGAAGACCCGGCGGCCCTCGGGGCAGAGGCTGATGCCCATGGCCACCCGGTCGGCGGCCCGGGCGGTGGTGACCCGCGTGCCGTTCCAGGTGATCTCGCCGCTCCGGGTCCGCACGACGCCCAGGATGGTCTTGAGCAGGGTGGACTTCCCGGCGCCGTTGGGGCCGAGCAGGGCGACGACTTCCCCGGGCTTGACGGTGAGGGTGACATCGAAGAGGACCGGGAGGCGGCCGTAGCCGGCCGACACGTCGTGCAGTTCCAGCATGGTGGTGGCTCCTTGGGGCTACAGCGCCGACGTGTCGCCGAGGTAGGCGGCCCGGACCCGCTCGTTCTGGCGCACCTCGTCGGGCGAGCCGGAGAAGATGAGCTGGCCCCGTTCGAGGACGTAGATGGCGTCGCACATGCGCAGCACGGACCGGACGTGGTGCTCGATGATGAGGACGGCGAGGCCGAGGTCGACCTGGAGCTGCTTGATGAGGCCGAGGAGGCGGGCCGCCTCGACGGCGTCGACACCGGCGGTCGGTTCATCGAGGAGGAGCAGCCGGGCCGGACCGAGCAGGGCCCGCCCGATCTCGATGCGGCGCTGGGCGCCGAAGTCGAGCACCCCGGCCCGCACGTCGAGCACCCGCTCCATGTCGAGCAGTCGGGCCACCGCCGCCGCCGTGGCCCGGGCGGCGGTCTCGTCCCGGTAGGCCCGGCCCAGCCGCAGGGCGGTGCGGCCCAGCCCACCGCTCAGGCGCAGGTGCCCGCCGATGAGCAGGTTCTCCTCCACCGTCAGCTCGGTGGCGATGTGGTTGGCCTGGAACGTGCGGGCCATCCCGATCCCGGCCCGCTTCCACGGCGCCCACCTGGTCACGTCGTGACCGAAGGCGGTCACGGTGCCGGTGTCAGGGACCGTGAAGCCGGTGAGGACGTCGAAGAAGGTCGACTTCCCCGCGCCGTTCGGGCCGATGAGCCCGGTGGTGCGGGCCGCCTCCATCGTGATCGACACGTCGCTCAGCGCCCGCAGGCCGCCGAAGGCCCGTGAGAGGCCGGTGCCCTCCAGCACGACGCCGGTGTGGACCTGCTCGGGCAGCGCCCGCTCGAGGACCTCCAGCGCGGCGAGCTGGCCTTCGTTCCAACCCAGCGCGTCGTTGCCCGCCAGCATCCGGTTGGTTGCGATGGTCATCTCGCCCCTCCTCCGCCGCCGACCGACGTGGTCATCTCGTCGCGCACGTCGAGCTCACCGGCCGGGGCGGCCACCGCCGCCCCGGGTTCGCCGGCGGCCAGCAGGCCGGCCTCCCGCCGGGCCCGGACCCGGTCGAGCACGACACCGCCGAAGCCGCCGGGGCCGGCGTAGGTGCCCAGCATCAGCCCGGCCCCGCCCAGCAGCAGCGGTGAGATCCGCATGACGCTCTCCAGGGCGTGGGGCGTCATGGTGAAGACGAAGGCCACCACCACGACGCCGGCCAGGGAACCGAACCCGGCGGTCACCGGCACGGCCAGGTAGAACAGCGACTGCACCGAGATGAACGCCAACGAGGTCGGCGGGGACCGATACAGCGGCGTGGTGAGCGCCCCGGCCACCCCGGCCAGGACCCCGGCGATCATGAAGGCCAGCAGCTTGTAGCGCAGCGGCGAGATCCCCATCGCCGCCGCCGCCCGCCGGTCTCGGCCGACCATGAACAGAGCCCGGCCGTGGCGGGAGTGGCGGAACAGGCGCAGGCCCACCATCACGGCCACCAACACGAGGAAGGGCAGGAAGTAGTAGGCCCGGTCCGAGTCCAGCCCGACGCCGAAGAACCGGGGCCGGCCCGTGTAGACGCTCTCCACCCCACCGGCGAACCGGGCATTGGTGAACAGGGTCCGTTCCAGGGTGACCTGGAGTCCGAGCGTCAGCACCATCACGTACATCCCCGACAGGCGGGCCGTCGGGACCGAGATCAGCGCCGACAGCACCACCACCGTCACCACCCCCAGGGCGGCGGCGGGAATGAACGGCCAGTGCAGCCCGTCGGCCCGCAGGGCGTACCCGGTGATGTAGACCGACGTCCCGACCAGCGACGCCTGGGCCAGCGAGACCTCCCCGCCCCAGCCGACCAGAATGGTGAGACCCATGCAGGCGATGGCCAGGATGCAGGCCGCCGCCCCGAGGAACACCCAGGTGGTGGAGGCGACCCGCACCCATCCGACGGCCACCACCGCCCCCACCAGGTAGGCCCAGGGCGGCAGGCCCCGGGGCAGGACGTCGGCGTAGCGCCGGGCGCCTTGACGGATCCGGGCCACGGTCACTCCCCTCCCACGGCGGCGACGAGCCGTTTGCGGTTGATGACGACGACGCCGGCCAGCAGTGCGACGACGAGGATGATCTCCCTGACGCCGGCGTTCACCGTGCCGAACACGCCGCCGCCGACCGACGACTCGACGATCCCGAACACCGCCGCCCCTGCCACGGCCAGGGCGAAGCTCTCGAACCCGCCCAGCACGGCGGCGGCCAGCGCCCGCATGAGGACGAAGATCAGCGCCGTCTCGTAGAGCACGGCCAGCGGGACGATCAGGGCCCCGGCCAGGGCGCCGAGCCCACCGGCGATGGCCCACACCGCCGTGCCCACCGCCGACACCCGGATGCCCACGATCTCGGCGGCTTCCGAGTCGTCGGCGATGGCCCGGACGTAGATCCCGCCCCGCGTCGCCTTCATCACGACGGTCAGAGCGGCGCAGACGACGAGCAGCACACCGAGCGAGAACATCTGGTGGTAGCTCACCTGCTGGCTCCCGATCCTGACGCGACCGGTGAACGGGCCCGGGATTCCCGTCTCGAACACCCCCTGCCAGATCGTGCCTGTCAGCCCGACCACGAACAGCGCCGCGCCCAGCCCGAAGGTGGTGACCGTCACCCGGGGGTAGCTCGCCATGCGGTTGCTGACGACGCTGCCGTACAGGGCACCGAGCACCGCACCGACGATCACCACCAGCCCGAGCGCCGGCACCTTCGGCAGTCCCTTGGTGGCGAACTGGCTCACCGCCGGGTCCTTGGTCAGGTACCAGTAGAGGAAACCGCCGACGGTGGCCATCCCGCCCTGCACGAAGGCCACGCTGCGGTTGATCCGGTAGACGAGGACGAGCGACAGGGCGAGTACGCCGTACAGGGAGGCGGTGGCCAACCCGTTGATGACGGCCGGGGCGAGGATGTCGGAATGGAACTGCAGGGCGAGCGTCATGCCGCTACCGGGCCGCCGACAGCGGCTGCTGCGGAAGGTCCCCGCAGCTCTTGAACTGCGTCGGGTCCGGAGTCCACACCTTGCCACTGCCCTCTTCCATCGAGGTGTACTTGAACATGTAGTTGCAGCGCAGGGTGTCGTGGAGTCCGGGCTTCCAGAGGAAGGTCTGGGCGAGTCCCGGACCGGCGTCCCAGGGGTGGCTCTCGAAGGCCTTCATGAGGGCGTCGCGGGTCAGGTTGGGACCGACCTCTTCGGCCGCCTCCTTGAAGAGCCGCATGGCGATGTACGCCGTCTGCGTGTTGTGGTGATGCAGCGTCGACAGCCCCGGGGCGTACTTCTTCATGATGGCCTCGTACTCCGGGCCCCACACCTGGTAGGCGGAGGAGTTCCAGTAGCGGTTCAGCGGCCACTTGCCGATCAGCTCCGGAACGGCCTCGGCCACGAAGTGGTTGCCGCTCATGCCCTTCTCGGGGTAGAAGCCCTGCTGGGCGGCGTCGATCATGAACTTCACGACCGGCGGCGGCCACGACACGTGGATGATGTGGTCGACGTTGGCCGACCGGAACTGCAGGACGGCCGGTGACTCGTCGGCGGTGTCGAGCTCCTGGGAGATGGCCTTGACGACGTTGATGTTCTTCGTCTTCAGCACGCGAGTGATCTCGTCCTTGGCCGCCTTCATCTCCGGCGTGTTGAGGTAGAGGATCCCCACCCGTTGCGGCTTGATGACGGCCGACACCCACTGGGCGATGGCGCTGCCGTCGGCCACCGCCGAGAAGTACATGGGGATCATCCAGGGATCGGTCCACGAGCTGCCGTACCAGCCGATGTCGCCGACCCAGGGGATGCGGTCGCGGGCCAGGTCGCCGTGGACCTCACCCGACCCGAACGTCATCGACGTGACGAGGCTGAAGACCTTCTGCTCGTGGACCAACTTGCCGTAGCAGGCCCGGAAACGGGCGATGTCACCGGCGTCGTCGCAGTCGATGAGGCGCAGCTTGCGGCCGAGGACGCCGCCGTTGTCGTTGATCGACGAGATCGTCGCCTGGGCCGCCTTGGTGACCGGGCTCACGACGTACTTCGACATCGGCGAGCTGACGCTGCTGATCGAGCCGAGGAGGATCTCGTTGCCGGTAATCCCGGTGTCGCTGGCGCCACCCGGGCCACCGGGGACGGGCGCCGGCGCTCCGGCGTTCGGAGCGGGAGCGCCGGGAGCGGGTGCGGCCGTCCCGCCGGGCCCAGGGGTGCCGGCCTTGGCGCCCGGCGCCGGGCTCTGGGCGTTGGCGGCGACCGGAGCCGGCTTGTCGCCGGCCGCGGACTTCGGGCCCGTGGGCGTGGTGCCGGCCGGACCGCCCGCCGCGGGGACCGCCCCGGCCGGGGCACCGACCGCGGCGGCGCCGGCCGAGGCGGCGCTCGCGCCGGCGTCGGGCGCGGGGGCGGCTCCGGCGGCGGGCGCCGGGTCCACCGAGGCGGCGGCGGGGCTGCCTCCGTGGTCGGCCGGCGCCGGCAGCGCGGCGTGCGTCTTGTCGTTGCCGCCCCCGCACGCCGCCAGCAGCAGCGAACCGGAGAGACCGAGTGCAACGAGTCCAGTCAAGCGTTGGCGTCTGCCCCGGCTGAACATGCCACCTCCCTGAAATTGTCTGGTTGTGCGCCGGCACGGCGCGAGGGCGCGCCTCGACCGAACGCTGCGTTCCCCCCACTCCCCGACCGGCAGCGGCCAAGAGCCGTCGTGCGTCAGGACGGGGTCATACTAAGTTGCAAATTGCTCACCG
>DASYFF010000309.1:0-5171 GCA_036498605.1 Acidimicrobiia bacterium | reverse complement strand
GTAGCCCGTCCGGGCGACGAAGTAGTCGCAGAACATGCTCCGGGTCGGCGCACCGCTGTCGGTGAAGTTGAAGTTGTCGAGGGCGCCCCAGTGCGGGCCACCCGAGGTGTTGTCGTCGACGGTGATCACACCGGCCAGCGTGGGGCAGTCGGCGGCGTCACCGTGACCCTGACCGAGCTCCCGGCCGCTGGTGATGCTGCAGTCGACGTTGCCCGTCTCGGCGGCGTGCTTGACGAGCTTCTCGATGTTGATCACGTAGATCATCTTCGGGGTGCCGTTGTCGTAGGTGTTCGTCGAGCCGGGGTTGCGCCCACCGACCGCCCGGAAGAGGAACCGGTTGTCGTGGCTCACCTGGTGCCAGGCGCCGCCGGCGCAGGCCCCGGGCTCGGAGCCCTGGTTCGCCGCACCGCGGATGTCACGGCCGGGGACCTGGATCTCGGCCATGCCGTCGTCCCACACCTGCTTCCACTGGCTGGACGAGTCGGGCTGCACGGCGGTGGCGTCGGGCAGGAAGAAGATGCCGCCGCCGCACATCGACCCGGAGAAGAACCCCTTGGCCGGGGCGAAGGTCTTGGCCCCCTCCATGATGCCGAGGTTGTCGTGGGCCGGGTTCACGGGGTTCTTGAAGCTCTTCGGCATGTGGGCCACCGAGATCAGCTTCGGATGCGACGGGTCCTTGATGTCCCAGATCCGCGACGTCGGCCGGAAGGCGTGCTGCTCGACCGTCTTGAGCGGGTCGGATCCGAGTTCCCGGGCGTCGGCGTAGTCGTTGGTCACCATCACGCCGATGTCCGGCCGGGCCTGGATGCCGTGCGGGTTGCCACAGGTGCCCATGGGCCGGGCCTCCTGCGGCGTACAGGGTTCGGGGATCCCGCCGGGGTTCCCCCGGAAGACGGCCCCGATCTGGCTGGCCGGAGTCTCCGACTCCTGCACCATGCCCTTGCCCGAATCGGGCTTGAACACCACGATCGAGCCCGGCGACCCGCCGTAGTTCGGCTCACCGGCGGTCATGTAGGTGCCGATGGCCGTGTCGCCGGCGAAGTCGTAGGCGTCGGGGAAGGCACCGACCGGGTTCTCCTCGCCCCGCACGATGTTCTTCAGCCCGATGTTGGGGATGTCGTTCACGTCCCAGATGGTCGTCAGGTCGGTGAACAGGTGGCCGGCCACGATCGGCTGACCCGGGTGCCACTCGTACTGCATGTGGTGCGGCTCGCCCTCCACGCCGAACGGAGGCGGCACCTGGACGAAGTTGACGACCTTCCCGTAGTCCTTGTTCGGGGTGCCGTCGGCGTTGCTCCGGCGGACGTCGAGCACGATCATGGCGTCGAGACCCCCGACCCACTGCTTGGTCCCGACGTTCTCCAGCCCGGTCGGGCTGATCGAACCCTGGTTGACGAAGCGCATCCAGTCGTTGCCGCTCATGTCGCCGATGTTGTTCTTGCCGGACCACACGACGGCGTACTCGGGCTTGCTCATCGGGGCCGCGCTCTCGCCGGCCGCTTTGAACTGGGTGATGGCCAGGTTCCTGGCCTCCAGGGCACCGGGAATCAGGTTCTGGGTGACCTTCGGTACATCGTTGATGTCATTGATGGCCTCGACGCGCTGTCTCGCTGTCTTGAGCGCCGAGTCCACGGAGTTCGGTTGCGAATTACCGGTGGACACACCGGGATAGGCGACCAGGAGCGCGAGCGCGCCAAGGACGACGATCCCTTTTCTGGTCCCGCCTCTGAAGGTCCTCATGCATTTCCCCCTGAAGCTGCGATGGAATGCTGCTTTTCGAAGCCCCGGTTTTTAATGCCCGGAGCAAGGGGGGTACCCAACGCGGCAGGACCCGGCAAAGCGAGGAATGCTCAAGCTTCTGCGCAACTGAGCAACCCTCATGCGCCGGCCCGCACGACGTTCCCTCAAATCGCCCCCCCTACGAAGCCAATGGCCTCAATGCCGATGTTTAGCCACGCCCTACGACAGTGTCAAGGGTCGAGGATATTCGCATGTCCGCAGATGGCCAGGGATTTCTCTATAAGAGTGCGGGAGATAGTCGAGTACCCGCATTGGCCAAAAACCCGACAGTTCCATTGCGCGACCGCACGGTCGCGTGACATGACGTGGGGTTTTAGGCGGCGTTGAAGCGAACGATGGCGAAGTCGGCTTCGCTCTGGCCGACGGCGACGATCTTCCCGTCGGGCTGCAGCGCCACGGCGTGGACCCTGTCTTCCCGGCCTCCGAAGTCGAAGACCGCCACCCCGTTCCGGCCGAAGGACCGGTCGAAGGAGCCGTCGGGCTCGTAGCGGAACACCGCGAAGTCGGCGTTGTCCGACACCGCCGTCTGACCGCCGGCCACGATCCTCCCGTCGGGTTCGAGGACGAGGCTGGAGATGCGCTCCGAGTTCGTGCCCAGGTCGTCGATGGTGAACCCCTTGCCGGTCCCCCCGAAGCTGGTATCGAGTGACCCGTCGGGCCGCAGGCGGGCCAGCAGGAGGTCGCTCCTCCGATCACCGTTGGTGTAGCCCCCGGCCAGCAGGCTCCCGCCGGGAGCCAGGGCCAGGGCCAGGAGCCGCTCGTCCATGCTCCCACCGTCGAAGATCACCTTGCCGCCCTGACCGAAGGCGGGGTCGAGCATGCCGTTGGGCAGATAGCGGGCCAGCGCCAGCTGATCGGCACCGAAGAGGACGCCGGGGCCGCCGCCGGTGTTGCTGTAGCCGCCCAGGACGATCCGCCCGTCGGGCTGGAGGACGACGGCGTAGGGCTCGTCGTACGACTCGTCGGCGAAGTCGGTGGTGGTCACGCCGCCCACGCCGAAGGACATGTCCGGCCGGCCGTCGGGCAGGAAGCGGGCCACCATGAAGTCACCGTGGGGGCGGAGGGTGACGACGTCTTCGAAGGTGACCCCGGCGGCCACGATCTTCCCGTCGGGCTGGACGACGATCCCGTGGATGATGTCGGTGGTGAGCGACCGCAGCCGGAGCACGGTGCGCCCGCCCCTCCCGAAATTGAAGTCGGGGGTGCCGTCGGGGTTGTAGCGGGCCAGGGCGAAGTCCTTGCTGCCGCTGACGTCGCTCACACCGGCTACCAGGATGTGCCCGTCGGGCTGGAGCGCCAGGGCGTAGGCCCAGTCGTAGGAGTGGCCGAAGTCCGTCAGGACGAAGCCGCCGTGGCCGAACGTCGGGTCGAGGTCGCGGGTCGAGGTGTAGCGGGCCAGGGCGAAGTCGTAGGTGCCCCGGGCGTCGCTCACGCCGGCCGCCAGGATGCGGCCGTCGGGCTGGATGGCGGTGGCGTACGCCCAGTCGTAGGTCCCGCCGAAGTTCGTCCGCAGGGAGCCGCCCGTGCCGAAGCTGACGTCGAGGGTGCCGGGAGCGGCCGAGGCCGACGGCACGGCCGTCACCACCAGGGCCAGGGCGGCCAGGACCCCCAGCGTGGCGTGCCGGAACCGGCCGCCCATACGAGACCCGACGCCGCCGCGGTGGGATGACCTCTGCACCCTGATCCTCCGTCCCTGAGGCCCCCCTGGGGCGACCATCATGGCAGACGGGGGGCTTTTTACCCGATTGCTGACGAAGAATGCCGCCGGCGGCGACGGCGGGCCCGCAGGACGACGGCCGACGCAAGCAGGCCGGCGGGGAGAGCCAGGCGGCGCAACCCCCCGGCCGGGCCGGCGCCGGGAGCGGCGGCGGGTTCCGGATCGCCGCCCCGCTCCAGCCAGCTGCGGGCCTCGGCCTCGTCGTCGAACAGCTCGAAGTTCGAGAAGCGGGCCAGCCCCAGCACCGTCCTGGCCATGCCCCGCATGAAGCCGTTGGCGCCATAGAGGGCCAGGGCCTCGAGCGGGTACTTCTTCATGCTCCCGAGGACGTAGAAGCCGGCGGCCGGTGTCCCCTTCGACATGGCCGACATGTTCATGAGGATCTTGAACTCGTCGTGACCGGCCACCACCTTGTCGACCTCGTCGCAGAGGACCTCGGCCATCGGCTTGCGCATCAGGCGGGTCTGGGCGTCGACGCGGATGATCCCGTCGCCCTCGTCGGTGACCTTGTAGCTGAACATGCCCCGCACGGTAGACGAGGTTGTCAGCGGGTCACCAGGGCGAGCACGGACCCGATGCCCACCACCAGCAGCAGCGAGGCGGAGACGGCGGCGTAGCGCCGGTCCCCCCGCAGGTACCAGCGGATCGCCAGCCAGCCGACCCGGAGCAGCGGGGCGGCCACCACGATGCCGACGGCCAGGGCGCTGGCCGCCGTGCCGACGGGGTGGGGCAGGACCACCCCGGCCAGGGCGGCGACGAAGGCCGCCTTGATGAGGAAGTGCAGCATGGCGGTCATCCGGGCGTAACGGAACGGCCCGGAACGCCGGAGATCGATCACCGGCCGGGTGAGGACAGGCCGGCTCATGACCGGGCGAAGAGGATGCCGGCCACGACGACCAGGACCACCCCGAGGGCGGCCCGCACCGCGGCCGGGGAGAAGCGGGCCTGGAGGCGGGCGCCGGCCTGGCCCCCCACCAGGCTGCCGAGGACGACGGGCGCGGCGTCGCCGAGATCGATCCGGCCGTGGATGGCGAAGACGATCAGGGCCGCGGCCGAGGTGATCCCGACGGTGAACGTGGTGGTGGAGGCGGCCACCTTGATAGGCACCTTCATGATCTCGGTGGTGGCCGGCGTCTTGATGAAGCCGCCGCTGGCCCCGGCCACCCCGGCCACCATGCCGGCCGTCGACATCACGACCAGGCCGGCCGGGAGCCGGGTGGCCGCATAGGGCGCCGCCCGGTCGCTCACCGGGTAGGTCCCGGCAAGGCTGCCCCGGGCCTCGCCCAAGTCGATGTCGGGCGGGCGGTCGACGAGCTGGCCGGCGACGTCGCGGCGCAGGGTGCTGCCCGCCGCCGCCGCCAGCGCCACCACCGCCAGGAACCGGGTGAGGAACGTCTCCCCCACCGCGCCCGAGATCAGGGCGCCGGCCACCGCCCCGGCGCTGGCCGCCGTCTCGGTGGTGACCCCGAGCCGGTGGTGGACGGTCCGTTCCTTCAGCTGCGTGGGCCCGGCGGCCAGCGAGCCGGCGGCCACCGACAGGAGGCCGAGCGGGGCCGCCTGGGCGGGGTGCATCCCGGTCACCACCAGGACGGGCACGAGAATGACGGCGCCGCCGAGACCCCCGAAGGCGCCCACCGCGGCGGTGCCCAGAGCC
>DASYFF010000308.1:0-6342 GCA_036498605.1 Acidimicrobiia bacterium | reverse complement strand
GAAGAGCCGCACGTTGATGCCGGTGAAGGCGTCGTCGGCGTCACGCCGGACGAGCTCGCCGATGTCGGCGCCGGCCACGAACATGCCCGGCGTCGTCGAGTGGAGGACCAGGACGCAGCGCTCCCGGCCGTAGTCGGAGAGCACGCCGTGGAGCGCCTCGGTGGTGGCGACGTCGATGGCGTTGCGCTTCTCCGGCCGGTTGAAGCCGACGAGAAGGGCGTCGCCCCGGCGCTCGCAGACGATCGGCCCGCGGTCCTCGACCGCTGAACTCATCGGCCCTGCCCGGGTCACTCCGGCCGGCGGGGCCAGGCCTCTTCGAACTCCTCGGCTTCCAGCCCCGGCTGCAGCTGGCGGCGGCGGATGGCCCGCACGCAGGCGTTCCAGCGGATGACGGCCGAGTCGTCGCCGCCCGGGCGGATGGCGGCGGCGACGGCGAAGCGGTCCATCGCCTCGCAGTAGCGGAGGAAGACGAGGACGGGCGGAGTGTCGAGGTCGAGGTGGGCCCGGGCCTCCCGCTCGAGGACGACCGCCTCGTAGTAGGCCCGCTGGTACGGGTCGGTCAGTTCCTCGACGACCTTCATGGCCAAGTCGACGCGGGGCTTGCGCTCCCGGGGGAACTGGTCGGTGATGGCCAGGATCAGGTCGACCCGGGCCTCCTGGTTGTCGGGGTCGACCTGGAGGATGTCGAGGCACACGCTCTCGGCCTCGTCGGGTTCTCCCAGGAGCCGGTAGCGCTCGGACTTCTTGATCGCGTCGGGGATCGAGTCCTTGGACAGGAGCCTGAAAGCGAACGAAGAGGGCATCTCCACCTGCCGTCGCATCGTTGGGGGCGGGGCGTCAGCGTAGGACATGATGGGACAAACACTTCGATCCTCGAGGAGGAGCGGTGGCACTCTCCGTCGGCGACACCATCCCTGACGTCAAGCTCGCGACCATCACGGCTGAGGGCCTCAAGCCGCTCCAGAGCCGCGAGGCGCTCGGCACCGGCAAGGTCGTGCTCTTCGCCGTCCCGGGCGCCTTCACCCCGACCTGCAGCGACCACCACCTGCCGGGCTTCGTGATGCAGGCCGACGAGATCCTGGCCAAGGGGGTCGACCGCATCGCCTGCGTCGCCGTCAACGACCCGTTCGTGATGAGCGCCTGGGGCGCCGCCCAGGGGACGGGCGACAAGATCCTGATGCTGGCCGACGGCAACGGCGATTTCGCCGCCGAGACCGGCCTGACGCTCGACCTCACCGGCCTCGGGCTCGGCATGCGCTCCCAGCGCTACGCCGCCATCCTCCAGGACGGCGTCGTGGAGCAGCTGTGGGTGGAGACGAACCCCGGCGGGGTCGACGTGAGCGGCTCCGACAAGGTGTTGAAAGCTCTGTAAAGAGGCAGGAGCCCGGCCTCCACCCGGCGAAACTTTCTGGCGAGCTGTCCGGATTCACACGGTTCGCACGGAAAGGCCGGGATGGCAGGCATGGAGACACACGAGCAGCAGGCCGACTGGTGGCGCCGCCTTGCGGCGCTGGTCGTCGACTCTGCCGTCCTCTGGCTGCCGACCTACGCCCTGACCCGGTCGATGGACCGGCCCGTCCGGCTGGCGGTGCTCACCGTGCTCGGCGTCGTGTACTTCGCCCTCCTGAATGGCGGGACGAAGGGCCAGACGCTGGGCAAGATGCTGTGGGGCGTCCGGGTGCGTGACGCCGCCACTGGTGGCCCGCTCGGCCCGGCCAAGGCCGCCGTGCGCTACCTCGCCCCGGCCCTGCTCTCGATCGTGACCTTCGGCCTCATCTGGCTTCCCGACGGCCTCTGGCTGTTCTGGGACCGCCGCCGTCAGACGCTGCACGACAAAGTCGCCGGCAGCGTGGTGGTGATGGCCTAGCCGAAGTCCTCAAGGCCCGGCTCCCCAGCCGACGCCGGTCGGCCCCTTCGCGGGCCGGCCGGCGACCTTCTCACCGCTGGTAGACGCCGCGGTCGGCCGCCCCGGAAGGGCGGCCGAACCGCGTTTCGGGGTAAAGAGCGGGGCATGGCTGACGTGACCTTCTTCTTCGACCCCGCCTGCCCCTGGACGTGGCGGGCCTCCCGCTGGCTGACCCTGGTGGCCGAGATCCGGGACCTCGACGTCGAGTGGCGGCCGATGAGCCTGTGGGTGCTCAACGACCGTGACGTCCCCGACCCGGTCAAGCGGGCCCGGCTGGAGTCGTCCCACCGGTGGCTGCGCGTCGCCCAACGGCTGGACCAGGAGGGGCGCCAGGCCGACATCGCCCGCCTCTACACCGTCACCGGCGAGCTGGTGCACGATCACGACGCGCCCTTCGACGAGGCCGTCCTCGTCCACGTCCTGGCGGACGCCGACCTCGCCGACCACCGGGACGCTCTCGACGACCCGTCCCTCGACGGCGCGGTCGAGGCGTCGACGTCCTCCGCCCTCGCCGCCGCCGGCCCCGGGGTCGGGTCGCCGGTGCTGGTGCTCCGGGGCGCTGAGCGAGGCCTCCACGGCCCGGTGCTGCGCGCCGTGCCGGACAAGGCGGAGAGCCTGGCGCTGTGGGAGGCGGTCGAGGCGCTGGCGCCCATCCACGACTTCTTCGAGCTGAAGCGCGGCCGGGGCTAACGTAAGCTCTCTACGAACACTGGAACCTTACGGCCTTTCGGTCCCACTATCTAGGCGACGCGCTCCGCCGGAGCGCCCGATCGAAGGGATGCCCCGTGCGCACCCGTCTCCTCGCCATGCTCGCCGCCTTCTCCGTGCTCACCCTGGCCGCCCCCGTCGCCGGGGCGGCCACCGGCCGTCCCGTCGACCACCACTGCAAGGGCTGCCCCACGTCCATTCCGAAGGGGTAGCCCACGACGCGGCGGGGCCCGCTCCTCGACAGGAGCGGGCCCGGTGCCGCTGGGAGGCTGCAGTCCGGTCGGGTCAGGCGGCGACCGCAGGGACGATGTCGCCGTCGGCGGCCGGCTCGACCAGGGCCGGCTCGTCGGCCGGGAGGCCGAGGAAGGCCAGGGCGGCGGCGGCCAGGATGATGACCGCCCCGACGATCATGGCCACCGTCTGGCCCGACATGTAGGCCGACTTGGCGGTGGCGGCCAGGGCGCCGTTGCCGGTCTGGCCGGCCACGGTCAGGGCTCCGGCCAGGGAGCTCTTGACCGCCGCCGCGGCCTGGGCCGGGAGCCCGGTCACGGCGCCGGCCACGTGGCTGGCGTAGTTGGAGGCCATGACGCTGCCGAGGACGGCGATGCCGAGGGCGCCGCCGAGCTCCCGGGTGGTGTCGTTCATGGCCGAGCCCATGCCGGCCCGGTTGCGGGGGACGGCCGACATCAGCAGCCCGGTGGTGGGCGACATGGCCAGCGCCATGCCCACCGCCATGACCACCATCCCGCCCGCCACCTGGGCGTAGCTCGGCGTGTCGGCCAGCTGGGACAGGATCCCGATGCCGGCGGCGACGAGGACCAGGCCGCCGGCCACGGTGCGGCGGGTGCCGATCCGCTTGGCGACGGTCGGGGCCTGGGGGGCGACGACGATCATGGCCAGGAAGATCGGGCTCGTCCGCAGGGCCGACTCGAAGGTGCCGTAGCCCATGATCAGCTGGAAGAGCTGGCTGATGGAGAAGAAGATCCCCATCAGGGCGAAGAACACCATGGTCAGGGTCAGCGACGAGACGCCGAAGGCGGGCTTGCGGAACAGGCGGACGTCGAGCATGGGCTGGGTGGTGCGGAGCTGCCAGAGGATGAAGAGGCCGATCGCCACCAGGCCGCCGAGGCCGAAGGCGATGGTCTCGCCGGAGAGCCAGCCGTGGGTGGGGGCCTCGATGAGGCCGTAGACGAGGCTGGACACGCCGGCGGTGGACAGGACGGCGCCGAGGAGGTCGATCCGGCCGCCGTTGGGGTCCTTGGAGGTGGGGATGATCACGGCGCCGACGGCGAGGGCCCCGATGGCCAGCGGGAGGTTGACCACGAACACGGCGTTCCAGGCGAAGTGCTCCAGGATGAAGCCGTTGAGGATCATGCCGAGGGCGGCGCCGCCGCCGGCGATGCCGCTCCACACGGCGATGGCCTTGGGGCGCTCGTGGGCCGGGAAGACGTTGGTCAGGATCGACAGCGTGGAGGGCATGATCATCGCCCCGGCCAGGCCCATCACGCCCCGGGCGGCGATGAGGGCGCCGGCGCTGCCGGCGAAGAAGGCGGCGTAGCCCGAGGCCACCCCGAACAGGAGGAGCCCGAGCTGCATGACGCCCTTGCGGCCGAAGCGGTCGCCCACGGTGCTGGTGGTGAAGAGCAGGCCGGCGAAGACGAGGGAGTAGGCGTCGACCACCCACTGCATGGACGACGACGACAGCCCGATGCTCTCGGCGATCTTCGGCAGGGCCAGGTTGAGGGCCGTGTTGCCCTGCATGACCAGCAGCAGGCTGGTGCAGAGCACGCCCAGGATGACCCACCGGCGGGGATGCGCCTCGGGGTCGGTGGTGGTGTCGGTGGTGAGCGAGGTGGTCGTCATGTCCTCAATTTCGGCACTAGTGTCACTTGACTTTAGTGCCAAACGGCATCGACGGCGAGAAATTCCCGGGCGGACGGGTAGCATGGAGAGCGAGATGCCAGGGCTACGCGAGCGGCACATGGATCGCACCCGAACGGCGATCGTCGACGCCGCCCTGGCGCTGTTCCAGGAGCAGGGATTCACCGAGACGACGGTCGACGCCATCGCCGAGCGGGCCGACGTCGGGCGGCGGACCTTCTTCCGCTACTTCCCGGCCAAGGAGTCGGTGCTCTTCCACGACATCGACGCCCAGATCCAGGGGACGGTCGACGCCCTCATCGCCCGTCCGGCGGACGAGCCGCCCTTCGAGGCGCTGCTGGCGGTGCTGCGGGACTCGGCCGGCCGCTTCAGCGACGACCTCGACAAGCGCCAGCTGCTGGCCAAGGTGGCCCACGAGTGCGACAACCTGCTGGTCCACCACCGGGCGGTCATCATGCGCCGCCTGGAGGACGAGATCACCGCCGAGGTCGCCCGCCGGGCCGGCGTCCCGGCCGACGACCTGGGGACGGGGGCGGCGGTGGCGGCGATCCTGGCCGCCTACGGGTCGGCCATCCGGCGCTGGATCCTCCGGGGGGCCAACGAGGCGCTGCAGCCGCTGGTGGAGGAGGCGCTGGCCGCCGCTCAGGAGGCGCTGTCGAGCCGGTGACGCCCGGTGGCGCCGGTGCGGTTGCCGCCGGCGTCGACTGACGGGGCGTCGGCGAAGCGCAGCACCCGCTGGGGGAAGGGGATCTCGATGCCGGCGTCGTCGAGGGCCCGCTTGGCGGCGATGGCCACGGCGCTGCGGAGGCGGCGGGTGGTGGCCTGGTCGGTGGCGTGCCAGTAGAGGACCTCGACGGCCATCGAGGAGTCGCCGAACTCCGTGACGGCGACCTCGGGGGCCGGCCGGGCGTGGACGCCGTCCACGGTGCGGACGGCCTCGAGCAGCCGGGCGGCGGCGTCCTCGAGGTCGGCGTCGTAGGACAGGCCGATGCTCAGGCTGGTCCGCCGCCGGCCGAGGGCCGAGTAGTTGATGATCGGGCCGTTGAGGACCTTCGAGGCCGGCAGGAACACCCGCTGGCCGTCGTAGCTGCGGAGGACGACGGTGCGGAAGTTGACGTCCTCCACCCGGCCGAGGTGATCGTTGGTCTCGATCTGGTCGCCCCGGCGGAACGGCCGGCGGGTCTGGAGCAGGATGCTGGCGATGAGGTCGGCCAGCATCGACTGGGCAGCCAGGGCGACGGCGATGCCCCCGATGCCGATGGCCCCGATGAGCGGCCCGAGCTGAATCCCGAGGAGGCTGAGGGCGTAGAAGATCGCCACGGCGGCCACCACCAGGCGGGCGAAGCGGCCGGCCACCACGATGGCCTGGTGCTCGAGCTCGTCGGCGTGCAGCCGGCGCTGCAAGGTCCGCCGGACGAGCTGGGCGGCGACGATGCCGGCCACCACGACGGCCCCGGCCTTGATCCAGTCGGCGACCGTGAGGCCGTGGCTGATGACCACCGTCTTCGTGGTGGCGGCGACGACTGTGACAGGCGGCACGAACATTCCTTACCCCGCCGGGCCGGGATACGAAGATGAGCGGTTGCCCTCATCCCCTACCCGGTGGCCGACCAGGTGGCGGCGCCGGCCGAGTTTCTCGTGACGTCATGCCGCTGTGAGCGGCACAACGTCACGAGGAAAGTCGGCGGGTCCGGCGGCGGCTACGAGCCGGCCGGAGTTGGCGCCGGACTCGAGCCGAAGAAGGCGAAGCCGCCGCCGGTCCCGGCGGCGATGTAGCCGTGGACGGCGGCCACGAGGGCACCGGAGTCGAGGGGCTGGCCGGCCGCGCCGGGGACGACCACCTGGGT
>DASYFF010000307.1:0-16730 GCA_036498605.1 Acidimicrobiia bacterium | reverse complement strand
CGGCCGGTTACACGGCGGCCGCCGACCAGTCGGTCACGCTGGCCCTGGCCCAGACGGTCACCCTGACGTTCGTGGACAACCGGATCCCGGCCACGGTGAACATCGTCAAGCATGACGACACCGGAGCGGCGCTGGCCGGGGCGACCTTCGCTCTCTACACCGACAACGACGGCGACCTTGGCTCGGCGGTGGCGGGCAAGTCCTGCACCACCAACGGCGGCGGGCTGTGTTCCATCGGCGGGATCCTGCCGCCGGGGACCTACTGGCTGCACGAGACCGCGGTTCCGACGGGCTACGCTGCCGCCGCCGACCAGTCGGTCACGCTGCACCTGGCCGAGACGGTGACGCTGACGTTCGTCGATCCCCGCCTCCCCGTCCACGTGGCCATCCACAAGATCGACGACGCCGAGGTTGCGGTGGCCGGTGCCGGCTTCACCCTCTACACCGCCGGCGAGGAGGGCCCGGGTCAGCCGGTCGGTGGCTCGGAACCCAATACCGGGACCTGCACCACCGATGGAAACGGCAACTGCACCCTGTCGGCCATCGTGAGCGCCGGCCGGTTCTGGATCGTCGAGACGACGACCCCGGCCGGTTACGTCACGGCGCCCGCCCAGTGGGTGGACCTCGTCCCCGGTCAGTCGCTGACCGGTGAGGGGCAGCTGACGTTCACCGACCAGCGCATGCCTTCCAGCATCGCCATCGTCAAGCAGGTCAACGGCCAGGACACCTCGGCCGAGGAGCCCCTGACGGTGGAGAGCGGTTCCGGTCTCACCTACACCATCACGGTGTCCAACACCGGTGAGATCCCGCTCACGGTCGAGGCCCTGGAGGACAGCCTCCACGCCAACCTGCCCGCCGACTGCGACGCCGGCCTCGGCGACGTCGTCGACCCCGGGCATTCCTTCACCTGCTCCTACGACAACGTGGCTGCCGACCCCGGCACGCCGGGATCGATCGTCCACAACCACGTGTCGGTCACCGGTGAGGATCAGTTCGGCCGCCGGCCGAGCGCCGAGGACGACGCATGGGTCCATGTGCTGGTGCCGGCGATCCACATCGTCAAGACCGGCCCGGCCACGGCCCACGTCGGTGACACCGTCACCTGGACCCTGACCGTGACCAACCCCGGCAACATCGGCCTCCGGTCGGTCACGGTTGACGACCCGCTCTGCGACACTTCCGGTCCGGCCCGGACGAACTCCGACGCCGACGACGTCCTGAGCCCCGGCGAGACCTGGACTTACCAGTGCGGCCACGTGGTGACGGCCGACGACGGCACGAGGATCCTCAATACCGCCGGCGTGTCGGGCATCGATCCGCTGGAGACGAAGGTCACAGACTCGGCCTCGTTCCCGACCGACATCCTCAAGCCGGCCATCGCCATCACGAAGACCGGGTCGAGCACCGTCCACGTCGGCGACGCGGTCGTCTACACCCTGGTGGTCACCAACCCCGGCAACACGCCGCTGGCCGACGTCAAGGTCAGCGACCCGAAGTGCGACGGGGCTCCGGTCCGGTCGACGGTCGACGCCGACGGGCTGCTGTCGCCGGGCGAGGCGTGGACGTACAACTGCACCCACGTGGCCACGGCCGGCGACGGGGCGTCGATCCTCAACACCGCCAAGGCCGAGGGCACCGACCCGCTCGGCGAGACCGTCAACAACACGGCCAACCACACGGCGGTGGTGCTCCACCCGGCCATCACCATCGACAAGACGGCCGACCCCGTCTCGATCTCCGGGTCGGGCACGGTCACCTACACCTACGTGGTGACCAACACCGGTGACACCACGCTGTTCAACGTGCTGGTAACCGACGACATCCTCGGGCCCATCGGGCAGTTGGCCTCGCTGGAGCCCGGCCAGTCGGCCACGCTGTTCAAGACGGTCGACGTCGACACGACGACGCCGCCGACCAACATCGGCACCGCCGTCGGCACCGACGTCCTGGGCGAGAAGGTGACGGCCAACGACTCGGCCACCATCACCGTCGTCCTGGGTGAGCAGGTCAGCCGGCCGGCCCCGGCCCAGGAGCTTCCGAGGACGGGCGGCCCGCTGCAGACCGAGACCCGGGCGGCGATCGCCCTGATCGAGGTGGGCCTGCTCCTCGAGCTGTCCGCCTGGCGCCGCCGGCGGACCCGCCGCCAGACGGACTGACCACCCGCCTGACGTGCTAGCCGGCGACCGGCCTGGCGATTCTCAGGGCACCTCCCCCGCCCGTGAGAGCGCCAGGCCGACGCCGCGCCGGAGGAAGGCCAGCACCGTCTCCCGTTGGTCGCCGGCGGTCAGCAGCTCGGCGTAGGAGAGCACGGCGCCGAAGGAGGCGTTCCAGAAGTCGCCGCCGAGCCCGTCGGTGTTCCAGGGCCCGACGTAGATGTAGGGCTCGTCGGAGTAGCCGTCGCCGGGGGAGCAGCCGAAGTTGACGCCTTCGACGTTGCAGCCGAGGTCGAAGTGCTCCGGCCAGAGCTGCACCGCCGAGCACTCCTGGCCGGCCGAGTCGAGCTCGGCCTTGAACTCGGCCAGCACCGCGCCGGAGAAGACGTAGAAGGCTCCCAGCGCCAGCGCCGCCGCCGGCGAGACCGGCAACGGCGCGTCGGGGTCGCCGAGCTCGGGGATGTCGTGGCCGACGCCGGGATCGTCGGACAGCTTGACGCCGGCGAAGTCGGCCGCCGCCGCCAGCGTCGTGATCGGCACCGATCCGCCGCGACCGTCGGCCTGGCGGTGCAGCGTTGCGCCTTCGACCCGCAGCTGCTCGCCGTCGCCGAAGGCCGGCGTGGCGAACCCGCCGGGTGCCGGCTGCAGCCCGATCCGGCCGGTGACGGCCCTGCGGGCGGGGGAGAGGACATAGACCGCCAAGCGGCGCATGGCCTCCCGGGTCTCGGCGTAGTCGGGCGGAAGGGCTTCGAGGCGGTCGACGGTGTCGGTCAAAGCATGTACTCCAGGTCGGTACGGCGGGCCACGTCGGGCCGCAGGGTGGCGAGGTCGGTCCGGGCCAGGTCGGCGACGCGGTGCTTCCCGGTGATCCGGCAGAAGTCGGTGATCATGGTGGTGGCGGCGGCGAGGTATGTCTGGAGGCGCTGGGACGAGATCTCGGGGTCGAGCCGCATCCGCAGCTCCGCCTTTTGGGTGGCGATCCCCACCGGGCACGTCCCCCGGTGGCAGGCCCGGTACTGCTGACAGCCGATGGCCAGCAGCGAGGCGGTGGCCAGGGCGATGGCGTCGGCGCCCAGGGCCAGCGCCTTGGCCATCTCGTCGGGGGTACGGAACCCGCCGGTGGCCACCAGCTGCACGTCGTCCACCCCGTGATCCTCCAGAAACTTCTTCGCCCGGTACAGCCCGACGAAGCCCGGCACCCCGACGTGGTCCTTCACGTGGACGGGCGCCGCCCCGGTCCCGCCGCCGAGGCCGTCGACGGTGATCCAGTCGGCGCCGGCCTCCAGCGCCGCGGCCGTGTCGGCCTCGACGTCGCCGGCGGCGAACTTCACACCGATCGGCGCCCCGCCGGTGATCGACCGGATGTCGGCCATACGACGCTTGAGGTCGTCCAGGCAGTTGATGTCGGGGAAGCGGGAGGGGGAGTGGGCGTCGACCCCCGCCGGAAGGCCCCGTACCGCCGCGATCTCCCCGACGACCTTCGCCCCGGGCAGGAGGCCGCCGAGACCGGGCTTGGCGCCCTGGCCGATCTTGATCTCGATGGCGTCGGCCTTGGCGATGGCCTCCTCGGTCCAGCCGAAGTACCCCGACGCCATCTCGAAGATGTAGGCGCCGGCCTCGGCCCGCTCCCGGGGGTGGCAGCCACCCTCGCCGCTGCCGATGGCCGTACCGGCCAGGCGCGACCCCCGGGCCAGCGCCTCCTTGGCCTCGACCGACAGCGCGCCGAAGCTCATGTGGCTGACGAAGAGGGGAATGGCCAGCCGCAGCGGTTTCGCCGAACGGGTGCCGAGCACGACCGAGGTGTCGACCGTTTCGTGGTCCAGCAGGGGCAGCCGGGCCAGCTGGGCCGGCTTGAAGACGATGTCGTCGAGCGAGGCGTAGCGGCGCCCCATGTCGCTCGCCGGCTCGAACCGCTCCGTCGCCATGGCCTCCACGAACGGTTTCAGCCCGTCGGCGAGGTGGTGCACCACGTACATCCCGCGGTCCATCGCCCCCCGCCGGGTCCAGGGCCCGAGGTACACGTCGGGCCGGCCCGGCCCCCGGGGGACGCTGTCGGCGTCGACCTCCACCGTCCCGTCGACCACCCGGGCCCGGTAGGTGGGGATCGTGTCGGCGGGGTTGAAGGGCGAGATGCCGGTCCGCAAGTCGAAGTCCCACTGGTGCAGCGGGCAGACGGCTTTCCCGTCGATCACCGTACCGTCGGCGATCTGCCCGCCCCGGTGGGGGCACGTCCCGCCGACGGCGTGAACGGCGTCGCCGTTGCGCATGACGGCGACGTCGGTTCCTTTCAGCATCACGGGCCGCCCCCGTCCGTCGGGGATCTCGTCGAGCCGGCAGATCGCCTGCCAGCCGGTGCACTCGTCGATGCCGGTCTCGGCCTCGACGAGCTGGCGGCCACCACGGTGGCGTTCGACATAGGCCATGACGTCACACGTCCTTCGACGAAGAGTGGATCTCGACCAGCGACGGCCCGCCGGAGTGGGCCAGCGCCGCTTCCATTGCCGGACGCAGCTCGTCGGGTTTGCGGACCGAGAACCCGGTGCCACCGCAGAGCCGGGCGTACTCGCAGAAATCGGGGTTGACGAGGTTCGTCTCCCACACCGGGCGGATGGCGCCGAGCTGTTCCCGGCTGATCTTGGCCAGCTCGCCGTTGTTGAGCACGATATGGGTCAGCGGGAAGCGGTACTTCACCGCCGTCGTGAAGTCGGCCAGGTACTGGCCGAGCCCGCCGTCACCCGAGATCGACACCACCTTGCGCCCGCTTCCCTCCCGGCGGATCGCCACCGACGCCCCCAGGGCCGCCGGCAGGCCGAAGCCGATCGAGCCGAGGTAGCCCGACATCAGCACGTCCTGCTGTCCCCGGCATTCGAAGAACCGCCCGAAGGAGTAGGTGTTGTTGCCGACGTCGACGGCGATCACCGCGTCGTCGGGCATGAGCCCCGACAGCTCGGCGAAGACCAGCGCCGGGTGCATCCGGCCGCGGTTGTCGACCACCGTCTCCCGGTGGGCCTTCTCCGCCCGCCACCGGGCCCAGCGCTGGGCCACCACCTCCCGCTGGGCGGGGCGGGAGGTCTCGGGCAGCGCCGCTTCCAGGAGGCGCAGCGTGCGGCCGATGTCGCCCCACAGCGGAACCTCGACCGGGTGGAACTTGCCGAGGATCATCCGGTCGAGGTCGACCTGGATCGTCGGAACCCAGGTGGCGATCGACGTGTGGTTGGAGAACGAGGCGCCGAGCACCAGCAGGCAGTCGGCCCGCTGCATCGTCAGCGACGCCACCGGGATCCCCGACCGACCCAGCACACCGCAGCCCAGCGGATGGTCGTCGGGCACGATCCCCTTGCCCTTGAAGGTGGTGATGAGCGGGGCGTCGATCCGCTCGGCGAAGGCCAGGATCCCGGCCCGGAACGGCCGGGCGCCGTTGCCGCAGATGATCACCGGCCGCTCGGCGCCCGAGAGCAGCGCCACGGCCCGCTCCAGCTCCGCCTCCGGCGGCGCGATCTCCGCCGCCGCCACACGCCCCTGGCGGGGCCGGGGCGGTGTCCCGTCGGCGGCCGGCAGGTCCTGCACCTCGTCCGGGAACACGAGGTGGGCGACGTCGCGCTGCACAACGGCGTGCTTCATGGCCAGCGCAGCCAGCTCGGTGGCGTTGCTCGGCTTGAGCACCGTCTGGGTCCACTCGGCCACGGCGGCGAAGGCCTCCGACAGGGGGACCTCCTGGAAGGCGCCCGGCCCCAGCACCTGGGTCTGCACCTGGCCGGTCAGGGCCACCACCGGCACCCGGTCGACCTTGGCGTCCCACAGGCCGGTCAGCAGGTTCGTGGCGCCCGGCCCGGCGATGGAGAAGCAGGCCGCCGGCCGCCCGGTCAGCTTGGCGTAGCCACTGGCGGCGAAGGCCGCCGCCCCCTCGTGGCGGATCCCGACGTAGGTCAGCCGCCCGGCCTCGGCCGCCCGGCGCAGGGCGTCGGCCAGACCGAGGTTGGAGTGGCCCACCATCCCGAAGACGGCCTCCAGCCCCCAGTCGCACAGGGTGCCGACCAGCTGGTCCATGAGCGAGGGCGCCTCGGCCTCGGCCGGGAGCTGCACCCACAGCCCGTCCTCGCGGTCTTCAACGGCAAAAGGCACCGCAGCGTCGGCGAACCCCGGGGGCGGCTTCCCGTCGCAGGGGCCGTACTGGTAGGCGTGCCAGGGGCAGATCAGCCAACCGTCCTCGATCTGGCCGTCGCCCAGCGGCCCGCCCTGGTGGGGGCAGCGGTTGTCGAGGGCGCCGTAGCCGTCGTCCGTGCGGGTCAGACACACCGCCCGCCCTCCGGCCACCACCGTCGTGACCTGCCCGATCTCCAACCCGCCGGGATCGACCTTCACCCAATGCGACACTGCGCCGTCCATGCCTGCCCCCCTCGTCTCGGGGGACAGTATGGACGGCGCAGCGAAGCGTTACAGCCGGTCCGCCTTGGGGGAGGCTGGTGAAGCCCCCGAGTCTGCTAACCGACGAGCATCGGCCTCATCAGACGGATGTTCGTCGTCGGGTTGACGTCCGGTGGTGTGGACATCTGCTGGGCCTTGTGCTGCGTCTGCTGCATCGGCCCGTCGTCGTCAGCTCCGATCGGCACGGACTTGAGCGCCGGGTTCGTCTGCTGCAGGTCGTGGCGCATGCCGCCCCGCTCACCCTTGGCGCAGCCGGTGCACTCGCCGAAGTCGTTCATCGAGCTGTTCTCGTCCGGCGTGGCCGACCCGTTGTTCCCGGCCACCGAGGAGTCGTGCATCGGGATGATCGCCGGCGTGCTGCCGAGGGCCTGGGTGGAGAAGACGTCGCCGACCCGGACCATGGCGGCCACCGACGGGACGAGGCCCTGGGCCGACTTCTTGTTGACGAACAGGTAGTAGTAGCCGGGCGGGGCGACCGCACCGTTGGGCGGTGCACTGGCCGTCAGCGTCCTGCCGTCCTGCTTGAACGGCAGCTCGACCGAACGCTCGTCGGTGTCGAGGCCGTGCTGCGGCGAACCGGTGCGGATCAGGGAGACGCCGGCGATCTCGTCCGAGCCGGCCATGTCGATCTGGAACTGCTTGCCCCAGGCCACGCCGGCCGGGGCGTTGACGATCTCCGGCCGCGGCCCCCGGAACAGGTAGGGCGGGCTGTAGATCTCGAAGCTGGAGTCCTTCTCGTTGTTGGCGAAGAACCCGTTGCCCTGGTCCCGGCGGTGGCCGTAGAGCGTGGCCACGCTCGACATGCCCCCGGCCAGGACCCGGCCGTCGGGCAGCAGCATCGCCGTCTCGTGGTAGTGCCGGTCGCGGGCCTCGGAGGCGACGACCTTCCAGCTGTCGGTGGCCGGGTCGTAGATCTCCGACTGGCGGACGGCGATCTCGTAGCCCGGCATCTGGAGCGAGTCCTTGTCGCCCCCGGCGGTGGTGAGGACGGTCCCGTCGGGGAGGAGGGTCCCGTCGCTGAACCACCGGCGGTTGTTGAGCTGGCCCTTGGTGAAGCGGTTGTCCACCTTGCCGTCGTTGTGGAACGTGCTGACCGTCGAGATGTTGGTGGCCAGCGGCGCGCCCGGCGTCATCCCGATGGTGCCGCCGGCGTCGAGGATCGACGCCTCGTCGTAGGGCGCCTTGAGCGGGAGCATCACCTGGACGGCGCTGCCCCGGGAGCCGGCGGGGGCCACGCCGACGACCGACCACTTCTTCGTCGCGGGGTCCCACAGCTTCTGGAGGTTGGTGGTCGCCTCCTCGAAGTCGGAGCCGTTG
Source organism: Acidimicrobiia bacterium (assembly GCA_036498605.1). GTDB lineage: Bacteria > Actinomycetota > Acidimicrobiia > IMCC26256 > BP-133 > BP-133. The sequence goes on along the minus strand of DASYFF010000307.1, from coordinate 8,835 downwards.
GGCCCGAAGTTCTGGCCGACGCCGTTGAAGACGACCTTGCCGCTGGGCAGGAGGTTGAGCCGGGAGAAGAGCGGCAGCGCCGTCTCCGACTCGTCACCGACGTAGTTCTCCGTCCAGTTGTTGGTGGCCGGGTCGAACGTCTCGGTGCGGCGGACCTGGCCGAGCTGGGTCGACTTCAGCAGCTTGGTGACACCGCTGAACACGGTGACCTTCCCGTCGGGCATGGTGACGAGGCTGGGGTACCACCGGCCGAACTTCATCGGGGCGGTGGCGGTGTGGGTGTTGTCCTTGGGGTCGAAGATCCACGACGCCCGCAGGCCCTCGAGCTCCAGGAACCCGACGTCGGCCGGCGCGCCCTGGTCCCGGTTCATGATGTCCGGCTCGTTGTAGTAGTCGGTCCCGCCGGCCATGATCATGCGGCCGTCGGGCAGCTGGGCGATGTCGGCGCAGAACGTGCTGCGCTCCTTGTAGGCCTTGTTGTCGGGCGGCGAGCTGGGCTGCTGCGGCGGGCCGCCGAGCTTGCCCCACTTCGAACCGACGAACCCGTCACCGGGGCGGCCGGGAGCGCCGAGGTAGCCGAAGGGGTCACCGTTGGTGCTGTTGGCGCCGGGCTTCACCTGGGGGTTCCAGGACGCGCCGGACTCGGCCGGCGGGGTCGTCCACTTGGCCTGGGGCCCGCTCAGGTCCAGGATCCGGACCCGGTCGGCCCGGGTGCGGGGGCCGAGCTCGAACTCGTAGGAGTACTTGACGTTCTCGTCGGCCTCGATGCCGTTGGCGTAGTAGACGCGCCCGTCGGGCAGCGCCGCCATGGTGACGGCCGCCACCTTGCAGAAGATCTCGCCCTTGAGGAGCGCGTCCTTCCGGTGGCAGCGAGGCGTCTCGGCCCCGCCCTCCTCGAACGGGTGCGTCCACTGTCCGACCTCGGACGGCGAGCCGCTGGCGTCGGCCGAGGTCGGGTTGGCAACCCGCTGCGGTGTGCCGGCCGAGACGGGGGCGACGGTAATGAGCGATAGTGCGAGCGAAGCGGCGACGATGAGGCCGCGACGATGACGTCCCACGATTCCCTCCCCGAAATCAGGGTGTACCTGCGACCGGATGGTAGCCGGGGGTGGGTGGTCCTGCCAGGGTCCGTCAGTGCTGGTGGGGCTGCTGATGGGCCGGCGCCGCGCCGCCCACCACCACCGTCTGGCCCCGGACGGCGCCGTTCTGCTGGTAGAGCGTGTGGATCTCGACGTAGTACCCGTCGGGCCAGTCGACCAGCGCCTTGATCTCGGCCGGGTTGGGGTTCACGCACTGGGCGTTGATGTCGAGGTTGATCGTCACCGGCCCGTTGATGCCCTTCTCGCCCCGGTGGATGTGGGCGGCGGTGATCTGGCCCTTGTCCGGCCCGTCGTAGGTCAGCTCGTAGCAGACCTTCTGGGCGTCCTGGTCGGCCACGATCCGGGCCGTGCCCTTGGCGCCCGGCGGCCCGGGAACCGGTTTCACTTCGTCGGCCGTCATGTTGGCGACGAAGCTCGTGGAGCTGGCCTGGGCCGGGGCGGCGCCCACGAACGCCGGGGTGACGAGCACGAGCGGGAGCAGCAGTCGCAGCGGGCGCATCAGGGCAAATTCTAGAGGGACAGGAGGTACTCGGCGAGATCGGCCAGTTCCTCGTCGGTGAAGCGGAAATCGAAGCGGACGGTGTTGTAGAAGGGGAGGACGTTGTCGAGAAGCGCCCGCCGGGCGACGGTCGCCCCGTGGCCCCCGATGTCGTGCTCGAGGGAGTGCCGCCCGAGCCCGCCGGAGAAGAAGTTGCTGGGGGCGGTGGGATCGCCCCCGCTGCCGTCGTGGAAGTACGGCGCGGTGAGCCGCAGCCCCAGCAGCGACGGGGTGTGGAACCCGACGATGGTGCCGTCGGCCGCCACCTGGCCGGGGTCGAAGACCGGGTCGCCGGTCATCACCACGCCCCGGTGGGCCTTCCCGTCGGTGAAGAACGGGCCGGCGTGGCAGGTGGCGCAGGCGACCTTGGAGCCGGCCGGGAACTCGCCGGTGGCGTCGTTGACCGGGCGGGGGGTGCGGAACAGGACCTCGCCCCGGGCCGCCCGCACCGGGTCGTACTCCTTGCCCGGCACCGCCGCCGGCACGCTCAGGGTGCCCTGGAACTCCGCCAGCGCGTCGAGCTCCCGCCGGGTCGGCTCCCGGGCGGCGTGCATCTCCAGGGGGGAGACGATGGCGCCCCGGGCCTGGGCCTGGAGGCTCGGATTGCGCCCGTCCCACCCGTAGGGCGCGGTGTGGGCGACCCCGAGGAGGGTCGGTGTCTGGCGGCGGGCCAGCTCCCGTTCCCGGACCGGTCCGACCAGATGCGTCAGCCCGTCGGTGAACCCGAGGGCCGGGTCGTGGCAGCTGGCGCAGGAGAGGGCCTGGCCGTAGACCAGCGGCCCCTCGCTCGGCTGCTGGCCGAAGGCGGTGCGGGAGAAGAACAGCTCCTTGCCCTCGGCGAGGAGCCTGCCGCGCTCCTCGGCGCTGTAGGCCGGCTCCGGGCCCTGCGACTGGTCGCCGCCGCTCAGTTGCGGTCGGAAGGGGCCGTGCACCGTCTTGAAGACCGGGTTCAGCGGATCGGGGGTGGCGGCCGGCGACGGCGAGGAGAGGAACGACACGAAGGCGGCCGCGCCCAAGGCCATGGGCACCGTCAGCAACAGATTCGGTCGGCGGAGCCACCGGACCGAGACCACAGCCCTCCCCCCGGAGCGTTCCCCCCGCCCCCGGCCACTCATGGTACTTACCCGGACGCCCTCAGCACCACGATCGCCAGATCGTCGTCGGCCCGCTCGCCCCGGTGGTCGAGCACGGACCGTTCGATGCGGCGGGCGATCCCGGCCGCCGACCGACCCGTGCAGGTCGACAGCAGCGGCACCAGGCGGTCGAAGCCGTACTCCGAGCCGTGGTCGTCGCGGGCTTCGAGGACCCCGTCGGTGACGAACACCAGCGAGTCGCCGGCCTGCAGCAGCACCGGTTGGTCGGACAGCTCCGGGTCGGGGAAGACGCCGAGCAGCGTGCCGGTGACCCCGTCGAGGACCTCGACCGACTCGTCGTCCCGGAGCACCAGCCCCGGGGGATGGCCGCCGCTGCAGATGACGACGGGGACGACGTGGTCCTTCGGTTCCAGGGTGGCGTACACGGCGGTCAGGAACCGCTCCGACCCCAGCCGCAGCAGCGCCTCGTTGAGCCGGGTCAGCACCCCGCAGGGCGCCTCGTCGGGCGCCGCCACCGCCCGGACGGTATAGCGGGCCACCCCCGTCAGCGCCGCCGCCTCCGGGCCGACGCCGCTGACATCGCCCAGCACCAGGCCGAAGTGGCCCTCGGCCATCTCGAACAGGTCGTAGAAGTCGCCGCCGACGAGATTGCCCCGCCCGGTCAGGTCGGCGCCGCTCGGCCGGTAGCGGGCGGCGGCGTCCACGCCGGGAATGGGCGGCAGCAGCGGCGGCAGCAGGCTCTCCGACAGCGCGCTGGCGACCCGGCTTCGCTCGGCGAACAGCATGCAGTGGTCGAGGGCGGCGCCCAGCTGGGAGCAGAGCCCCTCGACGAGCCGTTCGTGGCGGGCGTCGAAGGCGTGGGCCCGGTGGTGGCCGAGGTAGACGACGCCGAGGATGCCCTTGTCACGGCTCCGCACCGGCGCGGCCAGCCAGCTCCGCACCAGCCGTCCGTCGGCCAGGATGCCGTAGCTGCGGGCCGCCTCCTCGCTCTGGGCCCAGACGGCGACGTCGTCGATCCGCAGCGTCTGGCCCGACACCAGCGCCCCGGCCAGCACCGGGGCCCGGCCCACGGCCGGCGCTTCGGCGAAGTCCTCCCGGGTGAGGCCGACGAACTGCACGGTGGACCGCTCGCTGCGGGCGGGCAGGATGGCGGCGAACCGGGCGCCGGTCAGCTCCCGGGCCGCCTCGGCCACGCCCAGCGTCAGGCGCTCGGGGTCGAGCTCGGCCAGCAGCGCCGGGAGGCGGAGGAGGAGCCGCTCCAGCCGGTCCCGTTCGGCCTCCAGCTGTTCGACGGCCCGGCGGGAGATCTCGAGCTGCGTGGCGGGGTCGGCCGCGTCGCTCACGACGACGTCCCGTCCGTCCGGTCGACCTCGAACCAGACCGTCTTGCCGCCCCCGGCGGCGGGGCGCACCCCCCAGCGGCGGGCCAGGCTGCCGACGAGGGCCAGGCCGCGGCCGGAGTCCTCGTCCTGGGCGGCGTCGCGGGGGGCCGGCGAGTCGGCCGAGGCATCGGTCACCTCGATCCGGGCCGCGGTCGATGTGAGCCGGACCAGCACCTCCACGTCGGAGCCGGCGTGGAGCACGGCGTTGGTCACCAGCTCCGACACCAGCAGGGTGACGGTGTCGGTCAGGTCGCCCTCCTCGTCGTAGCCCATCAGCGCCTCGCTCACGAACCGCCGGGCCTCCCGGGCGCTCCGGGTGTCCTGCTCGAAGCGCCGGCTGGCCTCGGCCAGGAGCTGTTCCACCGCCTCCACCAACCCGACCAGCGCCGCGAGCTCGCTGCCCAGGTACCGGGCCGGCGTCTCCTTGGTCAGGAAGCCGAAGGCGCCGGCCGAGCGGCTGGCCACCCGGAGGTCGGCGGCGTCGTGGCCCGACACCAGCACGATCCGGGCCTCGGGGGCCGCCGCCCGCAGGTCGGGCAGGACGTCGAAGGCGTCGGGGCCGGGCAGGCGGCAGTCGAGCAGGACGACGTCGGGCTGCTCCCGCCGGGCGGCCACTACCGCCGCCGGCCCATCCCCCGCCTCGGCCACGACGTCGAACCCGTCGCCCGGTTGGAGCGCCAGGCGGACCAGCAAGCGGTAGTCCGGATCGTCGTCGACGACCAGGACGCGCTGGGAACCCTGGCCAGATTCACCTGGGCTCTCGAGGGCAGACATAGACCCCGGTCTACCCCTCCGGCAGCTCGAACCGCACGACGAGGCCACCGTCGGCCCCCCGCTCGGCCCAGATCATGCCTCCGTGGCGCTCGACGATGCGCCGGCACAGCGCGAGGCCGAGCCCCGCGCCCCCCGGGCGGGCGAAGGCGGTGAAGAGGCGCGGGACTTCCGTCTCGGCCACCCCCGGCCCGTTGTCGGCCACCGCCACCTGGACGCCGGCCCCCACCGGCTCGGCCGACACCGTCACCACGGGCGCCGCCACCCCCCGGTGGCGGACGGCGTTGTCGAGCAGTTGGGCCAGCAGCTGCACCACCTGGCCCCGGTCGGCGGACACCTGCGGGAGCCCGTCCGCCACCACCTCCGCCTTGGCGTCGCTGAGCTGCGGGCCGGTCTCCGCCTCGGCCTCGGCCAGCGCCTCGGCCAGCGGGAAGCTCACCCGCACCAGGTTGACGGTCGACGCCCGGGCGTAGTCCAGCAGCGATCGGACGATCGACCGGGCCCGGTCGGTGTTGGCCAGGGCCCGGGCCAACAGCGTGCGCCCCTCGTCCGACAGTGAACCGGTGTGACGGTCGTCGAGCAGGTCGAGGAGCCCGGCCACGGTGTGGAGCGGCTCCCGCAGCTCGACGCTGGCCACCTCGGCGAAGCGCTCCAGCGCGGCGTTGCTCCGTTCCAGCTCCACGGCCTGGGCGGCGAGACCGGCGTGGGCCTCGTCGAGCTCGGCCAGGCGGGCGGCCAGTTCCTCCCGCTGGGCCTCGATCGTCGCCCCCCGGGTCCACAGCTCGGCGAACACCGACACCTTGGCCCGGAGGATCTCGGGTTCGAACGGCTTGTACACGTAGTCGACGGCGCCGCTCTGGTAGCCCCGCAGGTAGTGCTCGGGCTGGCCGGAGATGGCCGTGAGGAAGATGATCGGGACGTAGCGGGTCCGCTCCCGGCCCCGGATCAGGCGGGCCGTCTCGAACCCGTCGAGGACGGGCATCTGCACGTCGAGCACGATGAGGGCGAACTCGCCGGCCAGCAGCTGGCGCAGCGCCTCCTCGCCGGAGCCGGCCTCGACCAGGTCGAGGCCGAGCGGCTCGAGCACCGCCCGCAGGGCCAGCAGGTTGTCGGGCCGGTCGTCGACGAGGAGGACCCGGGGGACCCCGGCGGCCGTCACCGGTCCAGCCACAGCCGCATCAGGGACAGGAGTTGGTTGATCTCCACCGGCTTGGTGATGTAGTCCGACGCTCCGGCGGCGAGGCTCTTCTCCCGGTCGCCCCGCATCGCCTTGGCGGTGAGGGCGATGATCGGCAGCTCGCGGAAGCCGTCGATCCTGCGGATCGCCCTCGTCGTCTCGTACCCGTCCATGTCCGGCATCATGATGTCCATCAGGACCAGGTCGATGCCCGGCTGGTGCTGGAGGACGTCGACGCCCCGGCGCCCGTTCTCGGCCGTCAGCACCTCGATGCCGCGGTCCTCGAGGGCGCTGGTGAGGGCGTAGACGTTGCGGACGTCGTCGTCGACGATCAGGATCCGCGTGCCGGTCAGGCCGGCGTAGGCGGGAGCGTCGTCGGTCTCGTCGACCGGCACCGACACCATTTCCTTGGCCGGGGTCGGCGGCGGCGGCGGAGCGGCGTGGTCCAGGCCCGTGCCCAGCGCCGGCAGGTAGAGCGTGAACGTCGACCCCCGGCCGGGCTCGCTCTCCACCTGGATCTCGCCGCCCAGGAGCCGGGCGATCTCCCGGCTGATCGACAGGCCGAGGCCCGTCCCGCCGTACTTCCGGTTGGTCGTGCCCTCGGCCTGCTGGAAGGCCTCGAAGATCACCAGCAGCTTGTCGGAGTCGATCCCGATGCCGCTGTCGATGACCGAGAAGGCCAGGACGTCGGGCGTCGCCTCCAACGCCGAGTTGAAGAACCGGTTGCCCTGCGGGGCCCGGTCGATCCGCAGGCGCACCGAGCCCTCCTCGGTGAACTTGAAGGCGTTGGACAGCAGGTTCTTGATGATCTGCTGCACCCGATGGCCGTCGGTGGTGATGTGCTCGGGCAGGTCGGCGGCGAGTTCCACCGCATAGCCGAGGGCCTGCTGATCGGCGATGGGCCGGAACGTCTGCGACAGGTCGTCGGCCAGGTCGGCCAGGCGGATGGGCGCCATGGCCACGTCGAGCTTGCCGGCCTCCACCTTGGACAGGTCGAGGATGTCGCTGATCAGGTTGAGGAGGTCGTTGCCGGCGTCGCGCACCGAGCGGGCGAACTCCACCTGCTTCGGCGTCAGGTTCCCTTCGGCGTTGTCGGCCAGCAGCTTGGCCAGGATGAGCAGGCTGTTGAGGGGCGTTCGCAGCTCGTGGCTCATGTTGGCCAGGAACTCCGACTTGTACTTCGACGACAGGGCCAGCTGCTCGGCCCGTTCCTCCAGCTCGCGGCGGGCCAGCTCGATCTCGGCGTTCTTCACCTCGATGGCCCGGTTCTGGCGGGCCAGCTCCAGCGCCTTCTCCTCCAGTTCGGCGTTGGTCAGCTGCAGCTCCTCCTGGCGCTTCTGCAGCTCGGCGCCCAGCGTCTGGCTCTGCTCCAGCAGCTCCTCCGTCCGCATCGTGGCCTTGATCGTGTTGAGGACGACGCCCACGGTCTCCACGATCTGCTCCAGCAATGCCTGGTTGATCGGCGAGAAGGGCCGGAACGAGGCCAGTTCGATGACGGCCAGGCACTGCTCCTCGAACAGCACCGGCAGCACGACGATGTTGACCGGCGTGCCGTCGCCGAGGCCGGTGGAGATGCGCAGCGAGGTCTTGCCCACGTTGGAGACGAGGATCGCCTGGCGCTCCAGGGCGGCCTGGCCGACGAGCCCCTCGCCGTGGCGGTAGGCGGTCGGCACGCCCTTGCGGGCCCGGTAGCCGTAGCCGGCCATGAGCTCGTAGGTGGCCTCGCCGCCCTCGGTCGAATGCGCCATGTAGAAGGCGCCGTGCTGGGCGCCGACCAACGGCGTCAGCTCCGACATGATCAGCCGGGACACGGCCCGCAGGTCGCGGTGGCCCTGGAGCATGCCGGCGATGCGGGCCAGGTTGGAGTTCACCCAGTCCTGCTGCTCGTTGCGCTGCGTCGTCTCGCCGAGGTTGGCGATCATCTGGTTGATGTTGTCCTTGAGCTCACCGACCTCGCCGGCGGCGTCGACCGTGATCATCCGGGTCAGGTCGCCCTGGGTCACGGCGGTGGCCACGTCGGCGATGGAGCGCACCTGGGTGGTCAGGTTCCCGGCCAGCTGGTTGACGTTCTCGGTCAGGCGCTTCCAGGTGCCCGACACGCCCTCCACCTCGGCCTGACCACCGAGCTTGCCTTCCGTGCCCACCTCCCGGGCCACGCGGGTGACCTCGGAGGCGAAGGCCGACAGCTGGTCGACCATCTTGTTGACGGTGGTCTTCAGCTGGAGGATCTCGCCCCGGGCGTCGACCGTGATGTGCTGCGACAGGTCGCCCTGGGCCACGGCGGTGGTGACCTGGGCGATGTTGCGGACCTGGTCGGTCAGGTTGTCGGCCATGGAGTTCACCGAGTCGGTGAGGTCCTTCCAGACCCCGGAGATGCCGGGCACGGCCGCCTGGCCCCCCAGCTTTCCTTCCGTGCCCACTTCCCGGGCGACGCGGGTCACGTCGCCGGTCCAGGCCGAGAGCTGGTCCACCATCGTGTTGACGGTGTTCTTCAGCTCCAGCAGCTCGCCCCGCAGCTCCACGGTGATCTTCCGGGACAGGTCGCCCCGGGCCACGGCCGTCGTGACCTGGGCGATGTTCCGCACCTGGCTCGTGAGGTTGGAGGCCAGCAGGTTGACGTTGTCGGTGAGGTCCTTCCACGTGCCCGACACGCCGGGCACGATGGCCTGGCCGCCGAGGCGGCCCTCGGTGCCGACCTCCCGGGCGACGCGGGTGACCTCGTCGGCGAAGCCGCGGAGCTGGTCGACCATCGTGTTGATGGTCTCCTTCAACTC
>DASYFF010000306.1:0-18604 GCA_036498605.1 Acidimicrobiia bacterium | reverse complement strand
ACTTGGGGAGCTGGAAGGTCCGGCTCAGGCCGGCCCGGGCCCGGGCGTAGGGGGCCAGGTCGGTGATGTCGGTGCCGCCGAGGGTCACCCGGCCCTGGGAGAGCGCCACGAAGCCCGACAGGGCGTTGATCAGCGTGGTCTGGCCCGCGCCGTTGGAGCCCATGACGGCCACCCGCTGGCCCGGCCCGACGCGCACGTCGACGAGGTCGACGGCCCGCACACCGCCGAACGACACGCCGAGACCCTCGCCCACCAGCGCCATCGACGGGCAGTCGACCACCGACACCTCGGGGGGCTCCAGCGCCGGGCGGGCGTAGCCCATCACCTGCTGGATCTCCCACGTGGTCGAGTGGCGGCGCAGCCGGGCCGCGACGGCCGCCTGGGCCCGGGCCGACAGCAGCGCCAGCAACAGGATCCCGCCCGACAGCAGGTTGGGGTTGATGCGGTGGGACTCCAGAAGGTTGGGGATCACGGTGAAGCCCGCCGCCACCAGCCAGACGGCCGACACCGTCCGCATCCCCGACGCCAGCGGGATGGCCAGGAGGATCACCGACCAGATGAGGGAGAACTGGAAGACCGGCGGCGGCGTCCCGTTGACGAAGGCGGCCAGGCAGCCGGCGATGCCGACCACGAGCCCCGACAGGGCGAAGACGACGACCTTGTGGACGGGCCGGAACAGCCCGACGGCGTCGGCCCCTTCCGGCTGGTGGCCGGTCAGCACCCACTGCGACACCAGCCGGGTCTGCTTCACGTACCAGACGACACCGCTCACCACGAGGCAGACGACGCCGGCGATGAGGTAGACGGCCCGGTTGGTGCTGAACCAGCCGTGCAGGTCGGGCTGGGCCACGCCCCGGCCCCCGGCGCCGCCGGTCAGCTGGCCGATAGGGAAGATCGTCTTCTCGATGCCGACCTGGACGACGAGCGACACCACCGTGAAGTAGAGGCCGGTGACGGCCAGCGAACCGAGCCCGGACAGGGCCGAGGCGGCGGTAATGACGCCGACCGCCACCACCACCCCCAGAACCCACTGCCCGGCCCCGCCGTGGTGGACCACGAAGGCGAAGAGGTAGGCGGCCAGCCCGGTGAGGGCGCCGGCGTTGAGGGGGAGCTCCCGCAGCGCCGCCATCGGCAGGTACATGGCGAGGCCGACCAGGCCCATCCACATGGCGGTGCAGCCGATGTAGAGCAGATAGTTGGGCAGGAAGAGGAACCCGCCGAGCCCGAGGGCAAAGACTCCGAGGGGGAGGATCAGTCGGGTGGCGGGCTTGGCTGCTGGTGATTTGCCGGCCACGGCCTCGGTCACCAGCGCATCATAGGAAGCGGTCGTGAGAGGTGACTGAAGGCGTAGCGGGCGATCCCCGGCATGGCCACGCCCTTGTAGGCCTCGTTGAGCGGGAACGTCGCCCGCAGCTCGGCGATGAACCTCCGGGGAATGCCGAAGCGGACCTTGGTGAAGGTGACGTCGATCCAATCGGCCTTGCGCATGGCGTCGACCATCGGGGCGTAGGGCCCGGTGTAGGGCCGCACCTTGTGGTGGTTCTGGATCATCAGCCGCATCTCCGGCTCCCACGCCTCCCGGCCCATGGCCGCCAGGTAGTCGCGGGCCCAGTCGGACGCCCGGCCGAGATAGTCGAGGTTCCCATCGAGGAAGAACGGGAGGTCGTGGAAGGCAGCCATGATGGCGAAGCGGTCGTCTCGCTGCGGCTCGTCGGGCACGAGGTAGCGGCCGACGTTGAGCATCCGGAAGCAGTGGTTGCGGTAGCCGATGTAGCCGATCCCGAGGCCCTTCTGGTGGGGGCCGAGGATGTCGTCGATCAACGCCGATTCGGTGACGATCTCAACCATGGGCGGGACGATACTTCATTATGAGGTATTCTGCGAGCCGACCATGCGGAAACTGACGCCGACCTCCTACGCCATCCTCGGCCTGCTGGCCCTGCGGCCCTGGTCGGCCTACGAGCTCACGAAGCAGGTGCGCCGCAGCCTCCACTTCTGCTGGCCCCGGGCCGAGACGCGCCTCTACCAGGAGCCGAAGAACCTTCTGGAGCACGGCCTGGTGAAGGCGACGACGACGGCAAACGGCCGCCGGTCACGCACCGAGTACGCCATCACCGCCAAGGGCCGCAAGGCCCTGCGGGCCTGGCTGGGTGAGCCGTCGGCGCCGCCCCGGCTGGAGTCGGAGGCGCTGCTGCGGCTGTTCTTCGCCGACTGCGGCACCAAGGAGGGGCTGCTGGCCACGCTGGCCGAGCTCGAGGGCCAGGCCCGGACACTGCGGGACCAGGCCGTCTCCCAGGCGGCGGAGTATCTTCGGGGGCTTCACCTGCCTCCCGGAACGCAAACCGCGCCGTTCCCGGAGCGGCTCCACATCCTGGCCGTGCTGGGCCGGTTCACCCTCGACCACACGACCCTGGTCGCGGAGTGGGCCGCCTGGGCCCGGGCCGAGGTGGAGCGTTGGCCCGAGGTCGGGACGGCGGAGGTCAGCCCGGAGGTGATCCGGGCCTTCGAGGCCGCCGTCGCGCTCCAGTCGGAGGAGGCGGCGGCCGATAGGTAGGGCATGGCCGACGACGCCCGCCTCTACCTGCCGTGGTACGAAGCCAGCCCCGAGGGCCTCGACGAGCTGGCCCAGATCAAGCGGACAGCCGACCAGCTGCGCGACCGGCGCGACCGGCACCGTTCGGAGTAGTCCCCGCCGGGTAGCTTGACCCCTCGTGGGGGAAAGCGAAGGCGGGCGTGGCGCGGTCCGGGTCGTCACGATCTCGGCCACCTACGGATCGTCGGGATCCCTCATCGCCCCGGCGGTCGCCACCCGCCTCGGCCTCCCGTTCGCCGACCGGCTGATCCTGGCCCGGGGCCCGGCGCCGGCGGTCGCCGAGTCCGGCGAGCAGCTGAGCGAGGAGGAGCGCCTGGCCGGCCGGCGGACGTCGTTCCTCGACCGCCTCGCCCATCTGACCGGGGGCCTCGGGCTGCCCGTCCCCACCGGGGACGACCTCGGCGACCACGTGAAGGAACAGGTCGAGCGGAGCGTGGCCGACATCGCCGGCAGGGCGGGCGGGGTGATCCTCGGCCGGGGGGCCATGGTCATCCTGGCCGGCCAGCCAGGCGCCTTCCACGTCCGCCTCGACGGGCCCGAGGACCGGCGCTGCGCCCGGGCCATGGCCCTGGAGGGCATCGACGAGGCCACCGCCCGGGACCGCATGGCCGAGACCGACCGGGCCCGGACCCGCTACTTCAGCCGGCTCTACGGCCTCGACGCCCACGATCCGGCGCTCTACCACCTGGTGATCGACTCCACGGTGCTGCCGGTCGACGGGTGCGTGCGGCTGATCGTCGACGCCGCCGACGCCTTCTGGGGGCGGCGCTGAGCGCCGCACCCCTGCCCGGCGGCTCCCCCGCGCCGGCTGAGGGGTACGACAAGCGGTGGTGGACGCTGGGCGTCCTGTGCCTGTCGCTGATGGTCATCGGCGTCGACAACACGATCCTCAACGTGGCACTGCCGTCGATCGTCCGCCAGCTCCACGCCCAGGGCTCGGCCCTGCAGTGGATCATCGACGCCTACACCATCGTCTTCGCCGGGCTGCTGCTGACGGCCGGGTCGCTCGGGGACCGGCTGGGCCGCAAGGGGGCGTTGACCTTCGGGCTGGTGGTCTTCGCGGTGTGCTCGGCGCTGGCCTCGCAGGCCCGGTCGGCCACCATGCTGATCGTCTGCCGGGGGCTGATGGGGATCGGCGGCGCCTTCATCTTCCCGACCACGCTGTCGATCCTGACCAACGTGTTCACCGGGCGGGAGCGGGCCCGGGCCATCGGCGTGTGGGCGGGGGTGTCGGGGCTCGGGATCGTGGTCGGGCCGCTGGGGGGCGGGCTGCTGCTGGAGCACTTCTCGTGGGGGTCGGTGTTCCTCGTCAACGTCCCGATCTGCACGCTGGCCATCGTGCTCGGCCGCTTCCTGGTGCCGGACTCCCGGGACCCCGAGGAGGGTCGCCTCGATCCGGTGGGCGCGCTGCTGTCGATCGCCACGCTGGTGAGCCTGCTGTACGGGATCATCGAGGGCCCCGACCGGGGCTGGAGCGATCCGGCGGTGCTGGGGGGGATCGGTGCCGGGCTGGTGCTGCTGTGTTTGTTCGGCGCCTGGGAGCTGCACGCGCCATCTCCGATGCTCGACGTGCGGATCTTCTCCAATCCCCGGTTCTCCGCCGCCTCCGGGGCGATCACGCTCACGTTCTTCGCCCTCTTCGGCTCGACGTTCCTCCTGACGCAGTACTTCCAGTTCGTGCTGGGCTACTCGCCGCTCAAGGCCGGGATGCTGACCGCGCCGGTGGCCATCGGGATCATGGCCTGCGCGCCGCTGGCGCCCCGGGTGGTGGAGCGGGTCGGCACGAAGCGGGTCGTGACCGGCGGGCTGCTGACGGTGGCCGCCTCGCTGGCGCTGTACTCGTCGGACACGCTGATGTCGTCGGCGCTGTTCGGCGGGCTGGTCCGGGTCCTGTTCGGGGCGGGGATGGGGTTCACGACGGCCCCGGCCACCGAGTCGATCATGGGTTCGCTGCCGCCGGGCAAGGCCGGGGTCGGCTCGGCCGTCAACGACACGACCCGCCAGACGGGCGGGGCGCTGGGCGTCGCCGTGCTGGGGAGCATCTTCGCCTCCCGCTACCACAGGGCGGTCGACGGGGCGGCGTCGTCGTTGGCCGGGTTGCCGCCCGGGGTGCGGGGCGCGGTGCGGGACTCGATCGGCAAGGCCCTCGACGCCGCCCGGACCCTGCCGTCGGCGCAGGCCCGGATGGTGACCTCGCTGGCCCGCCACTCGTTCGTGCTTTCGATGCGCCTCGCCTACGGCCTCGCCGCCGCCGTGGTGCTGGGCGCGGCCTTCATCGCCTGGCGCTTCCTGCCCGCCCGGGCGCCGACCGACCCGCTGGCGGACGAGGCCCGCCCGGCCGGATCGGTGACGGCCGTCGGCGACCCCTAGACCCCCGGGCGGGAATCTCGGCCCGCCGCCCGCGACCCCTCCGATATGCTGGTCGGGTTCCGGGCGGCGGGATGTACGTCCGTCCCCGGGATGCCGTGGTGGCCGTAGCTCAGTTGGCAGAGCGTCGCGCTGTGGCCGCGAAGGTCGCGGGTTCAAAACCCGTCGGTCACCCTCGAACGTGCCGGATCGGGGGCCCTCGTCCAACGAGGGCCCCCGATGCGCGCCCGGGGCTTTCTCGGCCCGGCTGACCGGGACCTTTGGTCTCAAGGTCAACTGGAGCCAGAAGGCTGTTCCCGACGACGCACCTCAGGGTCGAGGTGTACCTCAGGGAGGGGTTCGTCGGGCGGTGCTCATGCTCTAGATACAGGTCAGGGCCGCGGCGGGGTGGGCGGTGTTACGGTCCGCCGGCAGGCATCGGGCTGGGGGATCTGGGGTTTTCCGTTGGCGGACCGCATCTGGACACGAGCGCACGTGTGGCTGGCCGTGGCGTCGGTCCTCGTCGTGCTGGTCGCCAGTGGAGTCGCCGTGTCCCGCATCGCCGACAACGGCGCTCGCCGCCGGGTCTCCGTCGGCGGTCCGGAGGCGTCCCCGCTCCCCGATCGCCCCGCCTCGGGACCCTCGGGACCGGCTGCCGCCGGTGAGGCCGGCACGGCGCCCGCCACCGGCACGGCCGCAGGTTCACCCGTCGCCGGGGGAACGGCCGGTCTGTCGGACAGCGCCGCGGCCCCGATGACGGCGCATGGCCCCACCGCGGCGGGAGTGGCTCCCCGGACCGCCGCCGCCCGTCCGGCCGGGGCTGCCGCCACTGCCCCGGCGAGCCCGGCGCCGAGCGCTGCGGGGTCACCGTCCGGCGCCGCTCCGCCGGCGGGATCACCGGCGGGCGGCGATTCCCACCCGCAGCCGGCTCCGGCACCCGACCGGACCCCTCCCCAGGACATGCATCTGGTCGGGGCGTCGGTATCGGCGGGTCAGGGGGCGGCAGGGGGCGTGGTCGGCGTCCAGATCGGGGGCGCCACGCCGGCCGCCGACGTGACCGTGGGCACCAATCCGGTGGTCGGTCACCATCCACCCGCCAACGGCACCGGCATCGCCTTCAGCGGGCGGTTCTTCCACCCGCCGCCGTCGGTCCCGGTCCTGCCGGGATAGGCGGGCCAGCAGCCCGCCCTCCGGATAACTCCGGGACGGTCGACCGGGTCGCCGGCCCTCGACCTCCCGTCCGTCCGGCCTGCCGATCTGACGGGGCTGCAGTCTCACCTCGTCGTTTGGTCTCACCCTCAGGTCGAGCCTCAGATCGAGACGGCGTCCAAGCTGAGGCTCAGGGTCGGGGGATAAAGCTGTGGATGAGTGCGGCCAGCTCGACGGGGCGGTCGCCCTGGACGCTGTGGCCGGCGCCCCCGACGTGCTCGACCCGGGCGGCCGGCCGGCGGGCCAGGAGCTCCTTCTCGGCGTCGTCGCTCACGACGGAGCCGGCGGCCATTCCCCGGACCAGCATGAGGGGGACGGCCAGAGCCGACACCGCCTCCCACAGCGGTTCCAGCCGGTTGGCGGCGTCCGGGGACGGCTCCCCCACCGGGCGACCGCCGCGGTGGCGGGCGTAGCGCCAGACCCAGCGGCCGTCGTCGAGCTGGACGGCGTTGTGGAGGATCCCCCGCCGCAGGGACGACTCCGACCGGGTCGGGTTGTGGGCCATCGTGCGGGCCAGGAGCTCCTCGAAGCTGTCGAAGCTCTCCGGACCGTGGACGAAGGCGGCGATGGCCGCCGCCCCCCTCGGGTCGAGCGTCGGCAGGACGTCGACCAGCACCGCCCGCCGTACCAGCTCCGGCGCCGCCGCCGACAGCGCCAGCGCGGTGAGGCCGCCCAGGGACATGCCGACCACACCGGCGGCGTCGGGAGCCAGGGCCCGGATGGCGACGGCGACGTCGGCGGCGAGGCCCTCCACCACGCCGCTCCCGGCCGGCGCCCCGGCCGTCGAGCCGGCGTCGGAGTGGCCGTGGCCGGGCAGGTCGATGGCCACCAGGGGTCGGTTGAGGGCGAGAGCCACGGTGTCCCAGGTGTGGGCGTTCTGGGCCCCGCCGTGGAGCAGCACGATCTCCGGCGGCGCCGTCCCCCACACCAGGGCGGAGAGCCGGCCGCCGGCGCCGATGTCGACCGTCTCCCGCCGCACCGCCGGCGGCCCGTCCCAGGGCAGGCCGAACTCGGCCGCGTTGTCGTGGAAGTAGGCGAATTCGTCGTACGGGATGCGCTCCATGTGCGCGAGTCTGGCCCGGATGGAGCTGGCCGACATCCTGGCGTTCGTGGTCGTGGTCGCCGCCGGCGTGGCCGGGTACACGGCCTGGCGCCGGCAGATGCTCGTGCGGGCGCTGCGGGCCGACAGCCCGCCGGGGGCGCTGGTGCGGCCAGACGATCCGCTCGAGGTGGTCCAGGCCAAGAACCGGACGTGGGCCATGCTGGAGGAGGCCGTCCGGATCTTCCACCAGCTCATGGGCCAGGACGAGTTCATGGCCAACCTCCAGCCCGACACCCGGGCCGCCATCGAGCGCTTCCTGGCGGCGTATTACAAACGAAACGAGGGCCGCGAGCCATGAAACCCCGCCGGTTCGAACACATCGAGGTCCCCCGACCCCACCTCCGGGGCCGGTCGATCGGGGCGCTGGGCGTGCTCGGGGTCGTGGTCATCGCCGGGCTGGCCTGGCTGTCGGGGGCCACCTTCAAGGGGGTGCCGGTCGACAAGATCGGCCTCCACTACACCGGCGGGCTGTTCCAGGGGCAGCACTTCAAGGCCGTCATCAACCCCGGCACCCACACCAAGTACTACGGGGAGTACGACAAGGTCTATCTGCTGCCCAGCACCCAGCGGACGTACATCGTGTCGAAGGACGTGAACGCCGGCGACGTCAAGGCGGCCGACTTCATCTCGGCCCCGTCGTCCGACAATGTGCCCTTCACGTTCGAGGCCGCGGTGTACTTCAAGCTCAACCCGAAACCCCAGGTCCTGCGGCAGTTCTTCGAGCAGATCTGCCTCCACGACAACTGCACCGACCTCTCCCCCGGCGGCGGGTGGGACAAGATGCTGGCCCAGTACTTCCGGCCCCAGATCGAGAACGCCCTGCGGATCGAGGTCGAGCACTACGACAGGGACCACCTCTTCCGGGACCCCGACACGCTCCAGGGCATCCAGAAGGCCATCGGGCCGGTCCTCACCGAGCGGATCAACTCCGTGCTCGGCGGGCAGTTCTTCTGCGGGCCCGACGCCACCGCCGCCTCCTGCCCCACCTTCGCCTTCGTGCTGAAGAACCCGACCCCGCCCGACAACGTCGTGAAGTCCTACGGCGACAACGCCGCTTCGGCCCAGGACGTGATCACGGCCCAGAACCAGGCCAAGGCCAAGGTGGTGGCGGCCCAGGGCGAGGCCGACGCCCAGCGGGCCCGGGCCTCGGCGCCGCCGCTCACCGCCGAACAGGTCGACTACATCCGGGCCCAGGCCATGCAGGCCTGCGCCTCCAACACCAACTGCACGCTGGTCATCACCGACGGCGGAGCGAATACGAACATCAACGTGGGCAAGAAGTGACCGTCCCCGGGTGGGCTGGGGGCGGGGGCTAGGGCGGGGCGAGGAGCGAGCCGGGGCGGGAGCGCAGGATCGACTCGGCGTCGGCGCAGATCGTGCGGAGCACGTCGGCCGCCGGGCGGACGGCGGTGACGAAGCCGGCCCCCTGGCCGTAGAGGATGCCGTCGGTGGCGGGGTCGGGGGGGTTCTGGAATGGCACGGTACCGGGCGGCGGGGCGAACTCCTCCCGGCGGGCGGTCAGTTCGACCTCCCGGCCGGCCCACTCGTCGGTGAAGCCGTTGCGTCTCGTGCGCTCACCGATCCCCGCCGGCCACGGCAGGCCGGAGACGATGTCGAACGCCCGGGTGAGGACCGTGTCGCCGCCGTCGCTGGCCACGATCATCTCCTTGTGGACGGCGTGGACCTCGACGGCCTCGGGAGTGGCCAGGAAGGCGGTGCCGAGCCAGGCGCCGTCGGCGCCGGCGGTGAGGACGGCGGCCAGCGTACGGCCGTCGGCGATGCCCCCGGCGGCCAGGAGGGGGACGTCGGGCCACCGGGCGGCGACGCCGGCCAGGAACGGCAGCAGGCTCATCGTGCCGGTATGGCCACCGGCCTCGGTGCCCTGGGCGACGAGGACGTCGGCCCCGGCGTCCACCGCCCGGGCGGCGTCGTCGAAGGTCTGGACCTGGCACATCGTCCGGGCGCCGCCCTTCCGGGCCCGGTCGAGCCACGGCTGGGGGTCGCCGAAGGAGAGGGCGATGACGTGGGGCGCCCGTCCGGCGCCGTCGGCTCCTCCGCTCAGCGCCACCTCGAACAGCGGTTCGAACATCGGGAGGAAGGCCGTGATGAACCCGACGCCGTAAGGCCCGTCGGTGACCGCCCGGACCGTGGCGATCTCGGCCTCCATCCAATCAGGGCCCTTGGCGGGGTGGATGCCGCCGAAGGAGCCGAGCCCGCCGGCGGCGGTGACGGCGCCGGCCAGGCGCCCGCCGCTGTGGAGCGCCATCGGCGCCGACATGACCGGGTAGGTCAGGCCGAACATTTCGGTGAACCGGGTGCGCAGCATGGCGGCCACGCTACCCACCGCCGGCTGTAGCAGGATGGCGCCCGTCCGACCCTGGAGGACGAGGCAGGAGGCCGGGTATGGGTGACAGCGTTGTGCGTCCGTTCCGGGTGGCGGTCGGCGACGACGTCCTCGACGACCTGCAGCGCCGGCTGGAAGCGGTGCGCTGGCCGGACGAGATCCCCGGCTCGGCCGGCACCTGGGACTACGGCACCGATCTCGGATACCTGCAGGAGCTCGTCGGCTACTGGCGCGCCGGCTACGACTGGCGGGCCCAGGAGAAGGCCATCAACGAATTCCCCCAGTACACGGCGACGGTCGACGACATCGACGTGCACTTCCTCCATGTGGAGGGCAGCGGCCCTGATCCGCTGCCGCTGTTGCTGTGCCACGGCTGGCCGGGCTCGTTCTGGGAGTTCCACCGCCTGATCCCACTGCTGCGCGAGGACTTCACCCTGGTGGTGCCGTCGCTGCCCGGGTACGGCTTCTCGTTCCGGCCCGGGCAGCGGCGCTGCAACGTGGAGGCCATGGGGGCGATCGTCGGCCAGCTGATGACCTCGGTGCTGGGCTACGGGCGCTTCGGCGTCCAGGGCGGCGACTGGGGGGCGGGCGTGGTGAGCCGGGTGGCGCACCAGTTCCCGGCCCAGGTGGCCGGCCTCCACGTCAACCTCCTCTTCACCCGGCCGGGGATCAAACCGGGCCAGGAGGGTGCGGCGTCGGCCGAGGAACGCCGGGGTCAGGAGCAGATCGAGGCGTGGTTCAAGGAGGGGACGGGCTACCAGTGGATCCAGGGCACCCGGCCCCAGACGCTGGCCTACGCCCTCACCGACTCCCCCGTCGGCCTCCTCGGCTGGATCCTCGAGAAGTTCCGGGCCTGGAGCGACTGCGACGGCGACGTGGAGCGCCGCTTCAGCCGCGACTTCCTGCTCACCAACGTGATGCTGTACTGGGTGACGGGCGCCATCGGATCGTCGTTCTGGCCCTACTACGCCGTGCGCCACGGCGAGCCGGCGCTGCCGCCGGAGGAGCGCATCACCGTGCCGGCGGCCCACGCCCGGTTCCCCAAGGAGATGATCCAGGTGCCCCGGCCGTGGGCCGAGACGGTCTACGACATCCGGCGCTGGACCGTCATGGAGTCGGGCGGCCACTTCGCCGCCGCCGAGGAACCGGAAGCCCTGGCGGCAGACGTGCGGGCCTTCTTCCGCGACCTCCGTTAGGCCGGGCGGCGCATGCGGGCCAGCATGTCGGCGCTCAGGAGGACCACGGCGCCCTCCACGAACAGCGACGCCAGACCGAGGGGCTCGGCCCAGTTGCCGATGTCGTCGGTGGAGGCCGGCAGCCCGACGGTGCGGCTCACGGCGTAGGCGCCGAAGGTCGCCGCGGCCAGGCCGCCGGCCAGGACCCAGGAGCGCCGGTCGCCGACCAGGATGAGGTGGCGGGCGGCCACCAGACAGCCGGCGATCAGCACCAGGTAGAGCACGCCGATGTAGGCCGTCTCGTGGAACTTGTCGACGACATCGAGGAAGTGGATGAGCCCGACGCCGAGGAGGCAGGCGGAGCCGACGCCCCGGGCGATCTTCTCGCCGTCGGTCACCGGCCGGACCGGCGCCGGTGGGGGCTCCGGGCGCTTCATGCCCCGGTGGTGGTTGGCCAGTCGCGCGGTGGAGGTCGCCATCTGGGTTTTCTGCTCCTTCCCGCATTCCGGACAATTACGTCAGGGATGAATGTCGCCGCCCTGCCTGAGAGTCTGCGCAGAAACCGCTCAAAAAGTGGTGAATGGGATCAGCGGCCGTTCAGGGCATCTCCGGCCACCCCTCGGCCCGCGGTGATGGGTGCGCGGCTCCGTTCCGACCACAATGGGACCGCACATGGCACCCAACCCGTCCCCCAAGGCCGCCCCCGGCCTGCTGGCCGACGCCCAGTTCGCCGTCCCCGACGCGGTGCCGGGCCTCCTGGCCGACCACGCCCGCCGCCTGGGGGCGCTCGACGCCGCCATCTTCCTCGTCGACTACGAGCAGCGGGTGCTGACGCCGCTGCCCCGGCCCGGCGGCCCCGACCGCCAGGCCGTGGCGGTGGAGGGCACGCTGGCCGGCCGGGCCTTCAGCACCATGAACCCGCAGTGGAACGCCGACGCCACACTGCTGTGGGTGCCGATGGTGGAGGGCAACGAGCGGCTCGGCGTGGTCGGCTACGAGCTGGCCCCCGGCGCGGCCCTGGAGAAGGACGAGCGGTTCCTCGACGGGGTACGCCAGCTGACCGCCGAGGCCGCCGAACTGGTCGCGACCAAGGCCGCCTACGGCGACTTCTTCGAGTTGTACCGGCGGCTGGAGCCGATGTCGGTGGCCTCCGAGCTGGCCTGGCAGCTGCTCCCGCCCCTCACCTTCGGCTGCGACGGGCTGGTGATCAGCGGGGCGCTGGCCCCGGCCTACGACGTGGGCGGCGACTCCTTCGACTACGGCGTCGACGCCCGCACCGCCCGGATCGCCGTGTTCGACGCCATGGGCCACGGCCTCGAGGCCGGGCTGCTGGCCACGGTGGCGGTGGCCGCCTACCGCAACTGCCGGCGCCGGCAGCTCAAGCTGAGCGAGACGGTGGCCTTCGTCGACGAGACGATCGAGGTGCGCTTCGGTGCGGAGCGGTTCGTGACCGCCGTGCTGGCCGAACTCGACCTGGTCTCGGGCCGGTTCTGCTGGTACCGGTGCGGCCACCCCGCTCCCCTCCTGCTCCGGGGGAGCAAGGTGGTCAAGACGTTGTGGGGCGACGGCGGGCAGCCGCTGGGGCTCGGGTCGCCGGGCGAAGAGGCCGAGGAGGCGCTCGAGCCGGGCGACCAGGTCGTCTTCTTCACCGACGGTGTCACCGAGGCCCGGGCGCCCGACGGGACCTTCTTCGGTGTCGATCGCCTCGCCGACCTGGTCGGCCGGGCCTCGGCCGGGGGCAACGCTCCGCCGGAGACGCTGCGCCGCCTGGTGCACTCGATCCTCGACCACCAGGCCGGGGACCTGCAGGACGACGCCACCGCCGTCCTGGTCGAGTGGCGGGGCCAGGGTAGGGAGTCCCTCGAGGGCTGATGACCTCGTTCTCCATCCGCCTGGCCGTGGCCGGCGACTTCGACGCCTACCTGGACGCCTTCGAGGCCGTGGCCGCCGAAGGGCGCTGGATGGGCGCCGAGGCGCCGCTCGACCGGGAGGCCCGCCGGGTGGGCTTCGACCGGGCGGTGGAGGGGGACGGGGCGGTCCTGTTCCTGGCCGAGGGGCACGTCGGGGCCCACGCCGGGCCCGGGGCCGCCGGCGGGATCGTCGGCGCCTGCTTCGGGTCGCTGTCGGGCGGAATCGCCGACCTCGGCATGTTCGTGGCCGACGGGTGGCGGGGCGGCGGGGTCGGCGCCGCGCTGCTCGGCGCCCTCGTCGACTGGGCCCGCCGGGCCGGCGCCCACAAGGTGAGCCTGGCCGCCTGGACCGGCAACCATCCGGCGATCGGCCTCTACGCCCGCTTCGGCTTCCGGGTCGAGGGCGTGCGGCGCCGCCACTACCGCCGCCGCAGCGGCGCGCTGTGGGACTCGGTGGTGATGGGCCTCGTCCTCGACGAGGCGTCGGCCGGCGGGCCGGGTCGATCGGCGCCGGTGCGGCCGTCGATCGTGATTCCCGAGGGCGGGATCGCCGGGGCCGGCGGGGTGGCGCTGCGGCTGTGGCGCCCGTCCGACGCCCCGGCGCTGGTGACGCTGGTCGACGACCCCGACATCCGCCGCTGGCTCGACCGGATCCCCGATCCCTACTCGGCCGACGACGCCGCCGAGTACATCACCGACGCCCGGGTGCAACTGACCGGCGGCACGGCCGCGACCCTGGCCGTCACGGTGGACGGTGCGCCGGCGGGATCGGTCGGGCTGCGATTCGACGCCGAGGACCCGGCCACCGCCGAGATCGGCTACTGGGTCGCCGGGCCGGCCCGGCGATGGGGGGTGGCCACCGCCGCCGCCCGCCTGCTCTCCGATTTCGGGCAGGAGGCGCTCGGTCTACGCCGGGTTGAGCTCAATGCCGCGGTGGGCAACACCGCCTCCCGGAAGGTGGCCGAGAAGGCCGGCTTCGGCTTCGAGGGTGTGCGCCGGGCGTGGCGGACGGTCGGCGGCGTCCCGACGGACTTCGCCGTCTACAGCCGGATCTGCGGCGGGCCCTGACGGCCGGTGGTGTGTTTCGGGGAGATCACCCCGATCGAAACGAGTGCTGACGGGGACCTTGCCGACCGGCGCTTTCGATCTTCGGGGCAGAATGCTGTGATCGGTATTTCCCGTTTACCGTGCCGGATCGGCGGCCTTCCCGCAGCCAATGGTCTGGGGGAAGGCCATCGCCGCAGGTGGCCAGGGTTATTGCGCCACAACGGTTCCCGCTCGTTCCCCCGTCTCTGACCGCCCCTGGACGCGGCGCGGCCCCAACACGAATTGACCGATGGGCGAACATTCGGGTCGATGCATTGCAGGGCTCGGTCGATCGGTTAGAGTCCCAATGCAGCGCCGCTGGGACACGAATTTTGAGATCCCGGGCCGAGGCCGCTGGGCGCCACGTAGGGCAGACGTCTCCCCCCCTTGACGTTCTCCCAGGCGCCCGAGGCCCGGTCCGGAGCCGGGCCTCGCCGGGTGGACCCCCCTCCACTCGGCGAGGTGCCGGCAGTCCAATCGCCCAGGCGAGCCGGTCGCCGGGGCCGCCGGTCGCCACCCGACCCGCCGGCCGCCCCGGCCCGGCCGCCTCGGCCGGAAATTCGCTCGCCCGGCCGAGGGATGCCGCTCTACCGTGACGGCGCCGCCGATTCCTTGCCGCCGGGACCGACCCCCAGTACCTCCCGCGGCAGGGCTTCGGCGCTCGCTCGGTTTCACGAGCCTGATCGGTGACGGGTGTCACCCGCTGGGTTGAAGGCACACAGAGCGAGGAATCGTTGATGGATCTTGAGTCATTGGCACTGGCGGTCGACGAGCGCGTCCGGGTCCCGGCCGCCGAACGGAACATGGGCCGGCTCTACGCCGTCCGCAGCGCGCCGGATCCCGACGACGGCGACGACGACCCCGCCGGCGGCGGCCCCGGCGCCCGGGTGGTTCTGGAGCTGGTCGCCGAGGGCGAGGCCCGCACCCTGCCCCAGACGTTCCGGCCCCCCGCCGGCCTCCGGGCCGTGGCCCTCGCCAGCGGGGTCTGGGCCGCCCCGCTCGACGAGCGGGGCCCGAGCCCCAGCCGGCACCCCGAACGGCGCCGGGCCCACCTGACCGTGATCGTCGGCGCCGAGGGTCTCCGCGACGGTGTCGACGTCTCCGTCCTGCGCTACGGCGACGGCGAGCCCACCGTCCTGCGGGGCGGCGCAGGCCTGATCCACCAACGGCTGCTGCGCTGCTGGTCCCGCCGCCCCGACGCCTCCTGGGCCACCCGACGCACCGACCGCGCCGCCTGACCCGGCCTAGGCTGGCGCTGTGAGCGACCCCGTTTCCGTGGCCGACGCAGTCGTCGCCTCGATCCACAGCGGAGACCTCGCCGCGCTTCGCCAGCTCCTGGGCGACCATCCCGCCATCGTTTCTGCACCGCTCGGCGGCCGGTACAAGAGCCGCACCCCCTTGCACGTGGCGACCGATTGGCCCGGGTACTTCCCGAACGGCCCCGAGATCGTGCGAATCCTCGTCGAAGCGGGCGCCGACCCGAACTTCGTGGCCGAGCCGGGCGAAGAGACGCCTCTGCACCGGGCGGCCAGCAGTGACGACGCCCATGCCCGACGGGCGGAGCCACTCCCGTGAGCTCCGTGGGATCGAGCGGAACGGCTCGGGTTCTGGTGACCGGGGCAACGGGGTTTCTCGGGCGCAACGTGCTCAAGGCACTGCTGGATCGACCTGATGTCGACCCCGTGGCCGCCTGCCGCTCGCCCGAGAAACTCTCCGGGTTCTTCACGGGGGAGGTCCGGCCCGGGGATCTCCTGGACTCCCACTACCGCCGGGAGGTCCTGCAGGGCATCGACATCGTGTGCAACGCCGCCTCCAGCGCGTCGATGTGGGGACACGGGCGCGACGAGTACCAGCGCTTCCTGGAACCGACGAAGGCGTTCATCGAACAGGCGATCCGTCAAGACGTGAGGCGGTTCATCCAGGCCAGCACCGTGGCGATCGGACGCGTCACCCGGGATGGCGCTCCCCACGACGATGCGAGCCCCACTGAATCCACCCGGTTCTGGCCGCACCTCGACCGCTTGATCGATCTCGATCGGTACATGGAGGGGAACAGCCACCGCGGCACGCAGATGGTCACCCTCCGCCTGGGCCACTTCGTCGGTGCGGGGAATCGCCTGGGACTCCTGCCGGCGCTGCTGCCGCGGCTGCGGACCCACCTCGTCCCCTGGCTGGCCCGGGGGCGGAGCCACCTCCCGCTGATCGCCGATACCGACCTCGGAAGAGGCTTTGCCCTGGCCGCCGTCGCGGCTGACCTGGAGGACTATCAGTCCTTCAACATCTGCGGCCCGGAATTCCCCACGCTGCGCGAAGTCGTCGAGTTCGTCACCTCCGAGACGGGCCTTCCCAGACCGCATTTCAGCGTTCCATACCCCGCCGGCTACACCTTCGGATGGTTGATGGAGAACCTCAACCCCCTGCTGCCCGGCTCCTCTCCCTTCCTGACCCGTTCCATCGTCCGTCTGGCCGAGGACTGGATCTGCCCGACCGAGTCCGCACAGAAGAAGCTGGGCTATGTGCCGCAACGGGACTGGCGGGGCGCCGTCCGGGAGCATCTGACCGACCTGGAGGCCGAGGGGTACCCGTGGGTTCCCCTGTCGCAATTGTGAGTCAGGCGATCGTCACCGGGCGGACCCACGCTGTGTCGTTCCCGAAGATGTCGACCACCTTGACCATCACCGTGTACTCCCCGGGCCCGTCGAAGACGTGGGGATCGGACTCCCATCGCAGGGAGCGGGCCTTGCGGGTGCGGTAGGTGACCCAGCCGGGTTCGAAGGTGTCCCCGGTGAAGGTCCAGTCGACGGCCCAGGAGTCGACGTGGTCGGACCACCGGGCGATCTTCTCCCGCACCGTGCCGGACAGGAGGTCCGGGTGGGGCAGATCGAAGTGTCGCAGCGTCACGACGACCTCATGCCGGCGGCGGGTCGGGCGCAACTGGAGGTCGAGGCGGGCGAGCTCGAAGAAGGTGATGTCGCCGCGGGCGACGGCCTGGTCCTCCATCAGCTCCCGGGGGATCTGGCGGAGCAGGAGGTCCACCCCCCGGGCGGCGGCATCGGCTGCCGCCGGGTCCTGGACGCCCGGCTGCCAGTCCCAGCCGAGGATGTGGAGCTCCTTGGCCCCGACGAGGGCGCACTCCTCCAGGCAGAGGGCGATCTCGTCGGCGGAGACCGGGACGTCGGCCGCCCCGATGTGGACCGCCGCCTCGCCCATCCGGCCGTGGAGGTGGGTCGAGCCGGCCAGAGGGGCAGCACCGTACAGCCGGAGCATGGCGGCCATGTAGTCGTCGGTGTTGCCACCGAAGGTCGCCATCTGCCAGTGCGTCCGTTCGTGGGGGCCGAGATCGAGGAGGTCGAACGGCCGGCAGCCGGGGATGTCGAGCAGGCGTTTGCGGGTGATGTGAATGGCGGAGCGGCCGAGGTCGGCACCGATCCAGCGCCGGCCGGTCTTCTCGGCTACGGCCTGGGTCGTGCCCGAGCCGCAGAAGAAGTCGGCGACGAGGTCGCCGGGGTTGGACGACGCCTCGATGATCCGCCGCAGGACGCTCTCGTTCTTCTGGGTGGCGTAGCCGGTCTTCTCGTTCGAGAAGCTCTTGATCTGAATGGAGTCGAGGCTGTCCTCCCCCTTCAGTTCCTGCTCGGCGGGGCTGGCGTTCCACACGTCGTCGATCGGGTAGCCCTTGCCGGTCGGCTCGCCGCCGCCCCGCCGGCGGTAGCCGGGCGGGTAGGGCACGTAGGTCTTGTTGAAGGTGAACGACCCCGGCGACTTCACGTAGAAGAGGATCGTGTCGTGGTTACGGATCCAGTTCCGGGCCGCGCTCTTGAAGCCCGAAACCCAGCCGATCCGCCAGATGATCTCCCGCTGGAAGGACCCGGCGCCGAAGATCTCGTCGGCCACGACCTTGACGTAGTGCCCGGCGATGGCATCGACGTGGATGTAGAGGCTGCCGGTGTCGCGTAGCAGCTCCCGCATGAGCGTCAACCGGTCGGCCAGCATGGCCAGGTAGGTGCCCAGCCCGCCCTGCCAGCTGTCGCGGTAGAGCGTCGTCTCGAACGACGACGCTCCCGACGTTTCCCCGGCCGGGCTTCCGTCGCCGATGGGGACGGTCATGACGAAGTCGCCGCCGCTGGCGAAGGGCGGGTCGAGGTAGATCAGGTCGACCTGGCCGGCGTGACGATCGAGGAGGCTCGACATCACCCGCTGGTTGTCGCCCCAGATCAGCTGATTGCGCCATCCGTCCTCGAAGGCTCCGGCCGGTTCGCCCCCCAACCGTTCGACGACCCGGAACGGGAGGGTGACCCGGTCGACGACCCGGCGCCGGCCCTGCTCGTCGTACTTCCCGGGCCAGACCAGCTCGGGGCGGGTCGCTTCGAAGGGCACGGGCCGACGTTACCCGGCGCCACCCCGCCCGCCGGGGGAGGCCGGGGCGGTCAGCCGGGCCACGGGGCGGCGGGTGGTGGGGAGGGTGACAGGGTCGTCGCGGAGGTGGTGGAGGAGATCGATGTAGTCGTAGCGGTGGAGGAGGAGCTGGCCGAGGGTGGCCATGTGGTCGCTCTCGTCCTGCGTGTCGATCATGACCACGCCGGCTTCGACGAGACGCTGGCAGAGGTCGACGACGCCGGCCTTGGAAGCGTCGGGGGTGCGGTGGAACATCGACTCGCCGGCGAAGACCTTGCCGGTCAGCACGCCGTAGAGGCCGCCGACGAGGTCGCCGGCCGACCAGACCTCGAGGCTGTGGGCCACACCGGCCCGGTGCAGCGCCCGGTAGGCGGACTCCATGGCCGGGCTGATCCAGGTCTCGTCCCGGTCGGCGCAACCGGCGATCACGGCGTCGAAGGCGGC
>DASYFF010000305.1:0-11447 GCA_036498605.1 Acidimicrobiia bacterium | reverse complement strand
CAGGGCCTGCTCTTCCTCGGCGCTCGCCGGTCGAGGCGGCCACCCGACCCGCAGCACCCCTTCGGCCACGGCCGGGAGCGGTACTTCTGGAGTTTCGTGGTGGCCGTCGTGCTCTTCACCGCCGGCAGCCTCTTCGCCCTCGTCGAGGGCGTCGACAAGCTCCGCTCGCCCCACGAACTCGAGTCCCCGGTGTGGGCCGTCGGGACACTGGCCGTCGCCTTCATCCTGGAGTCCTTCTCCCTGCGGACGGCCGTCCGGGAGAGCCGGGAGGTCAAGGGCGAGCTGAGCTGGGCGGCCTTCATCCGCCACGCCCGGATCCCGGAGCTGCCGGTCGTCCTGCTGGAGGACACCGGCGCCCTGCTCGGGCTGGCCTTCGCCCTGGTCGGGATCGGCCTGGCCGAGGTCACCGGCAGCCCCCGCTTCGACGCCGTCTGCAGCCTGGCCATCGGGGCGCTGCTGGCCGCCATCGCCTTCGTCCTGGCTCACGAGATGAAGAGCCTCCTGATCGGCGAGGCGGCCACCCCCGACGTGCAGCGGCGCATCTGCGCCGCCCTGGAGGGCACGCCGGGCGTGGAGCGGGTGATCCACCTCCGGACCGAGCACCTGGGCCCCGACGACCTGCTGGTGGTGGCCAAGATCGCCGTCGACCCGCAGCGGCCCTCGGGGGAGACGGCGGCCGTGATCGACCGGGCCGAGGCCGCGGTGCGGGCCGACGTGCCCGAGGCCCGCCTGATGTTCCTCGAACCCGACGTCGACCGTAGGATGCCCGCCCGAGAACAGGGAGGTACTTCGTGAGTGTCGTCCGTATCAACGCCATCACGGTGCCCGCCGACCGGATGGAGGAGCTCGAGAAGCGCTTCGCCAACCGGGCCGGCGAGGTATCGAAGAGTCCCGGCTTCGAGGAGTTCCAGCTGCTCCGCCCGAGCGACGGGCGCGACACCGTCCTCGTCTACACCCGCTGGGCCTCCGAGGAGGCGTTCAACGACTGGGTCAACAGCGCCGCCTTCCAGCACGGCCACAAGGCCCACGGGAGCCAGGGCCCGGTGGGCTCGGCCAGCGAGCTGTGGTCGTTCGACGTCATCCAGCAAGAGACCCTCTGATCGAAGCGCTCCACACCTTCCACAAGCACTGGGCCTGGGTGGCCATTGTCGGCAACGCCCTGGCCGGCATCGTGGCGCTCGTCGCCTGGCGGGTGCCGAGCCTGCGGGGCCGGTGGGTGTGGGCGTCGACCATCGCCGCCGAGGTCGCCCTGCTGGTGCAGGTGGCCACCGGCGCCACGCTGGTGTCGTCCCACCACTACACGGTGCCCCGGTTCCACATGTTCTACGGCTTCGTGGGCTTCATCACCGTCGGGATCGCCTACTCGTCCCGGGACTCGATGCGAGGTCGGCTGGAGATGTTCTACGGCATCATCGGACTCTTCCTCATGGGCGTCGGGATCCGGGCCGTCCTCCAGGTGCGATGAGCCCGTCCCCCGACCGCCGCCTCCGCCTGCTGCTGCTCTTCGGTGGGCAGTCCGCCGAGCACGACGTGTCCCGGGTCAGCGCCGTGGCCGTCGCCCGGGCCCTCGACCCCGCCCGCTATGACGTCGTGCCGGTAGCCATCACCCGGGAGGGGCGCTGGTTGCTGGCCGACCGGGCCCGGGCCGCGCTGGAGACGGGGCAGTTCCCGTCGGCCTTCGAGGTCGAAGGGCCACCGGTCCGGCTGGCCGAGAAGCGCGCCGGGCTCGGCTCGTCGGTCGTGCGCCTCGAATCACAGGGCGGCCTGCTGGGAGCCGTCGACGTCGCCTTCCCGCTCCTCCACGGCCCCTACGGCGAGGACGGGACCGTCCAGGGCCTCCTGGAGCTGGCCGGCCTGCCCTACGTCGGCTCCGGGGTGCTCGGCTCGGCGGTGGGGATGGACAAGGTCATGATGAAGCGGGCCTTCGCCGCCTGCGGGCTGGCCAGCGCCCGCTCCGTGGCGCTGCGGGAGGACGCTGTCACCAAGGCCGACCTCGACCGCTGCGAGGACGCCCTCGGCTACCCCTGCTTCGTGAAGCCGGCCAACCTCGGCTCGTCGGTCGGGGTCTCGAAGGCCGCCGACCGGGTCGGCCTCGAGGAGGCCGTCGAGGTCGCCCTGCGCTTCGACGAGTGGATCCTGGTCGAGGAGGGCATCACCGGCCGGGAGATCGAGGTGGCCGTCCTCGGCGACCGGCCGCCCGAGGCCTCGCTCCCGGGCGAGATCGTGCCCGGGGCCGACTTCTACACCTACGAGGACAAGTACCTCGACGACTCGGCCGAACTGCGGGCCCCCACCGACCTCGACCCCCACCGGACGGCCGAGGTGCGCCGGCTGGCCGTGGCGGCCTTCGAGGCCTGCCGCTGCGAGGCGATGGCCCGGGTCGACTTCTTCCTCGAGGACCCGGGACGGGGGTTCCTGGTCAACGAGGTCAACACCATCCCCGGCTTCACGCCGATCTCCATGTACCCCCGGCTGTGGGAGGTCACCGGCGTGCCCTACGCCGAG
This sequence comes from Acidimicrobiia bacterium, assembly GCA_036498605.1. Lineage (GTDB taxonomy): Bacteria > Actinomycetota > Acidimicrobiia > IMCC26256 > BP-133 > BP-133. Next base: position 8,942 of record DASYFF010000305.1, on the reverse strand, counting down.
CTGCTCGACCGGCTGGTGGCCCTGGCCCTGGAACGCCACGAGCGCCGGGCCGAGCGGGCCGGGCGCCCCCGTGAAGCCTGAGCTCCAGGAGAGCCTCTAGAGGTTGACGACCGGGCAGGTCAGGGTGCGGGTGATCCCCTCGACCAGCTGGACCCGGGAGACGACCATCTTGCCCAGCTCGTCGACACTTTCGGCCTCGGCATTGACGATCACGTCGTAGGGGCCGGTCACGTCGTCGGCGCTCTTCACGCCGTCGATCTTGCGGACTTCCGACGCCACCTGCGCAGCCTTGCCGACCTCGGTCTGGATGAGCACGTAGGCCTGGACGGTCATGCAGCCTCCCTCGAGCGTGATCGGGGCATCCTAACCCCGCCGCCACCTGGCTATCGTCCGGACGTGGAGGCCTGGCGCCGGCTGCGCTTCGGACTGGCCGCCCTCGTCGGCGTCCTGGTGACGGGGACGGTGGGCTACATGGCCTTCGGCTTCTCCGTCCTCGACGCCGTGTACCAGACCGTCACGACCGTCTCCACCGTCGGGTTCCGGGAGGTCCAACCACTCTCCAGCGGCGCCCAGGTCTTCACCATCGGCCTGATCCTGGTCGGGGTGGCGACGGCCCTCTACACCTTCACGCTCGTCCTCGAAGCCGTCGTCGAGGGCCAGATCCGGGAAGTGCTCGGGAGGAAGCGCATGGACCGTCAGATCGCCCGCATGACCGGTCACGTGATCGTGTGCGGCTTCGGCCGGGTCGGGCGCAACCTCGCCCACTACGTGGCGCTGGCCGGCGAGGACGTCGTCGTCGTGGAGCAGGACCCCGACCGGGCGGCGACGGCCGAGGGCTCGGTCCACGTCGTGCGGGGCGACGCCACCACCGACGAGACGCTGCGGGAGGCGGGTGTCGAGCGGGCCCGCGTCCTCGTCAGCGCCCTCAACACCGACGCCGCCAACCTGTTCGTCACGCTCACCGCCCGCTCGCTGCGCGACGACCTGTTCATCGTGGCCCGGGCCCGGATCGAGAGCTCGGAGGCCAAGCTGGCCCAGGCCGGCGCCGACCGGGTGGTCAATCCGCAGGGGATCGGCGGGGCCCGGATGGCCGCCTTCGTGCTCCAGCCCCACGTGGCCGAGTTCCTCGACGTGGTGATGCACGACGGGAGCCTCGAGTTCCGCCTCGAGGAGGTGGCGCTGCCGCCCGGGTCGCCGCTGGCCGGGCGGTCGCTGCGCGACGCCCACATCCGGGACGCCACCGGGGCGCTGATCCTGGCCCTGCGCGACGCCGACGGCGGCTTCACCACCAACCCGCCCCCGGAGACCGTGCTGGGGGCCGATCAGATCCTCATCGCCATCGGAACCGAGGCCCAACTGAAGGCTTTGGCCGCCGCCGCCCGCCCCGGTTCGTGACCTGGGGCCTCGTATAGGGAAGAATTTGAAGATGACTGCCGCGACGAAGAACCGGGCCCTGTTGGACTTCGTGGAGAAAGGCCGTCGGCTCTTCCAGCCAGAAACTGTCCATTGGTGCGATGGCAGTCAGGAGGAGTACGAGCGGCTGTGCGAGCTGCTCGTGGCCAACGGGACGTTCCGGCGGTTGACCGACGCCCTGCGGCCCAACAGCTTCCTGGCCCGCTCCGACCCGGCCGACGTCGCCCGGGTCGAGGACCGGACGTTCATCTGCAGCGAGCGGGAGATCGACGCCGGCCCGACCAACAACTGGCGGGCGCCGGCCGAGATGCGGGAGACGATGCTCGGGCTCTTCGAGGGGTCGATGCGGGGCCGGACGATGTACGTCGTCCCGTTCTCCATGGGCCCGCTCGGATCGCCGTTCTCCCACATCGGGATCCAGCTCACCGACTCGCCGTACGTCGCCGCCAGCATGCGGATCATGACCCGGATGGGCGCCAAGGTCCTCGAAGTGCTGGGCGACGGGGCGTTCGTCCCCTGCATGCACTCGGTCGGGTACCCGCTGGTCGACCGGCCAGAGGTGCCCTGGCCCTGCGACGGCGAGAACAAGTACATCGTCCACTTCCCCGAGACCCGGGAGATCTGGAGCTACGGGTCGGGCTACGGCGGCAACGCCCTGGTGGGCAAGAAGTGCTTCGCCCTGCGGATCGCCTCCGTCCTGGCCCGCGACGACGGCTGGCTGGCCGAGCACATGCTGATCCTCGGCGTCACCCCGCCGGGCGGCGAGAAGCGCTACGTGGCCGCCGCCTTCCCGTCGGCATGCGGCAAGACGAACATGGCCATGCTCATCCCGACGCTGCCGGGGTGGAAGATCGAGACCGTCGGCGACGACATCTGCTGGATGAAGTTCGGCGCCGACGGGCGGCTCTACGCCACCAACCCCGAGGCCGGGTTCTTCGGCGTGGCGCCGGGGACGGGGGACAAGACCAATCCCAATGCAGTCGCCATGTTGACGCATGACTGCGTCTTCACCAACGTGGCCGAGACCGACGACGGGGACATCTGGTGGGAGGGCCTCTCCGAGGCGCCGGCCCACCTCACGGACTGGAAGGGCCAGGACTGGACGCCGGAGTCGTCGACGCCGGCCGCCCACCCCAACGCCCGCTTCACCGTCGCCGCCGCCCAGTGCCCGTCGATCGCCCCCGAGTGGGAGGACCCGGCCGGCGTGCCGATCTCGGCCATCCTCTTCGGCGGCCGGCGGGCGACCAACGTCCCCCTCGTCACCGAGGCCTTCGACTGGGACCACGGTGTCTTCCTCGGCTCGATCATGAGCTCGGAGACGACCGCCGCCCAGGCCGGCGCCGTCGGGAAGCTGCGCTTCGACCCCTTCGCCATGCTGCCCTTCTGCGGCTACAACATGGGCGACTACTTCGCCCACTGGCTGGAGATCGGGGCGGCCACCGAACCGGCCAAGCTCCCGAAGCTCTTCTGGGTCAACTGGTTCCGCCGGGGCGACGACGGCTCGTTCCTGTGGCCCGGCTTCGGCGAGAACAGCCGGGTCCTCAAGTGGGTCCTGGAGCGGGTCACCGGCGAGGGTGCGGCCGTCGACACGCCGATCGGCCGGGTGCCGGCGCCGGGCGCGCTCGACACGAGCGGGCTCGACATCGACCCGGCCGTCCTGGCCGGGCTCACGACCGTCGACCGGGAGAGCTGGCGGCGGGAGATGCCCCAGATGGAGGCCCACTACGAGACCTTCGGGGAACGCCTCCCCGGCGCCCTCCACGACCAGCTGAAGGACCTGGAGAAGCGCCTCGCCGACCAGTAGCAGCTAGGCGCAGCGGGTCACGGTGAAGGGCCCCGAGCCCTGCACCGTGGCGCCCGGCGTGCCCTTGGCCCAGTCGGTCAGGGCCTGGCCCATGGCCGTGAGCTGGGCCGGCGTGTCCATGTCGATGGAGAGCCGGACGCAGGTCTGGCCGCCGTTCTGCCAGGTGACGTAGCGGTCGGCACCCCAGCCGTCGGCCGCCGTCTCCGCCTGACCCGGGTCGATCACCTGGGCCAGCATCAGCGAGAGCAGCAGCTGGCCGAGCGACCCCGACCGGATGGCCGGCCCGTCGGCGGCGGGGTTGGCCATGGCCTTGGGGCCCTCGCCGGCCACGAACTTCTCGGGGTGGATGATCTGCTCGGTGGTGGTCGGCGGGTTCTGGAAGGCGGTGTTGACCCGGGCCGGGCCGCCGTTGGTCATGAGGTAGTCGGCGAACTTCGGCCCCGATCCGAACGGGAAGGCGTACTCCACCAGCACGTAGTCGGGCAGGTCCTTGGGCAGGAGGCCGGCGATCCGCTGCTGCTCGGCCTGGACCGACTTCTTGTCGGCGTCGGGCAGGGCGGAGATGAAGCGGGCCTCGATCCGGGACGCCGTGCCCTCGACGAGGCTGTCCCAGGCGATGCCGCTCTCGTCGTCGGGCGCCACCAGCGACGGGCGGTAGAGCTCGAAGTGCTGGTCGTAGTCGGCCCGGACCATCTCGTGGACGATCGTCTTGAGCATGAAGGGGGTGAGCGGCCCGTTGTGGATGACCAGCTCGTTGGCCTTCACGTCGTAGAAGGCGTTGACGCTGCCCGTCGACAGGCGCTGCACCTGGGCGGCCAGGTCGACGGTGGGCTCGATGATCCCGAGGGTCTTGAGGGTGGCCTCGGCCCGGCGGGCCCGGTCGAGGGCCGGGGCCATGCGCACGGCGTTGAGGCGGTCGTTGAAGGGACCGGTGTCGAGGGCGGTGACCTTGAGCGGCCCGGTGAAGGTGAGGCTGGTCTCCTTCTCGATGTAGGGCCGGATCGTGTCGGCGACGTGGTTCCAGTCGGTGGCGGCGCTGGCGCCGTTCGCACCGGCGGGCGCCGGCCTGGCCGTGGTCGAGGTCGTCTTGGGGGCGGCGGTCGTGGCGGTGGTGGGGGCCCCGGGGGCCGAAGCGACCGGCGGAGCCGTCACGGCCGGGGTGGCCGTGCTGGTGGTGGTGGCGGGGGCGGTCGTGCTGGTCGTCGACGACTGCTCGAGCACCGCGCCGGCCACCACCGGGCTCTTGTCCTTCTTGCCACCGAGGAGATCGGCGATGGCCTGCTTGGCGTTGCTCAGCCCGTCGGTGCTGAGCGTGATGAGGTCGCGGCCGGTGACCTGCTCGGCGACGATGACGCCGTTGGCCGTCAGGAGGGCGGCCACGGCCATGGCCAGACAGCGGATCATGAAGGCCTGACCGGTCGATGCGGGCCGCGCCGCCGGGGCCGGCGGAGCCGGCTTCGCAGCCCGGGCCGGCTTGGCGGCCGGGGCCGGCTTCGCCGCCGGCTTGGATCGCCGGGAGCGCGCTGGGGTCTGAACGGGTTCGGCCCTCCAGTGCATCATGAGCGGGCCTTTCGACAGAGCGGGGGCCGGCTCCTGTTCCGCGCCTGAAGACCGTGCCGCGCTTCGACCGCTATGTCCGAGTTCGGGGGAAGACTTAAGAAGAGTCTCCAAAAGCGCCCCGCTGGGCGGCCAGGGCCCGGGCCCGGAGGTCGGAGACGGCGTGCTCGAGGCCCTCGGGATCGCGGAACAGGGCGCTGCCGGCCACGAGGACGTCGGCGCCGGCGCCGGCCGCTCCGGCCACGGTGGACGGGCCGATGCCGCCGTCGACCTCGAGCTCGACGGCGAACCCGCTGCCGTCGATCAGCGCCCTCGCCTCGGCGATCTTCGGCTCCATGGTGGCGATGTAGGCCTGGCCCCCGAACCCGGGGTTGACCGTCATCACCAGGAGCAGGTCGAGGAGGTCGACGACGTGGCAGACGGCCTCGATCCCGGTCGACGGGTTGAGGGCCACACCGGCCCGGGCCCCGAGGGACCGGATCCGGCTGAGCGTGGCGTGGAGATGGGTACAGGCCTCGGCGTGGACGATCACCAGCTCGCAGCCGGCGTCGACGTAGCGGGGGAGGAGCTCGTCCGGGTTGCTGACCATGAGGTGGGCCTCGAAACCCACCGCCGCCCGGCTCCGGCAGGCGGCGATCACGTCGGGCCCGAAGGTCAGGTTGGGGACGAAGTGCCCGTCCATCACGTCCCACTGGATCCGGTCGACGCCGGCCTTCTCGAGGGCGGCGACGTCGTCGCCGAGGCGGGAGAAATCAGCCGGGAGGACGGAGGGCACGATCAGGGGAGGTCGGGGCGACATGCAACTGACGATACCCACAGTTCGTGGCCTCCCGGGGGGTGGTCCGCCGGGGGAGCGGGGAGGTGGTGTTGTGAATTGTTGCCAGAGATTTCTCCTGTCTACTTGAGCGAGGATGTGAGGCTGCGCTTAAATGAGGGCTGTGGAAGCTGCGATTCGGGCCATCGCTGAGCGTCACCGGCGGGAAATCGTCCGTCTGGTTCGTGACCGGGAGCTCACGGCGGGTCAGATCGCCTCGCATTTCGAGGTGAGCCGACCGGCCGTGTCCCAGCACCTCCGCATCCTGAAGGACAGCGGTTTGGTCACGGAGCGCCGTCAGGGAACGCGCCGGTACTACCGGGCACGGGTGGAAGGGCTGGCCGAGCTGCGGGCCTTCCTCGAGGTATTCCTCGGGGAATCCTCGTGGATCGAGCCCCGCCCCGGCGAGGCCGCCCCCGGGGCCGGGAGCGACAACGAGATCGTCCTCACGGACCCGGCGGAACAGCCGGTCATCCGATAGGAGTCACTTCTCCAGGAGGCCCGCGTCCACCAGTCGGGTGACCCGGTAGGGGATCTGCTCGGTGAGGGCGATCACCGTCTGGGTGCGGTTGATGCCCTGGACCTCGAGGATCCGGTTGAGCACCTCCTGGAGGTGGTCGTTGCTCCGGGCCACGATCCGGCACAGGAGGTCGTCGGCCCCGGTGGTGGCGTGGGCCTCGAGGACCTCCGGCACCTCCTGGAGGTGGGCGACGACGTCGCCGAGGCGGCCCTGGGCGATGTCGATCGTGGTGAAGGCCAGCACCCCGTAGCCCATCGCCCGGACGTCGAGGTGGGGGGCGAAGCTGGTGATGACCCCGTTGCCCACCAGCCGGTCGACGTGGGCCTGGGCGGTGCCCCGGGCCACCTGGGCCCGCCGGGACAGCTCGAGCATGCCGATGCGGGAACCCTCCGCCAGCACCTGGAGGACGCGCCAGTCCACGGCGTCGAGCGGCTCGGCCACAGGCGGACTCTACCGTCCGAGGCTTTCACCTGGACAAGCTGGCCGGACTGTACGTCTGCAAGGGCCATTGATTGAGCAGATTGCTCAATTCAATCTGGACATGTTGACGGATACGCCCACCAGGCGTCCACTTGACTGAGCGTAGGCGTTTCAGTCGAAGGGAGCCTCCCATGCCCGTCCGCACCTCCGGTGACCTGGCCCGATTCCGGTCGCGGGTCGAGGGGCTCGTCCACCACCACCCGGTCGTGGTCGACAACGCCTACACCCGCTGGTTCGCCGCCGGAGCGGCCGACCGTGACGAGGTCCGCCACCTGGCCGTGCAGTTCTCCGTCTTCTCCCACCAGTTCGTCGAGGCGCAGCTGCGCAAGGTCCTCAACGCCGCCGACCTCGACTCCTACCGGTCCGGGAAGGAGATCCTCATGAACGAGCTGGGGGTCGTGTTCAAGCCGACCCGGGCCGACGCCGGCGCGGCCGAGGGGGTGGACCCCGACATCGTCTCCACCGAGGGCACGGTGGACGGGGGTCGGTTCCGCTTCACCGCCGCCCACTTCGAATGGCTGCTGCGCTTCGGAGCCCCGATCGGCCTCGGCTTCGACGACATGGGCAAGCGCCGCCACGGCAGCGCCTCGACGCTGTTCTTCTGCGACGAGTTGCTCCGGATCTACGGCTCGGAGGACGCGTCGATCGCCGAGGGCGCCTCCTACGCCGTGGAGCACTGGGCGGCGGCGGGCTTCTGGAAGGAGCTGATCGCCGGCCTGTCGGCCTTCAAGGCCCGGGAGTGCCCCGACCTGCCGATGGGCTTCTGGATCTGGCACGACAAGATCGAGGACCAGCACGCCGCCCACACCGCCGACGAGCTGGCCGAGGCCTTCTTCCGCTCCGACTTCGACGAGGAACGGTTCCTGGCCGGGGCGGCCGAGATGCTCGACGGCGTGAAGGCCTTCTGGGACGGGCTCGAGTCCGACCGCCTCGCCTACGAGACGAGGAGGGTGGCGTGAGCGTCACTCGTGACTGGCTGGCCGCCGCGTCAGCTGAGACCGTAGATGCCCCCCGCTTGGGCGGGATCGACCACATCGAGTTCTGGGTCGGCAACGCCCGCGCCGCGGCCGCCTTCTTCGCCTCCTGCTACGGCTTCGACATCGTGGCCTACGCCGGGCCCGAGACCGGGGTGACCGACCGGGTCTCCTACGTGCTGACCCAGGGCGACGTCCGGTTCGTGGTGACGGCCGGGATCGTGCCGTCGTCGCCGATCGTCGCCCACGTGGCGGCCCACGGCGACGGGGTGCGCGACGTGGCCTTCGTGGTCGAGAACGCCGCCGCCGCCTACGGCGCGGCCACCGCCCGGGGCGCTCTCGGCGTGGTCGCCCCCCACGTGGTGTCCGACGCCTCGGGGCGCATCGTGCGGGCCAGTGTGGCCACCTACGGCGAGACCCGCCACAGCTTCATCGAGCGCGACGACTACCTCGGCCTGTTCGCCCCCGGCTACGAGGCGCCGCCGCTGAGCGCCCCGGTCGGCCCGTCCGTCGGCCTGACCCGGGTCGACCACGTCGTGGCCAACGTCGAGCTCGGCAACCTCGGGCACTGGGTCGACTTCTACGCCCGGGTGTTCGGCTTCGAGCAGCTGATCCACTTCGACGACGAGGCCATCTCCACCGAGTACTCGGCGCTGATGTCGACGGTGGTGTGGGACGGGTCGAAGGTCGTCCTGCCCATCAACGAACCGGCCGAGGGCCGGCGCAAGAGCCAGATCGAGGAGTACCTCGACTGGTACGGCGGCCCCGGCGTGCAGCACATCGCCCTCCAGACGGAGGACATCGTCACGACCGTGCGGGCCCTGCGGGACCGGGGGGTGCGCTTCCTGCGGGTGCCGGCCGAGTACTACGACGACGCCAAGGTCCGCATGGCCGGCCTCGACCTGCCCTGGGAGGCGCTGGCCGAGCTCGGCATCCTGGCCGACCGGGACCACGAGGGCTACCTGCTCCAGGTGTTCACCGAGACCATGGGCGACCGCCCGACGCTCTTCTTCGAGATCATCCAGCGGGAAGGGGCGCGGGGTTTCGGGGCCGGCAATTTCAAGGCCCTGTTCGAGGCCATCGAGCGGGAACAGGAGCGCCGGGGCAACCTGTAGTTCACTGCGGGGCGGTAGGTTCTCGCCCCATGACTCTCGACATGAACGGCTCCGACGTCAGTTACGCCGCCCGCGCTGTCAAAGTCAGCAAGATCTACGGGGAGGGTGACGCCGCCGTCCGGGCGCTCGACTCGGTCACCGACGGCTTCCCGTCCGGGCGCTTCACGGCCATCATGGGCCCGTCCGGTTCGGGGAAGTCGACCCTGATGCACTGCCAGGCCGGGCTCGACTCCGTCACCAGCGGCAACGACTACCTGGGCCAGAC
>DASYFF010000304.1:0-3162 GCA_036498605.1 Acidimicrobiia bacterium | reverse complement strand
CAGATCGTCTTCACCCGCCTGGCCGAGCGCTTCGCCCGCATCGAACCGGCCGGTCCCATCCCCCGGTTCAAGACGACGTTCCTGCGGGGCGTCCCGTCTTTGCCCGTGCGCGTCACGCCCCGCTGACGGAAAGGCCCCCGGCGCCGGGCCCGGGGGCGCCTAGAGTGCCCCTTCGTGGGAATTGGGTCCACGGACTCCGAGCCGGCCCTATCCGTCCTGGTGGTGGAGGACAGCCGCACCGACGCCGAACTGTTCGCTTCCCTGCTCGAGCAGAGCGCCGCCGCCCGGTTCGAGGTCACCGTGGTGGAGACCCTGGCCGACGGGCTTGACGTCCTGGCCCGCCGCCCTCCCCACGTCGTCCTCCTCGATCTGACCCTGCCCGACAGTGAGGGGCTGGCGACCTACCGGGCCGTCCGCAACCGCAGCCCCGATGTTCCCGTCGTCGTCATCACCGGCCTCACCGAGACAGGCCTCGGTCAGGCTGCGGTGCACCAGGGGGCGCAGGACTTCCTGACCAAGGGCTCGATGGACGGGGAGCGCCTGGCCGAGGTGCTGGTCTTCGCCGTCGAACGGGCCCAGCAGGTCGGGTCCCACGCCCTGCGCGACCCGCTGACCGGGCTGGCCACCGCACCGCTGCTCAACGAACGGATCGCCGAGGCGCTGGCCCGGACCGAGCGGGAGAAGCGGTCGGTGGCCGTCATGGTCATCGGCCTCGGCGGCTTCGCCGGCGTCGACGCCCGGTTCGGGCCCAACGCCGGGGAGGAACTGCTCTTCGGGGTGGCCGAACGGCTCGGCGAGGTCTTCCCGCCGCCGGCGGCGGTGGGCCGGATCACCGTCGACGAGTTCGCCGTGGTGCTCGAGGGTCTGGTCCGCCCGTCCAACGCCGAACGGGCGGCACAGCGGGCGCTCGGCGCGCTGGCCCCGGAGTTCAAGCTCCCCACGGGCACCCTGCGCCTCACCGCCGCCATCGGCATCGCCCTGGGGCGGGCGGCGGCCGACGGCCCGGCCCTGCTGGACCGGGCCCGCGCCGCCATGATCGCCCAGCGCCGCACCGGCGAGCAGGGGATTAGGGTCTCGGGCTGAACGCTAATCTGGGATCCAGGATCCCCAATTCCTATAGTTGTTCTGTACTTACTGTGGTCGCGTCGGTTAACCTTCCCACGGTCCGCTAAATAAAGCGGACGACACGTTCCGTCGAACGGTCTCCACGTGTCCCCGGTTGGGGTTCCTGACCTCGGAGAGTGCCGATGCTCCCGGCCCGCAAACTGCTCATTGCCGTGCTCTGCGTCGGTGGGCTCGTGACCCTGACCAGCCTTCCGGCCGTCGCCGCCACGGCCACGGCCACGGTGACCGGAGGGACGCTGGGCTTCGTCAGCGTCCCGGCCAACACCGGGTTCAACGTGACGTTGACCGGGCTGAACCAGGTCGTGACGTCCACCCAGACGTTCGACGTCGGCGACGCCACCGGGTCGGGGTCCGGCTGGAACATCACCGCCACGTCGACGGCCTTCACCACCGGCGCCAAGAGCCTGGCCAACACCTCGGTCACCGTGGCGGCGGTTCCGACGGTGGCCTGCGACTCCGGTGCGAGCTGCACGGCCGCCACCAACGGCACCAGCTACCCCTACACACTGCCGGCGGCGGCCACGGCGCCGACGGCCACGAAGATCTTCAACTCGGCGGCCAACACCGGGCTCGGCAACCAGACCGTGACCCTCGTCTTCTCGCTGGCCATCCCGGCCAACGCCTTCGCCGGTAGCTACAGCTCGACGTGGACCTACACGCTTGTCAGTGGGCCCTGATCCAGGAAGGTGATCGTGAAGCTAGCTCTGCGTTCGCGCCGCGCTCTCGGGGTGGCGGCGGCTGTGGCCGTCGTCCTGTCGTGGTTGCCCGCCGCCCCGGCGTCGGCCGGCTTCGGGATCTCGCTGCGTCCGGCCCACGCCGACCCCGCCGACCCGGCCACCAAGGCCTACTTCAAGCCGTCGGTGACCCCGGGTGAGACGTTCACCGACCAGATCATCGTCACCAACACCGGTGATACGCCGGTGGTGCTGGCCGTCTCCAGCGTCGACGGGCTGACGGCGGCGACGTCGGGCGCCGTCTACGGCAACCGGCAGGACCAGGTCACCAAGGCCGGCGGCTGGGTGACCCCCTCGGCCGCCACGGTGACCGTCGCCCCCCACAGCGAGCTCCCGGTCCCCTTCACGGTCAAGGTTCCCAAGGACGCCGGGGCCGGCGACCACCTGGCCGGGATCGCCTTCGAGGACACCCATCAGACGTCGGGCAGCGGCAAGTTCGCCGTGACGCAGGTCGTCCGATCGGTGATGGGCGTGCAGGTCGTCGTCCCGGGGCCGGGGGCCTTCGCCGTGCACGTCGGGGGGTCCAAGCTCGATTCGCTCCCCGGCGTGAGCGCCGCCTCGGTCGTGGTGACGCTGGGCAACAACGGGGTGCGGCTCGGGAAGCCCGAGCTGTCGGTGGCGATGACCGGCCCTGACGGCTACCAGAAGACCGTCACCCGCACGCTCGACACGATCCTGCCGGGCGACACCATCGACTACCCGGTGGCCTGGCCCGACGTCCTCAAGACCGGTGCGTACACCATCACCGCCACCGCCACGGCGCCGGGCGCGCCCCCGGTCGTCCAGACGTCGAGCGCCCGTCTCGGCACGGTGCTCGGCGCCGTCCCCGCGCCCGGCGTCGTGACGCCCGCTCCCATCTCCAAGCATTCCGGGCGCAGCTACCCGGTGTGGTTCCTGGTGGCGGTCGTGGCCGCCGCCGGCATCGGGGGCGGCCTGATGCTCGGTCGTCGGGGGCACGTGAAGCGCCCGGCCGAGGAACCGGCCGGCGCGCTGGCCACGGAGGGCGCCGCGCAGTACCGCTCCGATCACTGACGGGAACGGCGACGGAACCAGAGTCCACCTGGGGAGATCGGCCGTTGTTGACTGGGACGGGAAGGCGCCAGCTCCTGTGGGCCGTGTCGTTGCTGACATCGGTCCTGGTGGTGGTGGCCCAGGACGCCCAGCACCAGCCGGCCGGCGCCCTGGTGTCGGCCACGATCGCCAAGGTCCAGGCGGGGACGCTGGCCAAGGTGGCCGGCGCCACCGTGGCGCCGACGCTCACGGCCGCCAGCACCTCCGGCACGCTCCTGGTCGCCACCCTGGT
>DASYFF010000303.1:0-4065 GCA_036498605.1 Acidimicrobiia bacterium | reverse complement strand
CTCCTCGAACTTCTTGGCCAAGCTGGCCACCGGGATCTCCTCCAGGCCCAGCTCCTCGAGGACCGATACGGCGGCCGACAGCTGCCCCTTGCCGCCGTCGATCAGGACCAGGTTCGGCGGGTAGGAGAACCGCTTCCCGGCCCGGACGCCCTCGTCGCGCTCCCGGAGGTAGTTGGTGAACCGGCGGGTGATGACCTCGCTCATGGCCGCGAAGTCGTCCTGGTCGGTGAGGGAGCGGATCTTGAACCGGCGGTAGTCGCTCCGCTTGGCCAGCCCGTCCTCCATCACGACCATGGAGGCCACGATCTCCGTCCCCATGGTGTGGGAGATGTCGTAGCACTCGATCCGCAGGGGGGCCTCGGGGAGGTCGAGGGCGTCCTGGAGGGCCGTCAGGGCCCGGGCCCGGGCGTTGTGGTCGGAGGCCCGCTTCAGCCGGTGGCGGGTGAAGGCCTCCTCGGCGTTCTTCGTCACGGTCTCGAGGAACGCCCGCTTGTTGCCCCGCTTGGGCACCCGGACCCGCACCTTCGAGCCCCGCACGTGGGACAGGAACTCCTCGTAGAGCCCGAGCTCCTCCGGCTCGACCGGGATCAGGACCTCCTTGGGCACGTCCTCCGGCTGGGCGTCGCCGTAGAGCAGCTCCAGGATGCGGGCGCTCTGGGACTGCGGGGTGAGCTCTTCGACCTTCTCCAGCACCAGGCCCTTGCGGCCCACCATGCGGCCCCGGCGGACGTTGAAGACCTGGATCGAGGCCTCGAGGTCGTCCTCGGCCAGGCCGATGGCGTCGTAGTCCTCGTCCTTGTCGCCCACCATCTGCTGGCGTTCGATGGCCTTGCGGACCGAGGCCAGCTGGTCCCGCAGGCGGGCGGCCCGCTCGAACTCCAGCTCCGAGGCGGCCTCTTTCATCTGGTCTTCGAGGCGGGCCACGATCGCATCCGTGTGCCCGTCGAGGAAGTCGAGCAGCTCGCCGACGAGGGTCTCGTAGTCGGACGGGGTGATGGCGTCGACGCAGGGGGCGGAGCACTTCTCGATGTGGGCGTAGAGGCAGGGCCGGCCCAGCTTGCGGTGCCGGTCGAGCTTGTTGTCGTTGCAGGTGCGGATGGGGAACGTCCGCAGGAGGAGGTCGAGGGTCTCCCGGATGGCGTAGGCGTGGGCGAACGGCCCGTAGTAGCGGACGCCCTTGCGCTTCGCCCCCCGCATCACCATGGCCCGGGGCCACTCCTCGGCCACGGTGACGGCCAGGTAGGGGTAGGACTTGTCGTCCTTCAGCCGGACGTTGAAGCGGGGCTTGTGCTTCTTGATCAGGTTGAACTCGAGGAACAGGGCCTCGACCTCGTTGCGGACCTCGATCCACTCCACGCTCTCGGCGGCGGTGACCATCTGCCGGGTGCGGGGCAGGAGCAGCGCCGGGTTGACGAAGTAGTTGGCCAGGCGGCTGCGGAGGCTCTTGGCCTTGCCCACGTAGATGACCCGGCCGTCCCGGTCCTTGAACTGGTAGGAACCGGGGGCGTCGGGGATCGTGCCGGTGGCGGGGCGGGTGAGCATCCACCCACCATTCTGCCGGTCAGGGCTGGCAGACTCGTCCGATGGCGAAGCTCTTCGAGGAGATCGATCACCGGCTGGCGGAGTTCATCAACCGGCAGAAGGTGTTCTTCGTGGCCACGTCCCCCGGGAAGCACGAGGGTCACGTGAACCTCTCCCCCAAGGGGGTCGACGGCACCTTCACGATCATCGACCAGCGGACGGTCGCCTACCTCGACATCATCGGCAGCGGCATCGAGACCGTCGCCCACCTCAAGCACGACGGCCGGATCGTGGTCATGTTCTGCGCCTTCGACGGGCCCCCGAAGATCGTCCGGCTCCACGGCCGCGGCGCGGTGGTGCTCCCCGGCGACTCGGACTGGGAGGAGCTCATGGCCCGGTTCCCGCCCCAGCCCGGCGCCCGGTCCGTCATCAGGATCTCGGTGGAGAGGATCTCCGACTCCTGCGGCTACGGCGTCCCCCTCATGACCTACACCGGCGAGCGGGGGCAGCTGGCCGACTGGGTCAACCACAAGACCGAGGAGCAGCTGGCCGAGTACCTGGCCACCAAGAACGCCCACAGCATCGACGGATTGCCCGGACTGGCCGATTAGCTCGGAATAGGAGGGCCGGACCGGCGGTTTTCGAAAGGTGCCACTACACTTGGCACCAGTCCGCACCTGGCACTTGCGGGCCGAATTTCGCTCCGGGGCCGACATCCCCGTGGGACGGGCCAGGCCGCTCCCACCGGCCGATAACCGGGGCTGGCACTTGGAGGGCGAACACCATGCTCCGACTGCAGCCCCCGCTGCCCGACGACTACACCCTCGCCACGCCCGCCCAGCTGGAGGCCCGCATCGCCGCCGCCAAGGCCGAGCTCGCCGACCGGCTCCTCATCCTCGGGCACCACTACCAGCGCGACGAGGTGATCCGCTGGGCCGACGCCCGGGGCGACTCCCTGAAGCTGGCCCGCTACGCGGCCGAGAACGGCCAGGCCACCGACATCGTGTTCTGCGGCGTGCACTTCATGGCCGAGTCGGCCGACGTCCTCACCGGCCCCCACCAGCGGGTCATCCTCCCCGACCTGAACGCCGGCTGTTCCATGGCCGACATGGCCGACGCCGACGAGGTCGAGGAGTGCTGGGAGGCCCTGGCCGGCGTCGTCGACGTCGAGCGGGTCGTGCCCATCACCTACGTCAACTCCTCGGCGGCGGTGAAGGCCTTCGTCGGCCGTCACGGCGGGGCCTGCTGCACGTCGTCCAACGCCCGGGGCGTGGTGAGCTGGGCGCTGGAGCGGGGCGACCGGGTCCTGTTCGTGCCCGACCAGCACCTCGGGCGCAACACCGCCCTCCAGCTCGGCCACCCCCTGACCGAGATGGCCATCTGGAACCCTCGGTTCGAGCAGGGGGGCCTCGAGGAGCGGGAGATCAAGGGCGCCCGCTTCCTCCTCTGGAAGGGTCACTGCTCGGTTCACCAGCGCTTCACCCCCGACCACGTCGCCGCCGCCCGGGCCGAGCACCCGACGGTGGAGGTCATCGTCCACCCCGAGTGCTCCCACGAGCTCGTGGCCCTCGCCGACCGGGTCGGCTCCACCGAGCGGATCCTGGAGTGGGTCCATCAGGCCCCGGCCGGCTCGGTGCTGGCCATCGGCACCGAGATCCACATGGTGCGGCGCATGGCCGCCGAGCACCCCGACAAGACGGTCTTCTCCCTCGACCCGCTGATCTGCCCCTGCTCCACCATGTTCCGGATCGACGAGCCCCACCTGGCCTGGTGCCTGGACGCCCTGGCCCGGGGCGAGATCGTCAACCGGATCACGGTCGACGACGACACCGCCGCCGCCGCCCGCCTGGCCCTCGACCGGATGCTGGCGATCTCCTAGTAGATCCCGGCCCCGGCCTTCCGGGCGGCCAGGAACAGCAAGCGCGGGATCGTCGCCGCCTCCCGGTACTCCTGGGCCCGCTCCAGGAACCCCTCGGGCGGGGCGGGCTCCTCCATCCGGTCGATGAGGAGGCCGTGGTCGGCCATGGCGTTGACGTAGCGGTGGAGCGGCCGGTGGATGAAGGGCAGGAGCACGCCGGGCGCCACCTCCTCCTCCGACTCGTCGTCCGGGAGGTAGGGCCCGATCCGCCAGTACTGCTCCTCGAGGATGTGGTCGTCGATCCAGCCGCTGTTCGGTGTCTGGAGCAGCGGGTGGTTGAGGAAGAACAGGAACCGCCCCCCGGGCCGTAGCACCCGGGCCACCTCGCCGATGGCGGCGGCGAAGTCGACGATGTGCTCGAAGACGAGGCAGGCGACCACGGCGTCGAAGCTGGCGGCGCGGCAAGGCAGGGCGGCCGCCGTCCCCCGGGCGTAGACCGGCCCGCCGGCCCGCTCCCGGGCCACGGTCAGCTGGCCCCAGGTCGGGTCGACCCCGACGACGACCCCGGAGCCCTTCCCGGCGGCCAGCCGGGCGACCTGCCCCTCCCCCGTCCCCACGTCGAGCACCCACTCCGCGCCGGCCAGCCACTGAGCGGCCAGCGGCAGGATCTGCTCCTCGTACTCTGG